>NZ_JBWKWI010000002.1:0-499141 GCF_059422145.1 Stenotrophomonas sp. GW821-FHT01H02A
ACCAACGGTCGGCTCTACCGTAATCCGGCGAAGCCGGATTACTTGCCTGCGCGCGCGGAGTATTCGCCCGAGCGGGTGTCGACCTTGATGATTTCATCCTGGTTGACGAACAGCGGCACGCGGACCACCGCGCCGGTTTCCAGGGTGGCCGGCTTGCCGCCGCCGCCGGAGGTGTCGCCACGGACGCCCGGGTCGGTTTCGGTGATCTTCAGCTCGACGAAGTTCGGCGGCTGGACGAAGATCGGCTCGCCGTTCCACAGGGTGACGATGCAGGACTCTTCGCCCTTCAGCCACTTCTCGGCGCCGCCCATGCCGGCCTTGGTGGCCTGGACCTGCTCGAACGATTCCGGGTCCATGAAGTGCCAGAACTCGCCGTCGCTGTACATGAAGTCCATGTTGGTATCCACGACGTCGGCCTTCTCCACGTCATCGGTCGCCTTCATGGTCATTTCGACCACGCGGCCCGACTTGATGAAGCGGTACTTCATGCGGGTGAAGGCCTGGCCCTTGCCCGGCTTGACGTATTCGGTCTCGGTGATGACCGCTGGTTCATTGTTGACCAGGATCTTCATCCCGTTCTTGACGTCGTTCATGCCAACAGTGGCCATGCTGAAACTCCTGAATGGGCAAACGCCGCGCAGGCGCGGCGAGCCGGATAGAATGGGAAATCCCACCGACACCGGTGGGGTGACGCGATATTTCTGACCCACATGATAACCGCAGGCCCCCATTCCATGCAGCTTTCCGCCACGCCCCTGGCCGCCCCCGTCCGCTGGCAGCAACGGTGGCGCGAGGCGATCCGCGACCCGCGCGCGTTGTTGCAGCAGCTGGGGCTGGATCCGGTGGCGCTCGGGGTCTCTGACGAGGCGGCCGACCAGTTCGCGGTGCGCGTGCCGCAGGGCTTCGCGGCCCGGATGCGCCATGGCGACCGCCATGACCCCCTGCTGCGCCAGGTCCTGCCGATCACCGACGAGCTGAAGGTCGTGCCAGGCTTCAGCCTGGACGCGGTGGGCGACGGTGCGGCCAAAAAGGCCACCGGGGTCATCCAGAAGTACCGCGGCCGGGCCCTGCTGGTCACCACCGGCAGCTGCGCGATCAACTGCCGCTACTGCTTCCGCCGCCATTTCGACTACGGCACCGAGAACGCGGCCCGTGAGGGTTGGCGCGATGCGGTCGACGCCATTGCCCAGGACCCGGACATCGACGAGGTGATCCTGTCCGGTGGCGACCCGCTGTCGCTGGCCACCCACAAGCTGGCCGAACTGACCCAGGCCCTGCAGCAGATTCCGCACCTGCGCCGCCTGCGCATCCACAGCCGCCTGCCGGTGGTCCTGCCCGAACGCGTGGATGACGAGCTGGTGCAGTGGATCGCCTCGCTGCCGTGGCCGGTGGCGTTCGTGATCCATGCCAACCATGCCAACGAATTCGATGCCTCGGTCGATGCCGCGATGGCCCGCCTGCGCGGGACCGGCGCCACCCTGCTCAACCAGGCGGTGCTGCTGCGCGGGGTCAACGATTCGATCGAAGCACTGCAGGCCCTGAGCGAGCGCAGTTTCGCCGCCGGCGTGCTGCCCTACTACCTGTACCAGGTGGACCGGGTCGAGGGCGTGGCCCATTTCGAGGTGGCCGACGACATCGCCAAGGACCTGCATGCGCAGCTCACCGCGCGCCTGTCCGGCTACCTGGTGCCCAAGCTGGTCCGCGAGATCTCCGGCGACAGCAGCAAGCGGCCGGTCTAAGACCGGGTCTAAAACCGGGACGGGGGTAGTTAATAACTACCTCCGTCCCTGTTAATTGTTAATCAGCTGCCCGACTCGAGCAGCTGCACCACCTCGGTCGCGCTGACCGGATGGCTCAGCCAGTAGCCCTGGGCCAGGTCGCAGCCGCGCTGGGCCAGCAGGTCGAACTGCACTTCCTGCTCGATGCCCTCGGCCACCACGGTGATGCCCAGGGCGTGGGCCATGGCGATGATCGCCGTGGTCAGGGCCAGGTCGTCCGGGTCGCGCTGCATGTCGGCCACGAAGCTCTTGTCGATCTTGACCCCGTCCACCGGCACCTGGCGCAGGTGGCTCAGGCCGGAGAAGCCGGTCCCGAAATCATCCAGCCACACCTTCACCCCGGTACGGTGGAGTTTGTCCAGCAGCGCGGCGGCCAGCATTTCATCGCCGATCACCGCCGTTTCAGTCAACTCCAGGTGCAACCGCGCAGCCGGCAGGCCGGTGTCGCGCAGGCAGTCCGCGACCAGGGTCGGCAACTCACCGCCGCGCAGCTGGCGCGGTGACACGTTGACCGAAACGAACAGCCCTTCCCCATCGGCACCCGCCGGCCACTGCACCGCCTCGGTACAGGCCGCGCGCAGCACCTTCGGGCCGATCACTTCGATCAGGCCGCTCTGCTCGGCCACTTCGATGAACACCGACGGCGGAATTGTGCCCAACGTGGGATGCTGCCAGCGCAGCAGCACCTCCACGCCGACCATGCGGCGGTCGCGGGTGCGGAAGATCGGCTGGTAGGCCAGCCGCAGCTCGCCCCGTTCCCAGGCACCGCGCAGCTCCTGCTCCATGTGCACGCGGCGCTCGACCGCATGGTCCATTGCCCGGCTGTAATAGCGGTAGCAGTTCTTCCCGGCCATCTTGGCCTGGTACATCGCGATGTCGCCGTTCTTCAGCAGCGTGGTGGCATCGGCGGCGTCGTCCGGGAACAGGGTGACGCCGATCGAGGTACCCAGGAACAGCTCCCGGCCCTGCACCACCAGCGGCTTGCCCAGTTCGCGCACGAGGATCTCAGCCAACGCGCGCGCGCCGGCCGCGACATCGCCATCCCCGATCAGGATCACGAACTCGTCGCCACCGAAGCGTGCCAACAGCGCCTCGTCTCCCCCGGCCTGGGCCACGGCCGCGCTGATCCGCTGCGCGAACTGCAGCAGCGCCTCGTCACCTGCCTCGTGGCCGAGCGTGTCATTGACCCGCTTGAAGTCGTCCATGTCGGCGAACAGCAGGCCCAGCCGGTGACCGGAGGCCCGCGCGGCCATCAGGCGGTGGTCCAGCGCCTCGCGGAAGGCCAGCCGGTTGGTCAGCCCGGTCAGCGCATCGGTATAGGCCATGTGCCGCACTTCGCGGTCGTGCCGGGCGATCGCCTGGCTCATCCGGCCAAACGCGCGCATCAGCTCGCCGACTTCATCCTGGCGCCGGCTCTCCGGCATCTGCAGGGTGTAATCACCGGCCTCGATCTGGCGTGCCGCGCCGGCCAGCCAGCGGATCGGCGTGACCAGGGTGCGCTGCACATAGATGATCACCACCGCACCGATCCCGACCAGCAGGCCAAGCATCAGCAGCAACCAGCCCAGGTGACGCTTGCCGACCTGCTGCAGGCGATCGCCCAGGGTCTGGTTGGCCTGCTGTTCCATGGCCTGCACATCGTCCAGCGCCATGCCCACGCGCACCCCACCAATCCGCTGGTTGCCGATCATGATCGGCATCGCGTTGTCGAGCACCTTGGGCGACTGCTGGACCACCAGTTCGCGCGCGCCCGCCGCGCCCGCCGCGAGCGGGTCGGTCATCGGCTGGCCGAACTCCAGCACATCCACCGTGCCGTCGTGGATCAGCCTGCCGTTCTCGTCGAACACCAGCACATAGCGCACCACCTGCTGCCGGGAGGTATTGCGGACCAGCGCCCCGACCTGCTCCAGGTCGTTGTAGTACAGCGGATTGGCCAACGCATCGGACAGCTCGCGCGCCAGCGCTTCGCCACGGCTGCGCACGCTGCGATCGAACAGGTCATGGATGACCGTGCCGCTGAGGTGCTGCACCTCTTTCTGCATCGTCGCCTGGCGCCCCAGCACCACGGCGACGATCGCCACCACGACCAGCATCGCGCCGCCCATCGCCAGCACGAAGCGGGCCTGCATTCCGGAACCCAAGCGACTCATTCCACTTCCATCCGCACGCGCGTCAAGCCTTGTTTCAATTCATCCAACCGGTGCTGCATCTGCGCATCCACCCGATGGAACCCGGACGTACCAAAAAATGTCTTCAATGCCGGCTGCGCCACCGGATCGGATGCGGCATCCAGCAGCACCTGCTGGAGCCGATCGCGCACCCGCGGATCCAGCCCCTCCCGCACCATCTCGACCGCGCGCGGATACGGCTCGGTGCGATGGATGACCCGGAAATCACGCAGGAAGTTGGCCGGGATACGCTTGCCATCGGACCAGTCCACGTTGCTCACCGCCCCCGCATCCACCAGGCCTTTATGCACGAACGTGGCGATGTTCGCCTCTGAACGCGCGAACACGTAACCCACCGTATCCGGTGCGGCGACGTCGCCGATCGAGGCCAGGATCTCCGGCGTCTCGC
The DNA here is from genome assembly GCF_059422145.1 of Stenotrophomonas sp. GW821-FHT01H02A. Lineage (NCBI taxonomy): Bacteria > Pseudomonadati > Pseudomonadota > Gammaproteobacteria > Lysobacterales > Lysobacteraceae > Stenotrophomonas > Stenotrophomonas sp. GW821-FHT01H02A. Next base: position 4,356 of record NZ_JBWKWI010000002.1, read on the forward strand.
CGTGCTCGAGCAAGGTCATCACCGGCACCAGGTAGGCGCTGGTGGAGGCCACGTTCTGCAGGGCCAGGGTGTGCCCGCGGAGATCTTCCAGCGTCTGCAGCGGGCTGTCGCGGCGCACGAAGAACACCGTGTGGTACTCGCGCACCCCGCTGCGCTCGGTCAGCAACAGCGGGCGCGCGCCGCTGCGCAGCCCCAGGGCAACCGCGGTACCGGACGTCTCGGTCACCCAGTCGACACGGCCGCGGCGCAAGTAACTGCCCATCTGCTGCGCATCGCGCGCCATCAGGATCCGTCCTTCGGTGATGCCGACGTCGTGCATGCGGGGAATCACGTAATCAAGCAGGGGCTGCAGTTGCGCATAGTGTGACCTGGGGTCGTCGCTGATCCGCCCCAGCACCAGGACATGGGCCGGTCCGGCCCATGCCGGGCCGGTCATCGCGGCGATGGCCAGACACAGCACTACGCTCTGCAGCAGCCATCGCAGTCCGGACAAGCCCATCGCTCCCCCCAAGGAATCGAGACAGACTACCCGAAAAAATGAGAACTGCGTCGGCTTACAGGGGCTTATTCGTCGCCAATCGCGCCATGCGCTGTGCGTCGGACAGGATGCCGCGCAACAGGCGCACCTCCTGTTCGCTCAGCTCGGTGCGCAGGAACAGGCGGCGCAGCTTGCGCATCGCCGACTCGGGTGCACGGCCCTTGTGGAAGTCGATCTCATCGAGGGTGTCGCCAAGCTGGCCGAACAGGCCTTCCACCTGGGCATGGCTGGCCGGCGCTTCGCCGAAACCGGGCTCGGCCGGGGCGGCGACCGGCGCATCGGCCGCCCCCAGCACCGCCATGCGCACTTCATACGCCAGGACCTGGACCGCAGCCGCCAGGTTCAAGGAGCTGAAATCGGGGTTGGAGGGAATATGCACGGCCGCATGGCAGAGCTGCAGCTCTTCATTGGTCAGGCCGGTGCGCTCACGGCCGAACACGAAGGCCACTTCGGCGGGCTCGGCGGCCTTGGCCAACACGCGCTGGGCGGCCACGGCCGGCAGCAGCTCTTCCAGCTGGACCCGGCGCGAGCGGGCGGTACAACCCAGCACGAGGCGGCAGTCGGCCACGGCGTCGGCCAGGGTGGCCACCACCGGGGCGTCGCCGAGCACGTCTTCGGCACCGGCCGAGCGCCGGAAGGCCTCTTCATCCAGCGGTTTTTCCGGGGCGACCAGGACCAGGCGGCCCAGGCCCATGGTTTTCATGGCCCGTGCGGCCGCCCCCATGTTTCCGGGGTGCTGGGTGCCGACCAGGACGAAGCGGATGCGGGCGGAAGCGGTTTCTACGGACATGAACAGGCCAAATGCGAGCAGGACAGCGACAAATGGTAAACTGTGCGACCGGCCTCTGCGCCGGGACCGCTCTTTTCCCCCGCCAAACCCCTACTCTGCCTTTACGGGAGCTTTTCGCCATGCAGAAACCCGCCGTCACCGTCATGGTCAAGGCCGCCCGCCTCGCCGGCAACGTCCTGTTGCGCAACATCAACAAGCTCGAGGCGTTGAACGTCGTGCAGAAGGGCCGCATGGACTATGCCAGTGAAGTCGATGCGGATGCGGAAAAGGTCATCGTCAAGGAGCTCAAGCGCGCCTATCCCGAGTACGGGATCATGGGCGAGGAAGGTGGCGTGCAGTCGGTCAACCGTTACATGTGGGTGATCGACCCGCTGGACGGCACCAGCAACTACCTGCGCGGCTTCCCCCATTATTGTGTGTCCATCGCCCTGGTCGAGAACGGTGAGCCGATCGACGCGGTGATCTTCGATCCGCTCCGCAATGAGCTGTTCACCGCCAGCCGCGGTGCCGGCGCCGTGTTCAACGACCGCCGTATCCGCATTGCCGAGCGCAAGGATCTGGGCGGCGCGATGATCCACACCGGTTTCGCCCCGCGTGAGCGTCAGCGCACCAGTGCCCAGCTGAAGGCGGTCGACGCGCTGCTGGTGCAGGCAGAGGACGTGCGCCGCACCGGTTCGGCGGCGCTGGATCTGGCCTATGTGGCTTGCGGCCGCGCCGATGCGTATTTCGAGGCAGGCGTGAAGGCCTGGGACATCGCGGCCGGTGTGCTGCTGGTCCGCGAGGCCGGTGGCCGCGTGTGCGATTTCAAGGGCGCGACGCCGGCCCGCATGGACAGCCGCGGCCCGGAAACCCAGCAGATCGTGGCAGGCAACGTGAAGATCAGCGATGCGCTGCAGAAGGTGCTGGTCAACACGGGCTACGCGGCCGAGTTCGACGCGAAGTTCTGATCGGGCTGGATCTGTACTGCATGACGACGGCGCCTTCGGGCGCCGTCGTCGTTTGTGGGAACAAAAACGCCCGGCGCAAGCCGGGCGTTGGGGTCAGCGCGTTGCGGTGCGGGTTACACCACGGTGTTGTTGGCGGCGCGCAGGGCGGCGATGCGCTCGTCCAGCGGGGGGTGGCTCATGAACAGCTTCTTGGCAGCGCCGCCAGCGATGCCGAAGGCGGCGATCTGGGTCGGCAGGGTGCTCTGGCCGTGGTTGACCTTGAGGCGTTCCAGGGCGGCGATCATCTTCTGGCGGCCGGCCAGGTGGGCACCACCGGCGTCGGCGCGGAATTCGCGGTGACGCGAGAACCACATCGAGATCATGGTGGCGAACAGGCCGAATACCATTTCCAGCACGAACACGATGATGTAGTACGCAAAGCCACGGCCGCCGCCTTCGCGGTTGCCGGACAGGGCACTGTCGATGAAGCCGCCGACGATGCGGGCCAGGACGATCACGAAGGTGTTGAGCACCCCCTGCAACAGGGCCATGGTGATCATGTCGCCGTTGGCGACGTGGGCGATTTCATGGCCGAGCACCGCCTCGGCTTCGTCTTCGCTCATGTTGTGCAGCAGGCCGGTGGACACCGCGACCAGCGCCTTGTTGCGGTTGGCGCCGGTGGCGAAGGCGTTGATTTCCGGGCCTTCGTACACGGCCACTTCGGGCATGCCGATGCCGGCTTCACGGGCCTGGCGTTCGACGGTGGCCAGCAGCCAGCGTTCGGTCTGGTTGCGCGGCTCGGTGATCACCACCGCGCCGGTGGAGCGCTTGGCCATGAACTTGGAGAGCAGCAGGGAGATGAACGAGCCGCCGAAGCCGAAGATGGCCGCAAAGACCAGCAGACCGCTCATCTGGTTGGGATTGACGCCCAGCACCGACATCACGATGCCGGCCAGGATCAGCACCGCAAAGTTGGTCAGAAGGAAGAGAGCAATGCGACTGAACATGGGAAAAGGACGCTCGTTGGAGGTTGATGAGTGCAAATCTGCGGTGACTTCAGCTTGAATTCAAGTCGCAAACTGACCGACGATTCATAGTCCATGCCTGATTCCTCCTATTGCGGGCGCTTCGCGCCCTCCCCCACCGGCCCGCTGCACCCCGGCTCATTGCTGGCGGCGCTGGGCAGTTGGCTGCTCGCGCGCCATGCCGGCGGCCGCTGGCTGGTGCGGGTGGAGGATGTCGATCCCCCTCGAACGGTACCCGGCGCGGTGAACGGCCAACTGGCCGCGCTGGCCGCCTTCGGACTGCGCAGTGACGGCCCCATCGTCCATCAAAGTGAGCGCGACCCGCTGTACCAGCACGCGCTGGATCGGTTGCTGGGCGAAGGCCAGGCTTTTGCCTGCCATTGCAGCCGCAGCGAGCTGGCCGCGCAGGGTGGCATCCATCACCACTGCGTAGCCCGCACCGCGCGTGTGCACCCGGCAGTGAGGCTGCGGGTGCCGCCCGGCAGCGTGGTGGGCTTCGATGACGGATTGCAGGGCCGGGTCGTGCAGGACGTACATGCCGAGGTCGGCGATTTCGTGCTGCGCCGGGCCGATGGCTATTGGGCGTACCAGTTGGCCGTGGTCGTCGACGATGGCCAGCAGCACGTGACCGACGTCGTCCGTGGCGCGGACCTGCTCGACTCCACCCCCCGCCAGATTCTGCTGCAGCGGGCACTGGGATTGCCGACGCCGCGCTATCTGCATCTGCCGCTGCTGCTCGGCCCCGACGGGCGCAAGCTCTCCAAGTCCGAGGCCGCGCTGCCGATCGACCCCGCCGACCCGCTGCCCGCCCTGCGCCGGGCCTGGGCGCAGTTGGGCCAGGATCCGGCGATCGGCGCGGGCATCGAGGACGTTACCGGTTGGCTGCGACAGGCTGCGGCCGGCTTCGATCCGGCCCGCCTGCCACCGGGCGACATCCCCCTGCGGCAAGCGGCGGACGGGGCTGCCCCTTTTGCCCGCTGATGTTGCAGAATCCTGTTCCCCCTTGTTGGCCCTGCCTTTCGGAGTAGCTGCTCATGACATCTCGCGTCGCACTGGTCACCGGTGGTACCGGCGGTATCGGTACTGCCATCTGCCAACGTCTGGCCGACCAGGGCCATCGGGTCGCCACCAACTACCGTGACGAAGCCAAGGCCAAGGCATGGCGGGAGAAGATGCTGGCCAAAGGCTGCGACGTCGCGATCTTTCCGGGCGATGTGTCCGAGCCAGGCACCGCCGAGAGCATGGTGCAGGCCGTTGAAGCGGCGCTGGGACCGGTCGAGATCCTGATCAACAACGCCGGCATCACCCGCGACACCACCTTCCACCGGATGCGCGCGGACCAGTGGCATGACGTCATCAACACCAACCTCAACTCGGTCTTCAATGTCACCCGCCCGGTCATCGAGGGCATGCGCCGCCGCGGCTGGGGCCGGGTCATCCAGATCAGCTCGATCAACGGCCTGAAGGGCCAGTACGGCCAGGCCAATTACGCTGCGGCCAAGGCCGGCATGCACGGCTTCACGATTTCGCTGGCGCGTGAGAATGCGGGCTTCGGGATCACCGTGAACACGATTTCGCCGGGCTACGTGGCCACCGACATGGTGATGGCCGTGCCGGACGAGGTGCGCGCCAAGATCATCGCCGACATCCCGACCGGCCGCCTCGGCAAGCCGGAGGAAATCGCTTACGCGGTGGCCTTCCTGGTCAACGATGAAGCCTCCTGGATCACCGGCTCCAACCTGGACATCAACGGCGGCCACCACATGGGGTGGTAAGGTCCGCCGACGGCGCGGGGGACAAGGTGGAATGCGCAGGCAACCGCCCGGAGAGGGGCGACTTTGCTGCACCCTATGCTGCGCAACATAAATGCGGCCCCTTGCTACCTATGGCGGTTGCATAGGCTGCTGCACTGCGCCATGCTGCGCGCCTACTGTGATGAGTGACCGCTTCATGGCTGCGACCCGCATTATCAAGAAGTATCCGAACCGCCGGCTCTACGACACGGAAATCTCCAGCTACATCACCATAGAGGATGTGCGCCAGCTGATCCTGGATGGCGAGGACTTCGAAGTGCGTGATGCCAAGAGCGGCGATGACCTGACCCGCTCGGTGCTGCTGCAGATCATCGCCGACCAGGAACAGGACGGCGAACCGATGCTGTCCACCCAGCTGCTCAGCCAGCTGATCCGCTTCTATGGCGACTCGTTGCAGGGCTTCATGGGCAATTACCTGGAGCGCAGCATGCAGGTCTTCCTGGACCAGCAGCAGCAGTTCCGCCAGCAGATGGGCAATCTCCTCGGCCAGACCCCCTGGGCGATGATGAACCAGCTGACCGAGCGCAACATGGAAATGTGGCAGGACTTCCAGCGCAACATGGGCACCGGCTTCGGCGGCCGCCCGGGTGGTACCGGTACCGGCACGGGCACGGGAACCGGCAAGAAGCCGGAAACCCCGGCGCCAGGCGCAGGCAAGACCCGCCGCTGAGGCCGGTTCCGCCGCAGCAAAGAAAAAGGCGCAGCCTCCGGGCCGCGCCTTTTCTCGTTCCTGGGCCGGGCGTCACTGACGACGGCCCGGTGCCCGATGCGCTCAGCGCTTGGGCTTGGCGCAGCTGGTGCAGATGCGCTCGACCTTGTAGCCCTTGGCGCGGAGCTTCTCGACCACGCCATCGTTGCCCAGCAGGTGCAGCGTGCCCACCACCACCATCGTGCCACCCTGACCGGCCTGCAGGTGCTGCTGCAGCTTGGGCACCCAGGCGTCATTGCGGTCACTGTTGATGCGCTTGTACAACTGCGGGTACTGACCACGCATCTCGGTGGCCATCGAGGTCCAGAGCAGCTTGTCATCGCCACGGCGCCAGGCGTCGTGCAGCTTGCGCCCCATTTCATCGCCCTTGCCGGCCTGCTCCAGCGCCTCGGCCACCATCTGCTGCTGCTCCTTGGCCGACATCCCCGACAACACCGCGATCTGGGTGTCGATATCCTCCAGCCCCGCAGTCGCCTTGCCCGCGCTGACGGCACGGGTCATGAAATGGCGGTCCAGACCCAGCGCTGGATCCAGGCCCATCTTGGTGAACTGGCTCAGGGTGATGGTCAGGCCGACGAACCATGGCTTCATGCCCTGCAACTGGGCCAGCGGCAGCTTGTTTTCCTGCGCATAGGCCTGCAGGCGGGTCCAGGTCGCGGCATCCAGATCGCGCTTCAACTCGGTGCCATCGGTGCGCATCGCAGCCTGCACCATCTTCTGCGCCAGCGCCGGCGACTCCATGTCCTGCGGCGAGAGTTCGAACACCACGCGCTGCGAGGCGGCGAAGGCCTGGTCGACATCCGCCGAGAGCGGGTAATCCGTCGGCTGCAGCAGATGGAACGAGCCCAGCAGATACAGGCGGCTGTCGCCCGGGCCGGTGACCTTCCACAGCAGCGGCACGGGAGGGGCCGGCCTGGCCGCCGCCGGTGCGCCCGGCGCGGCCGGACGCGCCTCGGCGCCGCCCGTGCCGATCATCAGGCCTGCAGCGACCAGCAGCGGGGAAAACAGACGCGACAGCATCGACATGTTCAAGCCTCTCCTTCGGGGGCGTGGTACGCCTGTTCACCGGCGTCCACGCGCAGGTCCAGGCGGTTTTCAGGGGGCGTCAGCGGACAGGTGGCGAACGGCGTGAACGCGCACGGTGGGTTGTAGGCATGATTGAAATCGATCACCACGCGCCCCTGTGCGTCTGGCGCCGGCAGATCCAGGTAACGGCCGGCCGGATAACTGCCGTGGCCGCTGGTGCGGTCGCCGAAGATCACGAACAGCTCGCGGCCGGGCTCGCCGATCGCCTCCAGCTGCCAGGTGCGGCCGTCGCGTTCGAACGCCAGGGTGCCGGCGTTGGGCATGTTCGTGGTCAGGCCGGTGATGTCCACGATCGGCAGTGTCTTTCCAGCCGGATGTGGCACGAAGCGGGCGGTGACGCGCCAGGACGGACCACCGGGCCAGTACGTCAGGCCGGTGAAGTGGGTGCGCGAAGGCGCATCGGCGTGCTTGACCCGCAGCGCGAACCGTTCACCGCGATGGATCAGGCTGAGCCGCCCCTTGTCGTCATCGAAAGCGATGACGGTCGGGGTCGGATCGCGATCACTGAAGAAGCGGATGCGGCCAGTGACCGGCTTGCCATCCACCTGCATCGCAACCCCTCGCTCGGGCGTGAACCAGACGGTGTTGCCCTCGCGCGCAACCATCCCCAGCTTGTCCGGGCCGACCGCCAGGCGGATGCCGCTGCCAGGCCCGCGACCGATGTAATGCGCCTTGTATTCCAGCCAGTGCAGGCCGACCAGGCTGGTCCAGCCATCGGCCGCGTGCAGTTCCTCATAGCGCTGTCGCCGCCACTGCTGCTGTTCGGCTTCAAAGGCCGGATCGATCGCCACCTTCGCAGGGGCGTCCACTGCTTTCTCGCCACACCCCGACACGCTCACCGCCAGCAGCAACGCGGTGGCCCACACTCCCCAGTGCTTCCCCATGACCTTCCTCTCAACGTCCGCGCAGGAACCAGCGGTCGATTTCCGCCAGCGAAAAACGCGCCCAGGTCGGTCGGCCGTGATTGCACTGACCCGAGCGTTCGGTGATTTCCATGTCGCGCAGCAGGCCGTTCATTTCCGGCACGGTCAGCCGCCGGTTGGCGCGCACCGCGCCGTGGCAGGCCATGGTCGACAGCAGTTCGTCGCGGGCGCTGGCGATGCGGCGGCTCTGGCCATGCTCGCGCAGGTCGGTCAACACGTCGCGCAGCAGCGCCTCGGGTTCGGCATTGGCCAACAGTGCCGGAATGCTGCGTACATGCAGCGAACCGGGACCGGCGCGGGTGATTTCAAAGCCCAGCGAGGTCAAGGTCCCGGCCTCGCGTTCGGCGGTATCGGCATCGCGTTCGCCGACCGCCAGGGTGATCGGCACCAGCAGCGGCTGCGCATGCAGGCCCATGCCATCGTGCGCGGTTTTCAGACGCTCGTAGCCGATGCGCTCGTGCGCGGCATGCATGTCCACCACGATCAGGCCTTCGGCATTCTCGGCCAGGATGTAGATGCCATGCAGCTGCGCGATCGCATAGCCCAGCGGCGGCACGCCACTGTCGGCCGCCGTCATCGGCAGGCCATTCTCGGTCGGCATCGGCGGCAGGCTGCCGCTGGCGGGGGTGCCGCCCGGCGCGCCATACAGCGCTGCATAGGCGGACGGCGCATCGGCCACGCGCAGGCCCAGCGGCGATTGCTGCGGACGCCAGTCGCCGCCCATGCCGCCACCACCGCCACCACCCGCCGCACTGCCGGCCAGTGCATAGCCACTATGGCCTGACGGCGGCAGGCCGTAGGCCGGCGCCGCCGTCGCGGCACTCTCCGTGGCGTGCACCTGGGTACCGGCGGCGGTCATGCCGGCGCGCGTTTCGGCCAGCGCTTCCTTGAGCGTGCGGTACACGAAATCGTGGATCAGGCGCGAATCGCGGAAACGCACTTCATGCTTGGCCGGATGCACGTTGACGTCGACACGCGTCGGGTCCAGCTCCAGGAACAGCACATACGCCGGCTGGCGACCATGGAACAGCACGTCGCCGTACGCCATCTTCACTGCGTGGGCGACGCTGCGGTCACGCACCGAGCGCCCGTTGACGTACAGGTACTGCTGATCGGTGCTGGCCCGCGAGTAGTGCGGCTGCGCGATCCAGCCGTGCAGGCGCAGGCCGGCACCGCTGTGGTCCACGCGCAGCGCCTGGTTGGCGAAGTCTTCACCCAGCGTCTCGCCCAGCCGTGCGTCCGAGTACAGATCGCCGGGCTTGTAGCGGCGCGAAGGCTTGCCGTTATGCGAGACCCGCAGTTCGACATCCGGGCGCGCCAGCGCGAGCGAGCGCAGCCACTCTTCGATATGGCCCAGCTCGGTGCGCTCGGCGCGCAGGAACTTGCGCCGCGCCGGCACGTTGTAGAACAGCTCGCGCACTTCTACGGTGGTGCCCGGCGCATGCGCGCGCGGGGTCACCTCGCCGAGCCGGCCACCTTCGATCTGCAGGGCCGAGCCGTGCTCGTCGATGGCGCGGCGCGAGCTCAGGGTGAAGCGGCTGACCGAAGCGATCGAGGGCAGCGCTTCGCCGCGGAAGCCGAGGGTAGCCACCGACTCCAGATCGTCCAGGCTGGCGATCTTGCTGGTCGCATGCCGCGACACCGCCAGCGGCAGTTCTTCCGGGGCAATGCCGCCGCCGTCGTCGCGGATGCGGATCAGCCGCACGCCGCCCTCTTCCAGATCGATATCGACCCGGGTGGCGCCAGCATCCAGTGCGTTTTCAACCAGTTCCTTGACCACGGATGCAGGACGTTCGACCACTTCGCCAGCGGCGATCTGGTTGATCAGGATCTCGGGAAGCTGGCGGATGCTCATTCGCACCTCCGGCTGACGGAGGTGACGGGCGCAGCGGCGAGGGGGATTCGGGAAACAGACGTCATCCCGTGATGATAGCGTGCGCCGGGCGCTGGCTGGCGGGCTTACTTGCTGCCGCCCGCCACGGTACCGGCGGCGTCGATCTCGGCCTGGGCGCGTGCAGCGTACAGGGTGCCCGGCGGCGGCTGGCGGCTGAAGAAGGTATGCACCCCATCGAGCACGGCCCCGGCGATCTGGCGCTGGTAGGCCGGATCGATCAGGCGGCGTTCTTCATCCGGGTTGGAGATGAACGCGGTTTCGACCAGCATCGCCGGCATGTCCGAGGTGCGCAGCACCGCGAAGTTGGCTCGTTCGATGTTGGGCTTGTGGTTCTTGCCGATCCGCTTCAGGCCGCCCAGCACGTGACCGGCCGCGTCTTCGGAGGCCTTCATGTAACCGCTCTGGGCCAGATCCAGCAACACGTTGGCCAACGTGCCTTCGGTCTGCTGCAGGCGCACGCCACCGACCAGATCGGCGGCGTTTTCCTTGTCGGCCAGCCAGCGCGCACGCTGCGAGGACGCGCCCTTGGTGGAGAGCACGTACACCGACGAGCCGGTCGCCGCGCGGTTCTCGGCGGCATCGGCGTGGATCGAGATGAACATGTCGGCCTTGGCCGCCCGTGCCTTCTGTGCGCGCATCGGCAGCGGAATGAAGACGTCGCTGTCGCGGGTCAGGTAGGCCTTGAGGCCGGGCGTTGCATTGACCTGGCGGGCCAGTTCACGCGCCACGGCCAGGGTGATGTCTTTCTCACGCTTGCCGGTGGGGCCGATCGCGCCGGGATCCTGGCCGCCATGGCCCGGATCGATCGCGATCACCAGCGGCCGCATGCCGGCACGCATCTTGACCCGCGAGGCGTCGCTGGGCATGGCCGGACGCGGGTTGTCCTGCACCGCCGGGGTCGGCGCGGGCGCGGGAACCGGCGCGCTGGCCACGACAGCGGTGGTGGACTGGCCCGCCAGGATCGCGGCCGGCGAAGCACTGCTGTTGGCCGCGTTTGCGGTCCCTGCAGCAGCGACGTTGACGGTGGCAGCGGTGGTCGACGTCGGGCCCGGCGTCGGGGCCGAGGTAGCGACCGTGGCGCTGGCCTGCTGGCGCACCGAGGCGGTCAGCAGCGCGGTCGCTCGCGCGGCATCGCTGCGCGCCTGGGCGGACTGGGCTGCCGTCTGCGCCGGCGTCGCTGCCGGTGTGGGAGCGGTGGGCGTGGGCGAAGGTGCAGTGGCAGGCGCCGGGGCCGGTGCACTGGCCACCCCGCTCGAGGCCGGCGCATCGCCCGGCCACTCGATCACCAGCCGCGACTCATCGCCCTGTTTGATCATCTGCGGGCGGAACGGCGCGACCGACTCGGCCAGGTCGAACACCACGCGGAACGTGCCCGGAACCGGCTGCCCGGTACGGACCGCCGTGACCACGCCTTTGGGCGCAGGCAACTTCAGGTTGCGGATCGCGCTGGAGTCCGGGAAATCGACCACCAGGCGGTTCGGGCCAGCCAGGGACAGGGTCTTGTAGCCCCCGCTGCCGGCCAGCGAAATCTCCGCACGGGTACCGGTCGCGCCGGTCTCCACAGCCACCTGGCGGACTTCGCCCGCCCACGACAGCGCGCTCGCCAGACAGAGTCCGACGGCAGTGCAGATGGCGGTGAGCGATTTCCCCATTGGCATGGGTCTGGATTCAATCACCGCGCTGAATGAAATGCAACTCCTTTTCCCTTAATAATCCGTAACCTGCCGGTGTTTCCTAGTGTCAGCCGACAGAAAGGGCCTGCAAGTCGCCCCCTTGGGGCAGCCGTTCGAGCCATTCGCGACCGGCAGCACTGCTCGCCGTGAGCCGGGCGCGACGCCCTTGGCCCTGTATGTCCAGCGCCACTTCCAGGTCGGTCGGCGGCAGTGCACCGGCGCCGCGCTCGGGCCATTCGACCAGCCACAGCGAGGCACTGCCTTCGTCCAACCCGAGGAAATCCAGCTCTTCGGCCTGGCCGATCCGGTACAGGTCCAGGTGCCAGGCCTCATGCCCATCGGCCAGCGGATAGCGCTCCACCAATGTGTAGGTGGGGCTGCGGATCGCGCCCTGCACGCCCAGCGCGCGCAGCAGTGCGCGGGCCAACGTGGATTTGCCGGCGCCCAGGTCGCCCTGCAGCTGCATCACCGCCTGCGACGGCCGGGTCGCGGCCAACCATTGCCCGAGCAGGTCGGTGTCCTGGGTCTGCGCGAGGAAAAACTCGATCATGTTCAAACGTCCGGATTGACCAGCCGGCGCAGCGGCGCCAGCAGATCGGTGGGAAGCAGGCCCCGCTGGCCGTCACTGGCGGCGGCATCGCCGGCCAGGCTGTGCAGCAATGCGCCGGTACTGGCCGCATCGAACGCGTCCAGGCCCTGTGCACGCAACGCCGCGATGATGCCGGTGAGCAGGTCGCCCATGCCACCCACGGCCATGCCGGGATTGCCGGCGGCGATCACCCGCGGCACCGTGTCGGGCGCGGCGACCACGGTGCCGGCGCCCTTGAGCACCACCACCGCGTGGAAACGATCGGCCAACGCTTTCGCTGCGGTGAAGCGGTCCGCCTGCACCTGCACGGTGCTGAGCCCGAGCAGGCGCGCCGCCTCACCCGGGTGCGGGGTCAGGATCGCGCCGTGCAGCGACTGCGGCGCCTTGGCCAGCAGGTTCAGGGCGTCGGCATCGATCACCAGCGGTTTGCCGCTGGCCAGCACCTGCCGCCACAGCTCGTGCGCCCAGTCGTCCTGGCCCAGGCCCGGCCCGATCGCGATCACGCCCGCGCGTGGCAGCAGGGCCTGCAGCTCCTGCGCGTCCTGCACGGCATGCACCATCGCTTCGGGCAGGCGGGCCAGCAGCGGTGCGACATGCGCTGACTGGGTCGCCACACTGACCAGCCCGGCGCCCGCGCGCAACGCCGATTCACTGGCCAGCATCACCGCGCCGCCGCTGCCGAGGTTGCCGCCCACGCACAGGACGTGGCCGGATTCGCCCTTGTGGGTGTTGGCGCGGCGCGCCGGCAATCGTGCGCGAAGGCGCGGTTGCTGCCAGCACTCGGCGCTGTGCTGCACGCCTTGGGCAGCCGCCGCAGGCAGATCCAGCGCAGCCAGCCGGCGGCCGCCGACATGCTCCAACGCCGCGCCGGTATACAGCCCCTGGTGGCGCACGATGAACTGCAGGGTGAGCGTGGCGCGGATCGCGACGCCGGGCACGTTGCCGGTCTGCGCCTGCACGCCGCTGGGTACATCCAGCGATAGCACCGGCAGGCCCGACGCGTTGATCGCGTTGATCAGATCGACCGCGGCGCCGGCCGGCGCGCGGTTCAGGCCGATGCCGAACAGCGCGTCCACCAGCAGGTCCACCGGCGGCAGAACGCCATCGAAGTGCGCCACCGCCCCGCCGGCGGCGATGAACGAATGCTCGGCCTGCCGCGACAACGGCGTGGCCGGCGCATCGGCGTCCAGCCGCAGCACCGTCACCGGGCGCCCGGCCTCACGCGCCAGTCGGGCCAGCACGTAGCCATCCCCCCCGTTGTTGCCGGCGCCGACCACCACGCCGATCCGCTGCGCCTGCGGCCAGCGCTCCAGCAGGCAGTGCCAGGCGGCCTGGCCAGCCTGTTCCATCAAGGAGGCGCCGCCGTCGCCCAGCAGGCTGCTGGCCTGCGCATCCAGGCGGCGCGCAGCGGCGATATCGAACAGTTCAGCAAGCTCGGGCATGCCGGGATTCTATACTTGTCGCCCAGGTGTGGCCTTGCCGCGCCCTTCCCAGGCTCCGTTTCCGCCCAGGTCATGTCCGCCGTACCGCTTCCCGACCCCATCCATCTGGCCCGTGCCGCCGAACGCATCCGTGCGATCGCGCGCGTGCACGGCTTCCAGCGCTGCGGCGTGTCCGGGATCGATCTGCGCGAGGACGAAGCGCACCTGGCCGATTGGCTGGGCAAGGGCCTGTACGGCACGATGGAGTGGATGGCGCGCCACGGCACCCTGCGCGCGCGGCCGGATGAACTGCTGCCGGGCACGGTGCGGGTGATCTCGGTCGGCATGGATTACGGCCACAAGGATGACGCCGAAGCCTGGAACACCCTGCATGATGGCGACCGCGCCTACGTGGCGCGCTACGCCTTGGGCCGCGATTACCACAAGCTGATGCGCAACCGCCTGCAGAAGTTCGCCGACAGCATCGCCGCGGAAATCGGGCCGTTCGGTTACCGCGTGTTCGTCGATTCGGCGCCGGTGCTGGAGCGCGCCCTCGCGCGCAACGCCGGGCTGGGCTGGATCGGCAAGCACACCTGCCTGATCGACAAACAGGGCGGTTCGTGGTTCTTCATCGGCGAGATCTACGTCGACCTGCCGCTGCCGGTGGACACGCCGGCCAGCGCGCACTGCGGCACCTGCACGCGCTGCATCGATGTCTGCCCGACCCAGGCGATCATCGCTCCGCATCGCCTGGATGCCCGCCGCTGCATTTCCTATCTCACGATCGAACATGACGGTGCGATTCCCGAAGAGATGCGCACGGCGATGGGCAACCGCATCTACGGCTGCGACGACTGCCAGCTGGTCTGCCCGTGGAACAAGTTCGCCAAGCGCACCGACGAGCCGGATTTCCGCGCACGCAACGATCTGGACACCGCCTCGCTTGCCCAACTGTTCGCCTGGGAGGAAGACGAGTTCCTGCGTCGCACCGAAGGCAGCCCGATCCGCCGCAGCGGGCATGAGCGCTGGCTGCGCAACATCGCCGTGGCGCTGGGCAATGCCCCTGCCCACGCCGATACGCTGGCCGCGCTGCACGCGCGCCGCGAGCACCCTTCGGCGATCGTACGCGAGCACGTGGCCTGGGCCCTGCAGCAGCACGCCGACCGCACCACCGCGGGATGAAGCATCGTCGCCGACGTGCGACCATGGCCCCCCGTTCGTACCGTTTGGCCTGATGCCCACCATGGACCGCAGCGCGCAGATTCTCACGCCCAGCCAGCTCAACATCCTGGCCCGCGACCTGCTGGAAGGCGCGTTTCCGCTGATCTGGGTGGAGGCCGAACTGGGCAGCGTCACCCGCCCGGCCTCGGGCCACATGTATTTCACGCTGAAGGACGCGCGCTCGCAGATCCGCGCAGCCCTGTTCAAGCCCAAGAGCCAGTGGCTGAAGTTCGTGCCGCGCGAAGGCATGCGCGTGCTCGCGCGTGGCCGGTTGACCCTGTACGAAGCCCGCGGTGAGTACCAGATGGTGCTCGACCACATGGAAGAAGCCGGCGAAGGTGCCCTGCGCCGCGCTTTCGAGCAGCTCAAAGCACGTCTGGAAGCCGAGGGCCTGTTCGCACCCGAGCGCAAGCGGCCGATGCCGGCCCATGTGCGTCGCCTGGCGGTGATCACTTCGCCCACCGGCGCGGCGGTGCGTGACGTACTGAGCGTGCTGGAACGGCGCTTTCCGATGCTGGAAGTGGATCTGCTGCCCAGCCTGGTGCAGGGCGACAGCGCCGCCGCGCAGTTGACCTCGCTGCTGCGTTCGGCCGATGCCAGCGGCCGTTACGACGTCATCCTGCTGACCCGTGGTGGCGGCTCGATGGAGGATCTGTGGGCATTCAACGACGAGCAGCTGACCCGTGCGATCGCGGCCAGCCAGACGCCGGTGGTGTCCGCAGTGGGCCACGAAACCGACTTCAGCCTGGCCGACTTCGCCGCCGACCTGCGCGCACCGACGCCCTCGGTCGCAGCCGAACTGCTGGTGCCCGACCAGCGCGACCTGCTGCTGCGCGTGCGTCGCCTGGATGCGCGCCTGGCGCAGCTGCAGCGGCACACCCTGGGGCAGGCCATGCAGCGCGCGGACCGGGCCCTTCTCCGCCTCAACGCACAGAGCCCGCAGACACGCCTGCAGTTGTTGCAGCGGCGCCAGCAGGATGTCGTGCGCCGTCTGCATGCCGCCTGGACCAACCAGCATCAGCGCCGCCTGGCCCACCTGCGCCACGCCGCGGCCGTATTGCGCAGCGGCCATCCGCAGCGGCGTCTGGATGCCCTGCGTGAGCGGCTGCAACGCCTGCAGCCGCGCGCGGACAGCGCGATCGGCCGCCAGTTGCAGCGCGACAGCCTGCGCCTGCGCGCGCTCGCCCGCTCGATGGAAGCGGTCAGCCCGCTGGCCACGGTCGCACGTGGCTACGCCATCCTGACCCGCGAGGACGACGGCAGCCTGGTACGCTCGCCGCTGCAGGTGCGCCCCGGCGATACGCTCAAAGCGCGCGTGCAGGACGGCGTGATCGACGTAACGGTCAACGAACCGGCGCGCTGATCCCGCGCGTCCACGCCACCACGCCGTTCGCTTTCAGCGCGCCGCGCTTTCGCAGAACGTCCGCCGGTACTCCATCGCCTTGGGCATCAACGCCTGCAGGTTCTGGATGCGCGTGCCCGGGTTGGGATGCGTCGACGCGAATTCCGACGTCGACTGCCCCCCACTGGCCTGCCCCATCCGCTCCCACAGCGGAATCGCTTCCTGCGGATCGAAGCACGCTGCAGCGGCCAGCATCAGGCCCACTTCATCGGCCTGGGTTTCATGGCTGCGCGCGTACGGCAACAGGTAGCCGTAGCCCATCGCCGACATCATCATCTGCTGCTGTTGCGGGTCCATGCCGCTGGCGGCACCGGCCATCTGCCCGATCTGGGTCATCTTCTGCTGGGCCATGCGCTGCGCACCATGGCGCAACAACGCATGCGCGATCTCATGCCCCATCACCACCGCCATCGCATCCACCGTGCGCGCGACCGGAATCAGCCCGGTGTAGACCGCCATCTTGCCGCCCGGCAGGCAGAACGCATTGGCCTGGTCGGACGGGATCACGTTGACCTCCCATTCGAAGTCACGCGCGAAGTGCGCAGGCTTCAACCCGTGTTCTTCGGCGAGCGCGGTTTCCACCACGTCCACCTTGGCGATCAGGCGCTGCGCGATCGCCTGGATCTCGCGCGACTGCGGTGCATTGGGATCCAGTGGCCGCTCCTGGGCCAGGATCTCCTGATAGGCCTGCAGGCCCAGCGCCTTTTCCTGGGTGGCATCGAGCGAGCTGTCGATCAGCACGCTTTCGCCGGTATAGGGATCCACGGTGCGGTTGGAGAACCAATAGAACGCCGCATAGCCGGCGAAGGCCAGCAGTACCCACCAGCGGATGTTGCCGAACAGGCCCGGCCGCCGGGCGCGGCCCTGCTGCTGACCGCCGAATGGATCGTTGCGCATGCGCTTGGTTCCTGAGATGGCCGCGGCACCCTGCCCGACACTGCGCCAATCCTAGAACGCGCGGTGGGTGGCCGGGTGAAAATCCGGCCCGGCCAGCGCCTGGTCAGATGCCACGCACCAGACGGAAGCCGATCCGGGCGCTGGTGGTGTCCGAGTCCTGCGACTGCCGCCACGCCGCGCGGGTCTGCGCCGGCGCGTTGGCCCAGTTGCCGCCACGGATCACGCGCTGCCGGCAGCCCGGGTTGAACCAGGCCACGCCATCGGACGGCGCCCGCCGGTAACTGGCATGCCAGCAATCGGCCACCCACTCGCTGAGGTTGCCGGCGATGTCGTGCAGGCCCCAGGGGTTGGGCTCGAAGCTGGCTACTGGCGCTGGGCCCCAGTAGCCGTCGCCATAGCCGACGAAGGCGTTGTACCAGTGCCGCCCGGAGGGCGAGACATCCTCCGCGCCGGTGAAGTTGCCGGCACGGGCCGGCGGCGTACCCGCGTCGCCCCATGGGTAGCGGCCGCTGCTGCCCGCGCGCAGGGCGTACTCGAATTCGGCCTCGCTGGGCAGGCGGTACGAGCGCCCGGTCTGCTCGGACAGCCAGCTGGCGTAGTTCTCGGCATCGCGCACGCTGACGTGCATCACCGGCAGGTTGGCGATCGCCTCGGCGCCGTTGTAATCGGACTGCCAGTCCACCCCGCTGCGGCGCACGAAGTTGCCGCTGCGCTCGTCATACACGATCGAGTGGCCGCGTCGCGTCGCGCGCGGGCGGGCCTTGGTGGCCTGCACGTAGCGGCGGAAATCGGCGACCGTCACTTCGGTGATCGACATTGCAAAACCGCGCTCGAAGCGCACGTAGTGCGAGGGTTTCTCGGCGTCGGTCGCCCCCAGTTCGTTCTCGGCAGCGCCCATCTGGAAGCCGCCATGCGGCACCACGATCATCTGTGGGCCGCGGCCGCCATCGCGCAACGCATCACTGAACACCTGGCGCGGCCGGAAGCTGCCGTAATGGGTGACCAGTTCAATGCGCTCGCGCAGTTGACCCACGACGGGATCGCCGGGCAACGCGATGCGCAATGCATCTTCCAGCTTCTGGCGTGCCGGCTTGAGCCCCTGCGGTGTGGCCAGATCGCGCAGGCCCTCGTTGCGCAGCCGCGCCAGGGTGTCGGAGCGGATTGTTTCGATGCGTTCGAAGGCGTCGGCAATGGTGATGGAGGAGTCGCGGACCTTGGCCGCTTCGGCCAGCCAGGTACCCGCGGTGGCGAAGTCGGTGGCCCGCGCGGCCGTTTCCGCCCGCCGGATCAATGCGCTTTCCGCGGCGGCCAGCCCTTGCCGGGCACGTGGATTGTCTGCGTCCAGCGTCAGCGCCTCACGGAAACTGGGGATGGCGCCGTCACCGTCTTCGCCGATGCGGTCCGCACGCAGATCGTCTTCACCGGCGCGGTTGTAGGCCACCACGCGCTGGGCGATCTCCACCCGCGACTGCAGCTCGCGCACCTTGGCATCGTCGGGCGCGAGCGTCAGCAGCACCAAGGCCATCTCGCTGGCCTGGGCCAGCGCCTCACGCTGCTTGAGCGGACGGTCAAGCAGAGCGGACGCCTCCTCCAGCAGACGCTGGCGGGCGCGCTTCAGGCCGGCTTCGGCCACGCGGTCCTTGGGATCATGCTGCAGCAGGGCGAGCCAGATCGGAATCGCATCCTCGGCAGTGCGGTACAGGCGGTCTTCCTCGAAGGCGCGGGCGGCGTCACGGCGTGCCTGCGCGAACTCGCCATCGACGAGGGTGAACACGGGCGCCTGCCAGCGCTCCACGGTCTCGGCCGCATCCTCGCCGCCGATGGTGACCTGCGCCACCGGAGCGCCGCGCTTCGGCGCTGCCACCGCCGGCTTGGCCGCAGGCGCTGCCGGCGGGGCCGGGGCCGGCGCGGGCGAACACGCGGCCAGCATGGCCAACAGTGCGGTGAACAGCAGCGGCAATGTGCCTGGCGGTCGCAAATGGGGGTCCTTGGGGCGTGGCATCGTCTTGCAGTGCCCGTGCCTTGCTGCACGCCGTGTGCCCCGGGTGCCGTCGCGTTCCAGGTGGCATGCCGCAGGTGCGGACAGGGGATCATCATAATCGCCACCGTCGCGGGCGGCGACCGCCGGCGGCCCGGGTGTTCATCGCAGCACGCAGGCATGCCGGCCCTGGCACGGGGTTAGGCTATCCTCCCCGACCTGAGCACCCCTTTGCAGTACATGGAATCCCACGTGGCTTACTGGATCAAAACCCCGGCGGAACTGGACGAGCGCTTCCGCCAGCGCCCCACCCGCATCGGCCTGGACACCGAGTTCATCCGTGAACGCACCTACTGGCCGCAGCTGGCCCTGGTGCAGATGGCGGTCGGCGATGAAATCCTGCTGATCGACCCGCTGATCCCCGGCATGAACGAAGCACTGGCCCCGTGGCTGGCCGATACCTCGATCCTCAAGATCATGCACAGCGCCAGCGAAGACCTGGTCACCTTCAAGGTCGCCTGTGGCGTGCTGCCGCGCCCGCTGTTCGATACCCAGATCGGCGCCTCGCTGGCGGGCATCGGTGGCGGCATGGGTTACCAGAAACTGGTCACCGCGGTCACAGGGGTCACCTTGGCCAAGGGTGAAACCCGCTCGGACTGGATGCGTCGCCCGCTCTCGGAAGCGCAGCTGGAATACGCCGCCGACGACGTGGAGTATCTGTTCCAGATCCACGACACCATCGATGCGCGCCTGGAAGAACTGGGCCGCCGCCAGTGGCTGCAGGACGATGCCGAGCGCCTGCTCGCCAGCGTCGAACACGATGAAGAGCGCTGGCCGCACGTGGCGATGCGCTCGTCGCAGTTCATGGACGCCGCCGCACAGATGCGCCTGCTGCGCCTGCTGCGCTGGCGCGATGTGCAGGCCCGCAGCAGCGACAAGCCGCGCAGCTGGATCCTGGACAACGAACTTGCCGCCGTACTCGCACGCACCCCGCCGGCGGATGTGGCCGCCCTGGACAAGCTCATGGAGAGCTTCCCCAAGGCACCGCGGAAGCTGGTCAACCAGGTCTGGCAGGCATTGACCACGGCACTGGACGATGAGGCCGACGCCCCCCTGGCACTGCCGGCCACCGATGCCAACAAACAGGCCCTCAAGCGGCTGCAGGATGCGGTCAGCGCGCGCAGCGCCGAACTCGGCCTCCCTGATGGCGTGCTGGCCTCACGCAAGCATCTGGAGAGCTACCTGGAAAGCCGCCAGTGGCCGACCGCGCTCGCGGGCTGGCGCCAGGCGCAGCTGGAGCCGGTGCTGGCACCGCTGTTGCCGGCGAGCGGATAACCCACGCGCATCGGTGCAGCTCCACTGCATCGATGCGATGCGATGCGCCGGGTCGCGCACCGTACGAACGCGCTGACGACGCCGCACTGCCGTCAGTTCCTGAACGCATCGCACACCGCGCCTCACATGTCGGCATCGTCATGACCGCAGGCACATACGCGCGTTCAGAGCGCATGCAAGAGTGGAATCGCACGCACCGTTCCGCGCCTGCGTCAGGGTTCGGTCAGGACACGGCATTCCACAGGGCCACGCCATCGGCGCAGGTCCTGCCCCAGCAGCTGCGCAAAGGACTCCCATGCAACTGATCGCGACTCGAAGGAACGCCCTCTCCCCTCGCCGCAGCACGCGCCGCCTGCACTGGTGGCTTGGCATGTCCCTGCTGCTGGCGACGGCCAGCGCCAGCGCTGCCGATGATCTCGATGCACGGCTTGCACAGGCGCTGCAGGGCACCGCCACGCCTGCCATGGGCGTGCTGGTCATCCGTGATGGCAAGATCGCCGAACATGCCGTGCACGGCGTCCGCCGCAACGATGCGACGACACCGGTCACCCCGGACGATCAATGGATGATCGGTTCCACCGGCAAGCCGATCACAGTGGCGATGATCGCGCGGCTGGTCGAACAGGGCGTGCTGCGCTGGGATGCACCGCTGTCGACATTGCTGCCCGACCTGGCCGTGCAGATGCAGCCAGCGTACCGCAGCGTCACCCTCGTTCAATTGCTCTCGCACCGCGCCGGGCTGCCGGAGAACCTCACCGACGCCGCGGCACTGGATGCCTTCTTTGTTGATACGCGGGCGCTGCCTGTACAACGCGAGGCTTACGTCAGAGCTGCCCTGGCCGACGCGCCAGTGCATCCGCCGGGTACCGAATTTTCCTACAGCAACAGCGGTTTCCTGGTCGCGGCGGTGATCGCCGAGCGCGCCACCGGCACGGACGTAGAGACGCTGATCCAGCGCGAGGTCTTCCAGCCGCTGGGCATGACCGGGGCCGGGTTCGGCGCACCGCCGGCCGGGCAACTGCTGGGCCATCGTGCCGGCAAGCCCGTCACCGCGGCACCGCAGAAGGCCGATGACGGGGTACCGCCGATCTACACCGCGGCAGGCAACCTGCACATGCGACTGCAGGACCTGGCGCTGTTTGCCATCGATCAGCTGGCCGGTAGCCGCGGCCAGGGCACGCTGCTGACGCCGGCGTCGTATGCGCTGATGCAGACCGCACAGCCGGGCAGTCCGTCCGGACTGGATTGGGGCGTGCAGCCGTCCATCGCCGGCCGCCAGGGACCGGTACTGGTGCACGGCGGCTCGGACGGCAACTGGCTGGCCTGGGTGGTGCTGTTACCCGCGCAGAACAGCGGCATGATCGCCATCGCCAACGCCGCCGGGGACATGGGCGCCGACAAGGCCAGCATGGGCCTGCTCGGTGGCCTGCTCGGTGGCCTGCTCGGTGGCCTGTTCGCCGAACTGGCGCCGGCCGCCACCCCAGCCGCGAAGTAGCCACCGGACGATGCCCTGTACGCACAGGGCGTCGTTGCCGGTATCGACGCAGGCCGTCACGGCAGGTGCCGGATTGCCTAGAATGCGCGTCCGATTCTCTGCAAGGACGCTGTTCCCCGATGGCGCATTCCCCCCACGACGCGTTGGCCCTTCGCCGCAGCGCGCGCGACGCCCTGCACCAGCAGCGTTTCGATGACGTCGACCGGCTGCTCGGCGAAGCGGAACAGCACTGGCTCGACGGTGGCACCGCACGCTTTGGATACGGCTGGCTGCTGGCCACCCTGCTGGATCCGGCGCAGGACCTGCCCGCCCGCCTTGAGCAGGCGCGGCAGTGGGGTGCGCAACAGCCGCACAGCCCGCACCCGTGGGCCGTGCTGGGGGCGCTGTGGGATCGCGTCTCCGGGCGCATCCGTTCCAGCGAAACCATCGAAACCATCCGCCAGGTGCAATGGGACGCGGCCGGCCTGGCCCGCGACCACGCGATGGCCGCCTGGCTGCACACCATTGCCCGGCATCCGCGCCCGGCGTTCGTGCTGGGCCGCATGCTGCGCATGTCCTGCTACCTGGGCGAGCCGCGCTGGCTGCAACAGCTGCAGCGCGGCGGACGCGCCGATCTCTATACCGCGCAGCAGCAACAGGATGCGGACGGATTCGCGGCCGCCGTCGCCGTGCTGGCACCGTATGGCCGCCCATTGGAGGCGCTGCCTGCCCTGCCTCCCCTGCTGGCCGGGCGCAGCGAACACGCGTTCGAGTACGCCGCCGATTACTGGCTGCAGCAGGCACTGGCGCTCCGTGCCAACGACACCGACGCGCTGGAAACCTACCTGTACTACCTGTACCCGCGCTGGGGTGGCAGCCATGCGTTGATGCAGGACTTCATCGATGGCCCCGAGGCCTCCCGGTTGATGCTGCCGCAGCGCAACCGCCTGCGCGTGATCAAGGAACGCGACTGGCTCTATTTCCACCCCGACGCCGAGGATGCCGAGGATGTAGCCCAGCACGACCAGGCCTACGCTGCGCTGCTCGACCTGCACCTGGATGCATCGACGCGGGCCCAGGTGCTGTGCTGGTGGGCGATGCTGGACTACCACCTGGGCCGCGACGAACCGCAGGAAAACGAGGTGCATTGGGACCCGGTGCGGATGGCGCATGCGCATGACTGCCTGGCCGAAGCGTTCGCGCTGGACCCCGCCTGCGTGGTCGATGAAGGCTTGACCGTGCTGGAAGCCTGCGCCCTGTTTGCACATGTCGACGGCGCCGACAAGCTGTTTTCGCAGGTACTGGCCAGTGTCGAGGACTGGACCGACAGCGCGCATGCGCTGGCGTGGCTGGCCGCCGGCCGCCAATCCGGCCTGTTCGGCTTCCGCGTCGACGCCGCGCTGGCCACCCAGCACCTGCGCGGGGCGCTGGCCATGGCCCGGGAAGACGAGGTCGACCTGTCCACCGTGGCCGCCAACCTGTTCTGCGCAGTGTCCGCCCCGGCCGGTCTTCAGATGCTGCTGGAGCTCGGCGCGGCGGGTGACCCGCGCTCGATGGCGACGCTGGTGGACCTGTACCGCGGGCGTGTCGGCGGCCAGGACTTCCCCGCCTTCATCGATCCGGCGCAGGAAAGCGTGTGGACCGAACGGGCCATCGCCGCTGGCGACCTGGTGGTGATCTACAACCGCGCCTGGCAACTGGGCGTCGCCTTCGAGCAGACCCCCGACCCGGCCCTCCAGCAACAGTCGCGCGCGCTCTACCGCCGCTGCGTCGATGAGGCCGCGCCCCACGACCGGGTCTGGCGGCCAGCGCACAAGAATCTGGCGGTGCTGCTGTACCAGGGCGAGGAGGACGCCGACAAGCAGGAAGCGGTGTTCGACCTGCTCGGGCCACTGTGGTGGCGCGGCGACAGCGCGACCCGGGCCTGGGCGGCCGGCTTCCTGGCCGATGTCTTCCACTTCGGCAACGGCGTGCCTGCCAACGCGTTCCTTGCCAAGACGTGGCTGGAGCGCGCCGCCGACGCCGAGCCGGACAACGACGACGTGCTGCGCATGCGTCCGCTGATCGACGGCCAGGGCAAGCTCTTCGGCGCCAGCCGGGCCGCGCGCCAGCAGGCCCGCGACCGCGAGACGGTGGACCTGCGCAGTTGGCAGCTCACCTTCGGCCAGCATGCCGTGCCGGACCGGCACGACGTCCAGCCGGTCTGAGCCGGGGCAGCCGACCAACGGTCGGCGCTATATGGGCGCGCGCGGCGTCAGACGCAGCCGCGCGCTTTCAACAGGGTCCAGCGTTCCGGGCCGATCGCCTTGCGCAGGCCCGGCAACGGATCGATGCTGCCGGTGTTGTCGGCCACCGCCACCACGAAATCATCGGTGGTGTTCAGCAGGGCGCGGCGCTCGGGGGCATCCAGCCACGCGGTGGTGGTGCCGCGTTGTCCGCATTCGATCACCATCCGTCCCTGCGCATCGAAGCCATGCCGCACACGCCTGGCCGGGTCCGCTTTGTCATCGGCGACCCACCGCGCCTTGGGGCCGGCCTGCTTCTCCTGCAGGAACGGGGTGGCGAACGCCATCGACTCGGTGGCCCAGCGCCACTGCATCACCGCGGCCCTGCAGTCGGCCACCAGCGCCTTCGCAGCGGTAGGATCGGAGTAGGTCGCATACAGCTGGCGGAGCATCGTCAAGGTCCTTTCAACGTGTGGCATCGGGGCAACCGCGCGCCCGATGCGGGCCGGGGGCCATAGCACGCAACGCACAACGCCCTGCATGGGCAGGGCGTTGTGGGGATAGCCCAGCGTCAGCATCGGCAGCGCGCGAACGCGCCGCCGGTGCAGCCGAACTTACCAGTTCATGTTGAGCGACACACCCACGGTGCGCGGCTCGTTGTACACCGCCGCCATGTAGTTCTCGATCACACCCTTGAGGTTCTTCTCATTGGTGATGTTGCGCGCGAACAGCGCCACTTCCCACGCACCGTAGTTGGCGGAGTAGCCCAGCTTCAGGCCGCCTTCGAAGCTGCCCTTGGAGTTGAACTCGGCCGAGTCGTACAGCACGAAGCTGGTGTAACCCTGCTTGTTCCAGTCGGTGGAGACGAAGAACACATCGGCGTCATTGACCGGCATGTCGTAACGCGCAGCCAGGTTGATGTTGTACTTCGGTGCGTTCGGCAGCGGGTTGCCGTTGATCTGCGCGAAGGTGTTGGCACCGACCTTGATGGTCGGGTCGTTCACGGTGCACACCACGGCGCCGTTCAGGGCGCAGACCTGGGCGTACACGCGGTCGTCCTGGATCTTGCTGTGCAGCAGGCTGACACCGGCGCTCAGGGCCAGGTTCGGGATCGGACGCAGTTCCATGTCCGCTTCCAGACCATAGGCCTTGGCCTTGTCGGCATTGAACAGCACGCCGTTGCCGTCCGAATCGTTGCCGTTGAGCTGGATATCATTGACCACGTAGGTGAACGCGGCGGCATTCACGCGCAGGCGGTTGTCCCACAGGCTGCTCTTGATGCCGGCTTCCCAGGACAGGATGGTTTCCGAGTCCGCCGTGGTGAAATCGGCATTGAACACGGCCGAACGGCCCTGGATGGTCGGGCCACGGAAGCCGCGGGCCACACGCGCGTACACGCTCAGCTGCGGATTGAACGCATACATCGCGCTCAGGTCCCAGCTCGGCGTGGTATCGGACATCTCCACGTAGGTGCGGCCCTTGTAGGTCACGGCACCGGCGGCGGTATCGGCGGTCTTGAGCAGACGGGTCTTCTTCTCGTCCTTGGTCTGGCGCAGGCCGGCGGTCAGGGTGAACTTGTCGGTCACGTCATAGCTGACCTGGCCGAAACCGGCCCAGGAGGTGTTGACGTTGCGCAGGCGCACCCAGTTGTTCGGGTTGCGGGCATTGCCCTGCAGGAACCACGCGCGCTGGTAGAAATCGGTGGTATCGCGGCCGTCGAAGTAGAACGCACCGACCTGCCACTTCAGGCGGTTGTCATCGGCGTTGGCGAGGCGGAATTCCTGGGTCCACTGGTCCAGATCGCGGATCTGGCCCATCGACTGCCCGTAGCCGTTGGGCACGCCGTTGACCGGGTAGTTCACGGCCGCGCCGCCGTCGGTGTCACCGCGGCTGTAGCCGGAGGTGGTTTCGTAGGCGGTGATCGAAGTCAGCGAGACATTGCCGAAATCGTAGATGGCCTTCACCGAGCCACCGTAGGTCTTGTAGGCCTGCGGGTTGTTGTCGGCTTCGTCGTAGGCCACCTTGTCGCGCGGCACGTTGGTCTTGTTGGAACCCTTGGTCAGCGCGCCGCGCAGGAACAGGGTCGAGGTGCCGTCGTAATCGCGTGCGTGGGCCGAGGCCAGCAGCGAGAAGTTCTCGCTCGGCTGCAGCAGCAGCTGCGCGCGCACGTTGCGGTCGTCGAAGCCACCCATGGCGTTCTTCTTCGGCGCGACCGTGCCATCGGCGCTCGGGCCGCTGTAGGTGTTGTCGACGTAGTCATCGCGGTGCTGGTACAGCGCCGACACGCGGAAGGAGGCGATGTCGTTGATCGGGCCGCCGAAGCCGCCGTCGATCGCCACGCTGCCGTAGGAGCCGTAGCTGGCCTGCACGCGCCCGCTGTAGTCCTGGCTCGGCTTGATGGTGTCGAACTTGACGATGCCGGCGGTGGTGTTGCGGCCGAACAGCGTGCCCTGTGGGCCGCGCAGCACTTCGATCTGGTCCACGTCGTAGACCGGATTGGACTTCAGCACCACGTGCTCGAGCACCACGTCGTCCTGGATGATCGAGACCGGCTGCGAAGCACCCAGGTAGAAGTCGATGTTGCCCAGGCCGCGGATGTAGAAGCGCGGGAAGATGCGGCCGGTGGTGGTTTCGGCGTAGAAGCTGGGCACCTTGCCGGACAGCGCAAGCAGGGTGTCATCGCCGCCGGCGGTGTAGTCGCGGATCTTCTCGCCCTGCACCACGCCGATCGAGACCGGCACTTCCTGCAGATTGCGCTCGCGGTGGTCGGCGGTGACGGTGATGGTGTCCAGCGAGGTCGCGCTGGCGGACGGGGCGTCCTGCGCCGAGGCGGCAGCCGACAGCATCAGCGCGGCGGACGCACAGGCCAGGGCCAGCGCGCGGCGGCGCGGCAGGGAACGGGAAAGAAGACGCGTCGACACAGGGGCGTGGCGTTGAGCGGGCATGCAGAGGTCTCTGGTAGTACAGATCGGGGCAGCCGGCGGTATGGCCGGGCACCATAGGAAATCGGCACCGCTGTGGAAACAGCGATGCGGCACGGTATTGGCTGGATGTTGCAGGTTGGTGTCAGGGCGTTGTGGGCGACGGCTGTCCGGCCCCCCTGGTCCACTGGCTATGCGGCCGCGTTTTCTGGCGCGGATTATGCCCTTCCGGCACGCGCGCCGGAAGGGCGGACCCCGCGATCGGCCCCATCCCGCACATGGGTCCGGCCCTCGATCACATGTCGCTCGGCACTTGTCGCCCTCTTCGTTGCGGCAAACACTGAACCGGTCATCCACGAGATCCTGCGCATGTCCCCTCGCCGCTTGGCCTGCCTGCTGCTGTGCTTGTCCGCCCCGACCGCCTACGCTGGGGAACCGCCGGCGCAATGGCTGGTCACCACCGACCTGTGGGGGAACCCGGCGTATCAGCTGCTGACCCTGCCGGACCAGCAGGGACCGCTGCAGGGGCGCTTCGATGGAGACCCGTTGCAGGGCCGCCGCCAAGGCAACGCCCTGGCGTTCGACGTCACCGGCAGTGATGGCGCGATCTACCGCTTTCGCGGCGAGCAGGCCGACGAGGTGCTGAACGGCACCGCCGACTATCCCGATACCAACGCCAGCGAACGACGCGCGATGCACACCTTCAGCGCGCGCCGGTTGCCCGCACGGCCGGCCGGTGGACCGCGGCAGCACGACTTCGTGCCCACCACGTACGCCAATGAATTCTCGCCGCACCGCGCACCGGTGCTGACGCTCTGGCCGGGCGACAGCGTGCGCACCACCACGCTGGATTCGGGCGGCGTGGACGCCAAAGGCCAGACCCGGGCGCTGTTCGGCAATCCGCAGACCGGGCCGTTCTTCGTGATGGAGGCCGAGCCCGGCGACGTGCTGGCGATCCACATCAAACGGCTGCGCTTGAACCGCGACTACGCCGACAGCCTGGACAGCATCGTGGGGCGCGCACAGACACCTGCGCTGGCCGCCAGGGCCACCGACCTGGACAAGCCGGTGCGCTGGACCCTGGATCGCGAGCATGGCCGTGCCCGGCCGCAAGCAGCCACCGGCAGGCTCAAGGACTTCTGGGTGCCGGTGCAGCCGATGCTCGGCGGGCTGGCGGTCGCTCCCGGCTTCGGCAATGCGCCGATCTCCACCGGCGACACCGGCCGCTTCGGCGGCAACATGGATTTCAACGAGATCCGTGAGGGCGCGACCGTGTATCTACCGGTGTCCCAGCCCGGCGCCCTGCTCTACCTGGGCGATGCACATGCGCTGCAGGGTGACGGCGAGACCTCGCAGTACGCGCTGGAAACCTCGATGGACGTCGAGTTCAGCGTGGACGTGATCAAGTCCAGGCCGCTGTCGGCAACGCGGGTGGAATCGGCCACCCAGTTGATGGTGCTGGGCCAGGCCGGCTCGCTGGACGACGCGCTGCGCGCCGCCACCGCCGGGATGGCACAGTGGCTGGAACAGGACTACGGGTTGACGCTGTCCGAGACCGCCCAGGTGCTGGGCAGTTCGGTCGGCTACGTGGTGGCCAACCTTGCCGGGCGCAGCGTCGGCGTGGCCGCCAAACTGGACAAAGCGCTGCTGCGGCAGGTGGAGCGGGCACCGGGCAGTGCACCTGGCGCCCGCCGCTGATCCTGACCAGGCCCCACTTGGCAGGCAACGCCGGTCGGCGCTAGACTAGGCCCATCGCGAGGTACGGCCGAGGTCGGTACGCCACGCAGCTGCACCACCCGTGGGGCCATAGCTCAGCTGGGAGAGCGCGTCGTTCGCATCGACGAGGTCAGGAGTTCGATCCTCCTTGGCTCCACCACTATTCAAAAGAACGCCCCGGGAACCATGTTCCCGGGGCGTTCTGCTATCTGCGGGCTGCCGTCGGTTGCTTATGCGCCCTCGGGATTGTCCTTGCGCTCCGGCCGGCGCGTGCCTGCATCGTGGATGGCCTGATCGGTCTGCGCCGGCCGCTGCCTGGCGGTCTCGTCCTGCTTGTGGTCCTGCTGGCTCTCTTCGACGCCTTCCTGCTTGCCTTGCTGTTTGTCGTTGCTGGTCATGACCGCTACTCATCTGAACGTGGCGGCAGCATCGCATGGCGCCCGTGAGGCGCCGGTCGCCGCCGTGTGCGCACCATGTCCGCATGCCGCCAGCACCGCATCACTCGGCCTCGTTCACCGGATTGGCCCGCAATCCGCCAGGGAACGGCGGCACCACGTATGCATTGCCGAAAATGTTCGGCGCGAACGGGTAATCCGTCGAGATGATCTGCGCACCGCTGGCCAGGGCCGCATCGCGGCGCCCGGTATCGTCGCGGCGTGCCTCACCGGTATCGATGTCCGCGCGACTGCGCACCAGATAGCCCTGGGCCACCAGCTGCCGGATTTCGTCGCCACGGGTCAGTGCGTTGTCGATCATCACGAAGGCCGCGTGCGGCATTCCGGGCCGGCCCTGCACGAACGCCATGCGTCCTTCCAGATTGGGATGCCCCTCCAGGTAGGGCGCGAAGGTGTTCAGGTTCAGCCCCGGCACGATCATCAGGAACACGAACTTGCCGCGCGCCGCCGACAGCAGCGGCCACTGCCCTGCTCTGGCCGCCGCTTCCAGCGTGGGTTGCCGGCCACGCAGGTCATCGGGCGTGATCACCCGGTCACGCCCCAGGATCTCGGCGATGGACGCATCCATTTCCGCGAAGGCCCGCGCGTCGAACGGCTCCACCGGCGTAGCACCGGGAATCGCCGTAGTGAAACTGGCGAACTTCGGCTCCAGCAGCACGAACACGGGCGAGTGCCCGGGAGTGGCATCGGACCAGGCGCGCATCTGCTGCAGGCACAAGCGCAGCGTCGGGCAACTGCTGCGGAAGTCGACATCGACCATGTGCAGCGTCTTCAGGCCGGGCTCGCGCAGCGCGTCGTCGAACAACGGCTCCAGGTCGCGCTCACCGCGCGCGCGCAGCAGCCGGTAGGGCAGCGGATCGACGAAGCGGCCACCGTCATGATCGACGTTCAGATCCAGCTCCACGCTGCGCAGACCGGCGCGCAGCTGGGTCTCCAGGGTCGGAAAGCGGTACTCCAGCGCCGGACGCAGGCCATCGTCGAAGCTGTTGGGATGCTCATCGACGAAGTCGCGCCGCATCTGTTCGGGCATCTTCTTCATCATGCCGTTGATCAACGGCGTCAGCAGCGGGTCCATCACCTCGAACACCCGCGGGTCGGCCGGCTGGCTGTAACTGTTGTGGGTACCCACCACCTGGATCTGGTTGAGGCGTGGTTCGGCCGCGGTAGCGGACCCGGCCATCGCCAGCGCGAGCACACCGGTACACAGGACAGCGCGGATCATTTGGCTTCTCCCCAGCCCTGGAAGCGCACCCGGATACCGAACATGCGCGGGTTGGCGCGGATGGCGGTGGGCACGCCGAAGTACTTGCCGCCGTTGCCGACGTCACGCACCCACTCGCGGTTGAAGGCGTTCTCGACGTAGGCCTCGACCAGCACCGCACCGTCATTGCGTTCCAGGCCGGCACGCAGGTCGACCAGCGCGAAGGCCTTCTGGCTCTCGCTGTCGAGGTTGTCGTTGTTGAGGTAGTACTTCGAGCGCCAGGCGTAGTTGGCATTGCCGAAGACCTCCCAACGTCCGAACGCGGCACCGCGCCAATCCAGCGTGAGGCTGGCGGTATGCGTGGGCGCCATCCGGAACACATTGCCGGAGCGATCCACCAGCGTGCCGTTCACCACCTCGAAGAAGCTGTCATAGCGGGTGTGCAGGTACGCGTAGGCACTGGACACCGTGAGCGACGGAGTCAACTGCCAGGCGCCACTGAGTTCCACGCCGTGGGCCGAGGCCTTGCCGGCATTGACCATGCCCACGGTGAGGTCGGCGGCACGGGTCTGGAAGTCGTTGTAGTCGTAGGTGAAGGCGGCCGCATCGAAGTAGAAGCGTTTGCCGATCGTGCCCTTGGCGCCGATCTCGTAGTTCAGCACTTCCTCGGTGCCCAGCTTGCCGAAGACCGGTTGCGGCACGCCGCCGACCGGCGCGGCGAAGCTGATCTGCGGGTAGCCCGAGCGCAGCCCGCGCGACACGCCGGCATATACGTTGATCTGGTCAGTGGCGCGCCAGGTCAACGCCGCGCGCGGCTGCAGCAGACTGAAATCGCCCCGGGTACTGAACTCCTGGCCCAGCGAATTGCCCAGCCCGTTGGGCATCGCGATCGGGGCGATCCCATCGACGGTGCCGACTGTGGCGGCATTGCGCACGCGGGCCTGGTCCTTCGTGAAGCGGACGCCCGCATCCAGCGTCAGCACCGGCAGCACGTCGTATGAGGCGTTGACGTATGCCGAGGCACTGCCGCGGTGGTTGCGGGTGCTGTTGAGCGTATACACACCGCTGGTGACCGGCTGCCCCCGGTAGTCGGTGACCGGCGTGGTGCTGTTCGGGAAACCGGCCAGCAGGTACTGCTCGTTGATGGTGGTCTGGCTGAGGTTGTAGGTCTTGTCGTCGTAATAGCCGAGCCCGAACGCGGTGCGGAAGCGACCGCCGGCATCGTAGGCCAGGCGGAACTCCTGGCTGAGGATGCGCTGGTTGTCAGCCCAGTTGCGGCCGATCAGGAACGGATAGGACGTGCCATCCATGTCCCAGGATTCGGCGAACTCCACTTCGCGCCACGCACTGATGGAGCGGATCTGCCACGCATCGGACAGGGTCCAGTCGGTCAGCAGGGTCACGCCGGTCTGGCGGCGCTGCTGCGGCGGATCGTAGGAGGTCTGCGCGGCATCGGAATACGGACTGGTGTCGCCACCGGGCGAAGCGATATTGATCGCCTTGGTCATCACGAATCCATCGTCGTCGGCCTGGTGGTCGACGATCAGGTCCATGCTCACGTCCTCGCGCGGCAGCCAGCGCAACGACATCCGCGCGGCCGTCATATCGTCATCGTTGAGCTTGGGGCCGCCGGCCAGGTTGCGCACGTAGCCGTCGCGCTCGCGCTTGCGCACCGCCAGGCGCAGGCCCAGTTCGTCCTTGACCAGTGGCGCGTTCAACACCGCCGTCGCGCTGTAAAGGTTGTAGTTGCCGAGCTGGCCCTCCATCGACCATTCCCAATTGGAGGGATCGGCCTTGCGCGTATGGACCGCGATCGCGCCGATCTGCGCGCCGCGTCCGTACAGCGTGCCCTGCGGTCCCTTGGCCACTTCCACGCGCTCCAGGTCGTACAACTCCTTGAGCATGCCGCGCGACCGGCTGGTATCCACGTCGTTGAGGAAGAACGAGATGCTCGGCTCGGAGACCGCACCGGCGTTGCCTGCCTCGATGCCCCGCATCACGAAGCTGGCCGAGCTGTCGGTCTGCTGCTGCACGAAGAAGCCCGGAATGCGGGTGGACAGGCGCTCGAAATCGGTGAAGTTCTGCTTCTCGATCTCCTGCCCGGTGACTGCGGCGATCGAGATCGGCACGTCCTTGATCGACTGCTCGCGCTTCTGCGCGGTAACCACCACCGCATCAAGCGTGGCCGCCCCGGCGCTGGCGCGCGCCTCCTGGGCAGACGCGTGTTCAGACAGCTGCAGCCCCAGTAAGGGCAGCAGGGCGAGGGACAACGTGGAACGTTTGAAAGTGGCACACATGCTGGAATCCCCTGGTCGGTTCAAGACCGGGGGATACTAGGCACCCGCAGTGACAGATAGATTACGGTTGTACGGAATTAGTATTCATCCATAGATGGCGCATTTCGATTCTACAAAACAGTTGTTCAACCCCTCAGCGCCTCGGTCAGCCAGTCCAGCACTGCGCCGGGCGGCATCACCGCGCCACTGTCCGCTGCCGCCAGCGCCGTGGCGCCAAGGCCGGCCAGCGCCGCGGCCTGCCCGTCCAGGCCGTCCACGCGTGCGTACCCTGTGCTGCGCAGGATGTGCACCAGGTTCTCGCCGCGCAGCCGGCGCAGGTCCATCGCCTGTGGCGCCAGTTCGGGATCGCGCGCGGCCGCCAGGCTGATCGCCAAGGTGCCCCGCATGGTGACCCGCTGCCGCCGCTCGGGCGAATCCACGCCGGGTGCCGGCATGCGCCCCTGGGCGACCAGATACACCATCTCCTGCCCGGCCCGCAGCAGATCGCGACCGCTGCGGCAGTGGTAGGCCACGGTAGACGCCGGTATGCCCAGGCGCTCACCCACGGCACGATGGGTCACCGCTTCGGCGCCTTCTTCCAGGATGACGTCGCAGGCAGCCACCGCGATGTCGCGACGGCGGCCGGGAGCCAGCAACGCCGAATCGCCCTGCGGGCCCGGCAGGCCGAGCTGCGGATCCAGGCGCCGTACCAGCGCGTCGAACAGACTGCTGCCGGCAAGCCCGTCGCGCTGCGCCGGATCCAGCCGCCGCGCCAGGCGCGATACCGCCATCCGCCGCAGCAACCGGTAGTCCGCATTCGCCCCCAGCGCCAGACCATGCACGCCTTCATCGCTGACATAGGCGAACACCGCATCGGCCCAGCGCACGCTGTCGACGATGCGGCCAGCCAACAGCGCACGCCAGAAATCACGGCGGGCCTGCAGCCAGGGACGCAGGCGCACTGCCAGATCGGTATCCACACCCGCGCGCAGCAGCAGGTCGGCCCAGATCAGGCTGGTCAGGCGGGCAGCGCCCGCATCGGCCTCGCCCTGGGCATCGTCCAGATACCCCTCCACCGTCGCCGCCAGGGTCGCCGGGTCGAACTGGCGGACGCTGGCCAGCCGCGCCTGCCAGATATCGTGCCAGCGCGCATCACGCTGACGCTCTGCGTCCAGCAACTGCTGCACGATGTCGGCCTTGCTGCCCAGGTGGTAACTCAGCGTCGCCAGGGTGACCCCACCGGCGGCCGCCAACCGGCGGAAGCTCAGGGCACGTGACCCCTGCAGGGCCAGTTCGCGTCGCGCGATGGCGATGAGCAGGTCGGCCTGGGTGGCCGGTGCCTCCCCCGCGACGGCCTCGCTGCGTACGACGTTCTCAACTGGTTTTGGCATGCATCGTCTCCATCCGTGTTACTGAAAAGTGGTGCCAGAGCAGCGCGAAGACGATGCATCCCACTGCACCGATGGCCGGTCCCGCCGCCATCAGCCAGATGATCCGCTCGTTGTCGGCCTCGCGATAGTCAAACCCGCCCAGCAGGGCGCCCAGCAGCAGCGCCCCCATGGCCAGCGCCAGCTTGGAGGTGGCGGTCAGGGCGGCGTAGGCCAGGCCGATACGAGCGCCCGGCAGGGTCGCGGCGGCATCGGCGTACGCTGACCATAGGGTCAGCCCCAGGCCACCCCCGGCCATGCCAAGCAGCATCGCGCAGCACAGCGCCATCCAGGGTTGGTACGCAGTGAGCAGCCACAGCCCTGCGCACGCCAGCAGCAGTGTGCTGAAAGCGATCACCAATCCGGTGTGCCCGCGCCCCGTGATCACCCGCCGCCACAGCGGTTGCGACACGATCGTGGCCAACGCGCTGGCGGTAACCAGCGCCCCGCCCCAGCCGGGGGAGCGCAGTACGTGCACCGCGAAATAGGGTTCCAGCTTGCCGAACAGCGGCACGCTCACCAACAGGATGAAAAACAGGCCCAGCAGCGGCCACGGCGGGTTTGCCTCCGCGCCGGGGCTGCCGGGCAGTCGCGGCGCGGCGCCCTCGCCGGCATGGCGCAACACCCGCCACAACCAGCAGGCACTGCCCATCGCCACGACCGCCATCAACACGGTCAACAGCAGGAAGCGGGTCGCCTGGCTGGGGACGCCGTCGTCCACCAGCAGCGGCGCCACCGCCAGCGCGAGCCCGAGTCCTGCGCCGCCGCTGACCGCGATCCGGGTTGCTGCACCGCGCGCGCGGCCGACGCTGTCGGTCGTCGCCAGACTGAGCAGGACGTTCTGCGGTGTGTCGTACACGCTGTATCCCACGCGGAACAGCAGTGCCATGCCCAGCGCGAATGGCAGGCGCAATTCCGCCGGCAGATGGGCGGTGGTGAACAGGCAGACCAGCGCCAGCGCCGCCAGCGCCGCGCCCTGCAACTGCAGGAGTGCGCCCCCCCGCACGCTGGACAATGTCCTGCGCAGGGCGTGGCCGACCAACAGGTCGCTGGCCGCACTGGCCAGCAGGCTCAGTGCGATCACCCCGCCCATCGCGGCGGGCACCAGGCCGGCCGCTTCGGTGAGGAAGAAGGCCAGCAGCAGTTCGCCGGCCTGCCAGAACAGGCTCTTGCCGAAATGGGCGGTGGCATAGGCCAGCGAGGCGTGGCGATCACCGCCGAACAACACGCGCACCTGCCCTTGCCGGAGCATCGCCTTACCCGCCATGCCCCACCACTCCATCACCGCCGCACAGCGGCGTAGTGTGGCCGCCGATGATGATGACTTGATGACAGCGTGACCTGCCGGCGCACGCCCCGTGCCGTCAGGTCAGTTTGACCACCAGCTTGCCGAAGTTGCGGCCCTTGAGCAGGCCGAAGAACGCCTCCGGCGCGTTTTCCAGGCCCTCCACGATATCTTCGCGATACTGCACGCGGCCGTCCTTCAGCCACCGCCCCATGTCGCGCAGGAAGGCCGGGAAGAAGGCGTGCAGGTCGGACTGGATGAAGCCGCGCACGGTGAGCCGTTGGCGCAGCACCTGGCTGATGAAGCCCGGCAACCGGTCCGGGCCAGGCAGTACCGCGCCGCGCGCGTTGTAGGTGGCGATGGTGCCGCAGACTGGAATGCGTGCGAAGTCGTTGAGCAGCGGCGCGACCGCATCGAACACATGCCCGCCGACGTTTTCGAAATAGACATCGATGCCGTCCGGCACCGCGGCACGCAGCTGCGCGGCGAAATCGTCGGCGCGATGGTCCAGCGCCACATCGAAGCCCAGCGTTTCCAGATACGCGCGCTTCTGCTCGCCACCGGCAATGCCCACCGTGCGCGCGCCCTGCAGCTTGGCGATCTGCCCCACCGTCGCACCGACCGGGCCGCTGGCAGCAGCCACCACCAGGGTTTCGCCCGGCTGCGGCCTGCCGATTTCCTGCAGGCCCACGTATGCCGTGAATCCGGGCATACCGTACACACCCAGTGCCGTACTGATCGGCAGACCGGTGTCCTCCAGCGTGCGGCTGATCTGATCGCCGTTGACGACGGCATGCGTCTGCCAATTGCCGGGTGCCAGGACATGCTCGCCGACGGCGAAGCCCGGATGGTTGGAGGCGAGCACTTCAGCGACGGTGCGTCCTTCCATCACCGCATCCAGCGCGACCGGCGCGGCATAGGATGGCCCCTCCTCCATGCGACCGCGCATGTAGGGATCCAGCGACAGATAGCGATTGCGCAGCAGCACCTCGCCAGCGCCAGGCGTAGGAACCGGCACCTGTTCAATGCGGAAGTTCGCCGTGACGGGAGCTCCGTCCGGGCGCGAGGCGAGCACGATGCGGGTGTTGGTGAGCGCGTTCATCAGCGGATCGCTCCGGGAGAGACTGGAAAGGGACCACGACAGTAAGCGCTCCGGCCGCGTCCGGGCCGGGGGCAAAACAGCGTTCCACCCGTGCAGCGCTGCGTGCCGGTGCAGTTGCCTTGTGCGACAGCGACTGATGATCCCGGTCGCGTCACAGCATTCCATGCGTACGTACGTGGATGCAGCATTGCCCACGCCGTTGGGCAGGGCGCATGATCGCGTCATGCACGTCGCCTCTTCCCGCCCACGCCGCCATCTGCTGCCGGTACTGATGTCCGCCACCACCGTGTTCGGCCTGGCCTGCTGGGTGGTCCTGGCGACCGAGCCCGGTTGCCTCGCTGCACAGGGGCACTGGTCCTCCGGCACCGGTCAGTGCTACACGCGCCTGTGCCTGCTGCAGGGCGACTGCGGTCAACGCGCCGCGCCGATTGCCGGGTGCGCCGGGCTGCAGCCTGGTGATTCGCGCGGCAAAGTGTATTTCCAGCTGGGCAATCCGCTTCGTGGTGCCGGCATGGACGCCCAGTGGTCGGCCCACAAAACCAGCAGCGATCGCATCGTGGCGCGCTTTGCCGACGAACGCCTGGTCAGCCTGCAGTGCCCTGCCACGAACTGACGCCCGTCGCGCGGCGAACGCCACCGGCGCCGAGCGCCGCCGCCTGAACTGATGTTCATGCGCTCCGACGATGCGTTCGCGCCCTCTGGATCAAGCACTTGGGTGCCTGCGGACAAGCGCTCGGAAACAAATGTGAAATTTTTTTTGCGAAACGCTTGCCGAACCCCTCATACCTCCGTATTATTCGCGTCCTCGCCAGCGGCAACGCAGCGATGAAGTGGCCGGGTAGCTCAGTTGGTAGAGCAGGGGATTGAAAATCCCCGTGTCGGCGGTTCGATTCCGTCCCCGGCCACCACAATTTCAAATGACCTGCAGAAATGCAGGTCATTTTTTTTGTCTGCGGTTCGGCACGCGATGATCGACGCGACGATTCGCAGCGGATTGCAACGCGGTCGAACCCCTCGGGGTTGAAATCCGCGCGTGGGCTGTGGCGCTATACGGAATATTCACAAATTCCGTCTGGCCTGTGCCTAAGCTCGCTGCGTCTTGTGTGGAGTGTCGACGATGCGCAGCCGTTATCTGATCAGTGCCCTGCTCGCCCTCGCTGCCAACGGGTCGGCCTGGGCGGCCGCACCGGTGAGCTCGGTGGAAGCGCTGGACATGGACCGCTATGCCGGCCAATGGCATGAGATCGCACACCTGCCGGTGTCGTTCCAGAAGAAGTGCGTCGGCGACATCACCGCCACCTACAGCCTGCGTGCGGATGGCCGGATCAGCGTGCACAACGTCTGCCGCCAAGCAGACGGCGATCGCGTCGCCGCCGATGGCGTGGCGCGCCCGGTCGAAGGCCATCCCGGGCGGCTGCAGGTGCGCTTCGTGCCCGATTGGCTTTCCTGGGTGCCGCTGGTCTGGGCCGACTACTGGGTCATCGCGCTGGACCCGGGCTACCAGTGGGCGGTGGTCGGCGAGCCGGACCGCAACTATCTGTGGATCCTGTCGCGCTCGCCGAGCATGGACACCGCCCTGTTCGAGCAGCTCAAGGCCCGTGCCGAGGCGATGGGCTATGACCTCGCCCCATTGCGGGTGATGGCGCCGCTGGACTGAACCTGGGCCGGCCACCGGCCTGCCCGGGCCCTCGCCCCCTCCTCAAGACCAAAAGCACGTGGCCCGGTCATCCCGGTGCCCTACCCTTGCCCCCTGCTGTCAACGGGCAGCAATGACACCATACGCCGTAGTATGCTCATATCCATGCAGCACCTGCCTGAGGATTGCGTCATGTCCCACCGCTTCCGTTCCGCCCTCACCATCGGCCTGATCGCCGTCGCCTGCCTGGCCCTTGCCGCCTGCAACAAGACGGTCAAACGCGTCTCCGAGCCGGCCGCCAGCGTGCAGGAATTGACGGTGCGCGCCGATGGCAGCTGGACGGTCGCGCTGCGCCTGCAGAACTTCAGCTCCATGCCCATGACGTTCGACAATGTTTCGCTGCAGTTGAACGTAAGCGACCAGGATGCCGGTCTGCTGCAGTTGCGTCCGGCGCTGTCGATCGGCGGGGTGTCGGCCGATGTGATCAACGTCGACCTCAAGCCGAGCTCCGGCGCGCGCCTGGTGATGGCCGACGCGCTGGCCGGCAACCGCACCCTGGGGTATTCGCTGAAGGGTTCGGTGAGCGCCACCCCACAGGAAAAGAAGCAACGCACCTTCGAAATTGACAGCCGCAGCACGCTCAACCAGGCCCCTGGCCTGCCCGGCGTCCTGCGCTGACCGGCGGGCTGTCCGCCACCCTTCGCCACTGATCGAGACCGTCTCCGATGAGCAGCTACACCGCCCCGCTTTCCGATATCCGTTTCGCCCTGCATGACGTGCTCAAGGTCGAGCCGCTGTTCGCGCGCCTCGGCCTGACCGATGCCACCGCCGATGTGGTGGATGCCGTACTGGAAGAAGCCGGCCGTTTCAGCGCCAGCGTGCTGGCACCGTTGAACAGCGTGGGCGACGAGATCGGCTGCGTGCTTGACCAGGCCACCGGCGAAGTCACCACCCCGCCCGGTTTCCAGCAGGCGTACACACAGTTTGTCGACGGCGGCTGGACCGGCCTGACCGCTGCGCCGGAGCTGGGCGGCCAGGGTCTGCCACATACGCTGGGCGTGCCGCTCAATGAAATGATCAACGCCGCCAACCTGGCCTGGGGCAACTTCCCGCTGCTCTCGCACGGTGCGATCGAAGCGCTCAAGCAGCATGGCGAGGCCTGGCAGCAGGACGCCTTCCTCAAGCCGCTGATCGAAGGCCGCTGGACCGGCACCATGTGCCTGACCGAACCGCATTGCGGCACCGACCTGGGCCTGCTCAAGACCAAGGCCGAACCGAACGCGGACGGCAGCTACGCCATTACCGGCACCAAGATCTTCATCACCGCTGGCGAGCACGATCTCACCGACAACATCGTGCACCTGGTGCTGGCCAAGCTGCCCGACGCACCGGCGGGCGCCAAGGGCATCTCGCTGTTCGTCACCCCCAAGTTCAAGGTCGATCGCGAGGGCAAGGTCGGCGAGCGCAACGCGCTGCGCTGCGGCTCGATCGAACACAAGATGGGGATCAAGGGCTCGGTTACCTGCGTGATGAACTTCGACGGCGCCGAAGGTTACCTGGTCGGGCAGCCGCACAAGGGCCTGCAGGCAATGTTCACCATGATGAACACTGCGCGCCTGGGCGTCGGCCTGCAGGGTATCGGCCTGTCCGAGCGTGCTTACCAGAACGCACTGAAGTACAGCCGCGAGCGCCTGCAGTCGCGTTCGCTGAGCGGCCCGAAGAATCCGGAAAAGCCGGCCGACCCGATCCTGGTCCACCCGGATGTGCGGCGCATGCTGCTGACCATCAAATCGCTGGTCGAAGGCAGCCGCCTGCTCGCCCTGCACGCGGCCACCCTGATCGACGTCGCCCACCATGCGCAGGATGCCGGCGAGCGCGAACGCGCCGACACGCTGGTGAGCTTCCTCACCCCGATCTCCAAGGCCTGCCAGACCGAATGGGGCATCGAGAACACCTACAACGCGCTGCAGTGCTTCGGTGGCCACGGTTACATCCGCGAACATGGCATGGAGCAGCTGGCCCGCGATGCCCGCATCACCACGCTGTATGAAGGCACCACCGGCATCCAGGCGCTGGACCTGATCGGTCGCAAGACCGCCTCCAGCCAAGGCGCCGGCCTGAAGCTGATGCTGGCCGAGATCGAGGCCTTCGCCCAGGCCAATGAAGGCAACGAAGCGCTGGCCGAGTTCATCGTTCCACTGCGCGCCAAGGCCGATGAGTGGGCCAAGCTCACCATGGCGACCCTGCAGCGCGCGGCCACCAACCCGGACGAACTGGGCGCAGCCAGCTTCGATTACCTGTTCTATTCGGGTTATGTGGTGCTCGCCTACTGGTGGGCACGCAGCGTCGCCGCCGCCGATGCCTCCGCGCAGAGCGAGGCGTTCAAGCAGGCCAAGCGCGAGACCGCCCGCTTCTACTTCGCCCGCGTGCTGCCGCGCACGCTCAGCCACGCCGCCGCGATCCAGTCCGGTGCCGAACCGCTGATGGCGATGACCGACGCGCACTTCGGCGAAGGTTGATCGGTCGCCAGACCACCGACCAACGGTCGGTGGCTACCTGATTGCTACGCAGGTTCCGACCGCCAGTCGGAGCACCGATGCCTGATCGTCGGTAGGTGCCGACCGTTGGTCGGCACCCCGCTACACCTTCTGGAGAAAAGCCCCCTTGTTGTTCAAGGGGGCGCGCCGAAGGCGGGGGGATAAGGTGGAATGCCCAACCGAATCGTTACGAATTGGGCAAAGGGGCTCTCGGCCCTATACCCAATTCGTAACGATTCGGGTATAAGCTGTTTTCCCGATGGAGACAGACACTACACGCTTGGGTCTGATCGATACCGGAGCCTCGTCCGCCCCGGTCGCCGAGGTATCGCCGATCGTTACGCTGCATCGGCCTGGCTCGGTACGATTATTGGCCCTGGACGCCCACGGGCGCGTACTCGACTGGATCAATTGGCAGGACGCGTCCTGCCTTTACGCGCGCGGCGCGGTGGCCTGGACCCTCGGTGATCCCTGCCTGCACATCCACGGCGGCATCTGCCGCACCACCGGCCTGCAGAGCGGCCTGGACCTGCACCCGATCATCGCCGCCCGCGGCCATGCCCGTTCCCGTGCGATCGACCCCACCCCGAATCTGTCCAATCCCGCGCTGTTCGCGCGCGATGCGCATCTGTGCCTGTACTGCGGGCAGCAGTTCAACCGCCCGCAGCTGACCCGCGACCATGTCATGCCGATCTCCAAGGGCGGCCTGGACGTGTGGGAGAACGTGGTCAGTGCGTGCTTCCACTGCAACTCGCGCAAGAGCAACCGGACCCCGCAGCAGGCCGGCATGCCGCTGCTGGCCGTGCCCTACCGGCCCAGCTGGATCGAGCACATGATCCTGTCCAACCGCAACATCCTGGCCGACCAGATGGCGTTCCTGAAGGCGCAGCTGCCCAAGCGTTCCAAGCTCTGCGCCTGAGCGCGCTGCGACGTTCTGTCGCAGCCACCGTCACCGTTTACTCACTGAAAAGGCGGTTTGCTTGCCCCACCCCCATTTGGGGGGGAAAATAGGCGCTCAGAAGAAGCGCGATAAACATGATCGACTCCGCCCGCTATCCCCGCCTTGCGCGCATCCAGTCACCGGATGACCTGCGCAGGTTCGATGAATCCGAACTGCCCGCCATCGCGGATGAACTGCGTGCCTACCTGATTGAATCGGTGGGCAAGAGCGGCGGCCATTTCGGCGCCGGCCTGGGCGTGATCGAACTGACGGTCGCCCTGCACTACCTGTATCAGACGCCCGTCGATCAGCTGGTCTGGGACGTGGGTCATCAGACCTACCCGCACAAGATCCTGACCGGCCGTCGCGACGAGATCCACACGGTCAAGCAGAAGGACGGCGTCGCGCCATTCCCCAAGCGCGAAGAAAGCGAGTACGACACCTTCGGCGTCGGCCATTCCTCGACCTCGATCTCGGCCGCGCTGGGCATGGCGATCGCACGCCAAGCCGAAGGCGATGACCGCAAGGTGGTGGCCGTGATCGGCGATGGTGCGATGACCGCCGGCATGGCCTATGAAGCGCTCAACCACGCCGGCGGCATGGACAACGAGCCAAACCTGCTGGTGATCCTCAACGACAACAACATGTCGATCTCCGAGGCGGTCGGCGGGCTGACCAAGATGCTCGGCCGCGCCACCGGCAGCCGCACGCTCAACGCGCTGCGCGAAGGCGGCAAGAAGATTCTTGGTGACAAGAAGCACAACCCGACCGCGCGCTTCGTCAAACGCTGGGAAGAACACTGGAAGGGCATGTTCGTGCCGTCCACGTTCTTCGAGGAAATGGGCTTCCATTACACCGGCCCGATCGACGGCCACGACGTGCCGGCGCTGGTCGCCACGCTGAAGACCCTCAAGAGCTTGAAGGGCCTGAAGCTGCTGCACGTGATGACCACCAAGGGCAAAGGTTACGAGCGCGCCGAAG
Source organism: Stenotrophomonas sp. GW821-FHT01H02A (assembly GCF_059422145.1). NCBI lineage: Bacteria > Pseudomonadati > Pseudomonadota > Gammaproteobacteria > Lysobacterales > Lysobacteraceae > Stenotrophomonas > Stenotrophomonas sp. GW821-FHT01H02A. Next base: position 46,753 of record NZ_JBWKWI010000002.1, read on the forward strand.
GTGACCAAATCGGTTATCACGCGGTCGGCCCGTTCGATCCGGACAAGGGCCTGGTCGCCAAGGGCGGCGCCAAGAAACCGACCTATACCGACGTCTTCAGCGACTGGCTGTGCGATGCCGCCGCGGCCGAACCGAAGCTGATGGGCATCACCCCGGCGATGCGCGAGGGCTCGGGCCTGGTGCGCTTCAGCAAGGAATACCCGGAGCGCTACTTCGACGTGGCCATCGCCGAGCAGCACGCGGTGACCTTGGCGGCCGGCATGGCCACCCAAGGCGCCAAGCCGGTGGTGGCGATCTACTCGACCTTCCTGCAGCGCGCGTATGACCAGCTGGTCCACGACGTGGCCGTGCAGGAGCTGGATGTGCTGTTTGCGATCGACCGCGCCGGGGTGGTCGGCCCGGATGGCGCGACCCATGCCGGCAACCTGGACCTGAGCTTCCTGCGCTGCGTCCCGCACATGGTGGTCATGGCGCCCTCCGATGAAGCCGAGTGCCGCCAGATGCTGACCACCGGCCTGCGTTACGCCGGTCCGGCTACGGTGCGCTATCCGCGTGGCAGCGGCACCGGCATCGCCGCCGGCACGGATCTGTCCACGCTGGAGATCGGCAAGGCCGACCTGCGCCTGCAGGGCAGCCGCATCGCCCTGCTCGCCTTCGGCAGCACGTTGACGGCCGCCGAGCAGGTGGGCCGCGAGCTCGGCCTGACCGTGGTCAACATGCGCTTCATCAAACCGCTCGACCGCGCCCTGCTGCTGGAGCTGGCGCAGCGCCACGAGGGCTTCGTGACCATCGAAGACAACGTGGTCGCCGGCGGCGCCGGTTCCGGCGTGGCCGAGCTGCTCAATGCCGAGAACGTGCTCAAGCCGTTCCTGCACCTGGGCCTGCCCGACAGCTTCCAGCACCATGCCAGCCGCGAAGACCTGCTGGCCGAAGCCGGCATCGATGCCGCCGGCATCCGCCAAGCCGTGCTCAAGCGCTGGCCGATGCTGGTCAAGAGCGGCCAGCCGCTCAGCGCTGCGGGCTGATTCCGCGCACTCCGCGGCCTGTCATCGCCATGATGGCAGGCCGCATGGATCGGGACAGCGTGCCGATCAATTCACCGCGAACTGACCGCGGCAACCGCCCGAAACCCAGACCCCGTTGCGGTCCCAGCCCCAGGTCTGGCCTTCGATGCAGGCCGTTTTGGAGGTCTGACGCACCAGGCGTGCATCACGACGGATGGTCACGTTGCAGCGGCGCTGGCGACGATCGTTGGAATCGCAGGTGATCAGTTCGCCCCGGCCGTTGCCATGGCCGCCATTGTTCCAGCCGCCACCATTGTTGCCCCAGCCGCCGTGCGAGGGTCGGCCGCGCTCGGCGATGAACTCCGCACGGCAGCCCTGGGTCACCCAGACGCCATCGCGGGCCTGGCCCCAGGTCTGGCCTTCGATGCACGGGGAGCCGGAGATCTGCCGCACCAGGCGGGCACGACCGGGCAATGCGCACTGTTGGGTCCGGTTCTTGACCGACTCGCAACGCACCGGGCCACCGTTGTACCCGTCATCGTAATAGCGGTCGTAGTTCTGCGCCTGGGCAGCGCCCGCCAGCGCCATCAGCGCGGGCACCGCCGCCCACAGCCAGCGCTTGGACCCCATGGGCTTCCTGTTGCTCGTCATGCGTTTCTCGTTACCGTGTGGGGAGGCGCACAGGATCGGTGATCGCCCGGCCGTGCGACATAGGCCAGAAGTCGCTGATTTCATCCCCTATTTAGGTACCCGACGCGAGGCTGACTGGATGCGCGACGGACGGTCACATGCCGGCCGTCAGCCACCCAACGGTCACCTCAGCCATAGCGGACAGCCTCCACGTAGGTCTCCAGCACCTGTACCCGGACGGCACTGCTGGTACCCGTTTCAGCGTAGTGTTCACGCGCCAGGGCATCGGCAAAATCAAACGCGGTGGCACCATTGCGGAAGGCAATCGGTGCGGATTTGGCCGGATGCACGACGTGCCAGCGGCGCTCGATGTGTTGCAGCTTGATCACCATACGGATCGTTCCTTTGCGGCATGCCTGGGCGAGAAGCTCACGACGGGAGGGATCCATCCCTCAGCAGGAACGATAGAGCAGGCCACGGCCCGTGGATATCGGATTAGTCTGATTCTGCTCAGCCGTCGGTCCCGAGGAACCGGAACGGATCGGCCGGCTGGAAACGTGGCAGCGCGTCGCCGGCAAACACATTGCGCTGGTCGGGCCCCAGGTCGAGTTTCAGCACCGGTGCACCACGTGAAAAGTCAGCGTTGTTGAGGTCCACCCAGAAGGTATTGGGCGTCATCGCCGATTCGAAGAAATACAGTCTGCGCTTGTGGTCGGCCACGGTCCGCCAGCGCGTGGACGAGATGTTCGGTTCACCCGGCGTGGTGATCCCGTACGGCACGGACACATTGCGGATCACGCTGAAGACGCTGGCCAGCGCGACCACCGGATCTTCGCTTTTGGGAATGGCGTTGATGTAGAACTTCGCGCGTGCGAAGCGATCGGCAGAGCGGTTGGTGCCGGGCAGCATCACGGTGCCACCGATCTCCTGCCAGTACGTGTTGAGCGCCAGCTGCTGATCGAACACAGGTGAGTTGGTCATCACTTGATAGGCGCGATCATGGTGGATCACCTGCTTGCCGTTGATGTACTCCACGATGGCGCTGTCGCCGCTGGCGTCGGACAAGGACAGGTGCAGCGTGGCCAGCCGCGACTCGCCCGGGACCTTGTCGGTCACGACCGAAAACGGCTCGCGTTCCAGCGCGGCAACGGCCTCGGCAACGGTGGCGAAATTGTCTAGCGCGTACTGTGCCCACAACGAAATGGCCAATCCTGGTTTGCCGTCACGCTGCTGCGGATACTGGGATTCGGCCAGCCACAACAGATTGGCTGACAGCCCTGCTTCGTTGAGGCCATCGGTGGTGGAGATGTCATACCCGGTCGCCACCACACTGCCGTACCGCGACGTCCAGCGGATCGAGCGCGGGCCGGCCTGGCCATCGCGGTCGATGCCTTTGGGCAACACCCATAGATTGGTGGCGACGTCGCTCTTCCAATCCATCGAGCGGGCCGTGATCACATCCTGGTTGTCGCCCAGGTACACCACGCGCGTGCAGGCGTCGGCCTGGGCGCAGACACCGGCGAGTGCCGCAGCGAGTGCAATGTGACGCATCGAAAACAGCAGTTTCATGACCTGCCTCCTGGCCGTGGTGCTGACAATCCGGCGTCGAACTGGATACAGGCGATGCCCACACAATCTCGTCGCACGCATCCTGCTTCAACGCATCATCGCGTTCCGCGCGACGGCTCATGCACTACAACGCAGCATCGGCGGCATCGTCCCGCGCCATATCAGCCCACGCCCGGTGATGGACGGGTGAATCCTGCATCCTGCACGTGGCATCGACGGATCCAGCGCGAGACTGCCCGCGACCTCAAGCGCCTACGGAGTGTGCATGTCCATTCGAGCCGCCCTGCTTCCCCTGCTCGCTGCCCTCACCGCCTGTGCCCATCCTGCACCGTCACCCTCGCCCACTGCAGGCGTACCGGGCGCAGACCGCGATGCGCGCGGGTGCATCAGGTCGGCAGGCTACCGCTGGTGCGAACGCACACAGCAGTGCGAGCGTCCTTGGGAGCTGGCCAAGGCCAAGGAGCTGGAGAACACCCCCGAGGTCATCACCGCCTACTGCGGTGAGCCGCCGGCCGGGCCGGCGACACGCTGATCCAACGCGGGATCAGCCGTCCTTGTTCTTACCGCTGAAATCGAGCGGTTTGCTGTCCCCGCCGCGATCGTCATTGAACCGGATGTTCAACTCATTGCAGCGGCTTTCACGGCGGGCGACCTGCGCCGGCAAGTCCTTCACCTGCGGCGAATCCTCGCACTGCGGGCGCGAGGCCACATCGTCATAGGTGGCGCACCCGGCCAGGCCGGACAGGGCCAGGCCGGACATCACGATCACACCGAACAGCGAACGTACGCGCATGGAACCGGCACCAGAAAGGGGGACCTGTCCGTTGTCCCACGATGCCTCGGCCCGATCACCTGCCATTGGTCATGGCGGGCCCGCTGCCAGCAGCGGCCGCGGATCGACCGGCAGCACCACCAGGAACCGCGCGCCACCACCCGGGGCGCCGTCCACGGCGATGGTGCCGGCGTGACGCAGCACGATCTCGCGGGCCAGGTGCAGGCCCAGCCCGCTGCCGCTGCCGCTGGGACGCAAGCGGTGGAACGGCTCGAACACGGACAGCCGCTCAGCTTCCGGCACGCCCGGGCCTTCATCGCTCACCGACAGGCCACCATCGTCGTGCAGCGCCACCGCGATCATGCCGCGCCCGCCGCCGTGGGCAATGGCGTTCTGCAGCAGGCTGGCGATCACACGGTGCAGCGCATGCGGATCGCCGCGGACCCAGATCGGCTGGTCAGGGGCGTCCACCGAGAAGCCGTAGCCGGCGTCCACCACCAGCGGGGCCACATCCGCGGCGACGTCGCGGGTCAGCGCCGAGAGGTCGATGCGCTGGGACTGGCTGCCATGCCGGTCAAGCCGTTGCAGATCCAGCAACTGCTCGGCGATGTTGCTCAGCCGGCTCAGGTCCAGCTGCAGTCGCGAACGCGCATCGCCGGGCGGCAGGTCGGCCAGGCGCGTGGCCAGGATCGCGATCGGCATGCGCAGCTCATGCGCCGCACCGGCGAGGAAGCGGTCCTGTGCGTCGTAGCTTTCGCCGATGCGGCGCACGGCCGCATTGAAGGCATCCACCAGCGGGTAGATCTCCAGCGGTACCGCACGCGTATCCAGGCCGCTGCCGCGCTCGTTGACCTGGATTGCGGCGGCCTGCGCCGCCACTCGGTTGACCCCGCGCAGCGCGCGATGGATCACCCACGGCGCCACCACCAGGGTGATCACCAGCACCGGCAATGCGATCCAGCCCCCCAAATAGCGGAAGATCAACAGCAGCTGCCGCACGATGCTGCGCTCGGGAATGCCACCTACCGCCACATGCAACCGCCCTTCGGGCCGATCGACCACCACCACGCGCACGGCCAGCGCGTCGGCATTGATGCGGGTGCGGATATCGGTCTGCTCAAGATGATCCAGCCGCGCCACCAGCGGACGGTACTGCACAGGCACGTCGCCGTGGACCAGGCGTCGGCCGCGCTCATCGGCGGCGGCGAACCAGAACGTGGCTGGCGGCCGTGGTACGGCCAGGGCCACCTTCGGTGGATCCGCCTCCAGCCCCTGGGGACCAAAGGTGATGGCCGACGCGATCTGGTCGCTGGTTTTCCAGTCGATGTAGGCCGAGCGACGGTCACCGTAGGTCAGCACCATCGCACTCAGGGCCAGCGCGATGGTGGCGGCCTGGATCAGGCAGACCTTCCAGACCAGATTGAAGGCCAGGGAGTCGGGTTTGAGCAGTCTCACGGCGTGTCCTTGAGCAGGTAACCGATCCCGCGCATGACATGGATCTCCACGCCCGCATCGGCCTCCAGCAGCGCCTTGCGAAGCTTGGAGACATGCGCGTCCAGCGCGTTGGACTGGATGGCATCGTCGAAACCGTACACGGCCTCCAACAACGAAGCGCGGCCCACCGTCCGCCCCTGCCGCAGCGCCAGCGCCTCAAGCACCAGCAGCTGTCGCCGCGGCAATGCCAGCAGCACATCGGAGACGCGCGCCTCGCGCGACACGAAATCGAACTGCAGCCGCCCCAGTGACAACACCGGCAGGGTGATCTGCGAAGGGCGCCGCGAGATCGCACGGATGCGCGCGAGCAGTTCTTCCACGGCGAAGGGCTTGGTCAGGTAATCGTCCGCACCGACATCCAGCCCGGTGACCCGGTCGGCCACCGAATCGCGCGCGGTCAGCATGATCACCGGCAGGTTCGGCACGTGCTCACGTGCGACCCGGACAAAGCTGGCGCCATCGCCATCAGGGAGCTGGCGGTCCAGCAGGAGGATCTGGTGCACGCCGGCCTTGAGCGCTTCATCGGCCTGCGCCATCGAGCCGACCACGTCGACCACCATGCCATGGCGGGCCAGGCTGACCTGGATCGCGCTGGCCATTTCCGGATCATCTTCCAGCAGAAGAAGGCGCATGGGAGCGGTGCCTGCGGGGTACGAAGGGAGCGATGGTACCGCGCAGGCCGACGTAACGTTCCGACAATGTAGGGCCCCCACCATGAGGCTCCGGTTGTTCCCCTTCGGCAGGTCCATGCACGTCCGTTTCCGTACTCCGCGTCCCTCCCCCACCCTGTTCGGCCTGGCCCTGGCCAGCGCGTTGACTGCCACCGGCGCCCAGGCCGCCGATGCCCCCGAGGCCGGCAGGAAAGGCAGCGTCGGCATCGCCGTCGTCGCACTCAAGGCCCCCTACGCCGGCTACGACACCGATCGTCTGGCCGCCCCGATCGTCAGCTGGGAAGGCCGCTCGTTCTTCTTCCGCGGTGGCAGCGTCGGTTACCGTCTGCACCAGACCGCGCAGTCCGAACTGGCACTCACCGCCTCGCCCTACGTGATGCGCTTCAAGCGCCGCGACAGCCATGACCCGCAGCTGCGTCAGCTCGACAACCGCAGCCTGTCCGGCATGCTGGGCGTGTCCTGGCGCCACCAGGCCGAATGGGGCGTGCTGCAGGCCAACGCGCAGGCCGAAGTCACCGGGCATGGCGGCGGCATCTCGGCCGACGCCAGGTACGCCTATCCGGTCCCCGCCGGCCGCGTGACCTTCATGCCTGCGGTAGGCGTGACCTACACCAGCGCCGATCTCAACGACTACTACTTCGGCGTGAGCGAACGCGAGGCGGCACGCAGCGGCCTGGCCCATTACTCGGCCGGCAGTGGGGTCTCGCCGTACATGGACATCGCCGCGGTGATGCCACTGGGACCACGCTGGACCGCAACCGCATCGATCCGCCGCACCTCGCTGGCCGATGCCGTGCGCGACAGCCCAATGACCCGTGGCGATCACATGGATACCGCCGCCCTCTCCCTCAGTTACGGATTCTGATCATGCGTCAGGGAATCGTACGTCGTGTCGCGGATCTGGCCTTGCAGATCGAGCCGGACCGCGCCGCCGTTCTTGAATGGATTCTGCATTCCCCACTGCCCGCGCTCGACGGGCAGACCACGTTCGAACTGGCCTGCGAAGGCCAGGGCGAACGCGTCGTCGCGCTGCTGGACACCCTGCTGCGGCAGGGTGATCCAGTGCTGCCGCGCGGCTGACCCTCTCGTTTTTCCCCCACCGGTGTCCTGGAGGCGCGAATGAACAACGCAACCGATACCCTGCTGCTGCGAGCAGCCAATGATGACCTTGCCGCGCATGCGATCGTGGCCAATCTCCACCGTGCGATCCAGCAGCGCATGGACCGCGACAGCCAGGCCCACGGCCGGTTCTCGCGTGCCTACATCGCCGAGCTGTTCGACATCGGACGCACCATCAGTGCGGAGTGTCGGCCGCACCAGGTCGACAGCGAATGGATCACGGTACGACGTGCGTGGCTGGATGCCGTACTGCGTGAGCATCCGCTGGACCGTCGCGATGCGCAGCTCACCGCCGCACGGCATGCCGCCGATGGTTTCCTGCTGCGTGCCTGCGTGCTCGGTTGTGACGCGACACCGCAGGCGGCGACCGAACGCGTGCGCGACGCCCTCATCGCCATGACGCGGCCGACGCACTGAGCGACTCTGCTCCGCCAGCGGCTGGCAGCGCCGTTGCGCGGGCCTGCGCGGGCCGGGCCGACACCTGCACATGAGTGCCGGAATCCGCGTGCTACATTCCGGCCAAGGGGCAGGCTGACTGCCTCTTGATGCCGGAATCGGCCGGCCTGGAGCGTGCCCATGCGGTGTTCGGCCCTGTTGCTGTCCCTGCTGTTCTGTAGTGTCGCGCATGCGCAGCAGGACGCGCCGCCGGACCTGGCCTTCGACCGTCCTGGCATCGGCTTCGCCGCTTCGACCCTGCCGCGCGGTGGCGTCGCGCTGGAGGCGGGGCTGCCCGGTTTCAGCCGCGACCAGACCGGCGTGCTGAGCACGCAGTACAGCGCCGAGCTCAATCTCCGGATCGGATTGGCCAGCCACCTGGAACTGCAGGCCTTCACCTCGCCCTGGAACCACCTGCGCGTGGCACCACGCGATGCGCCCGCCGAGCGCAGCAGCGGTGCCGGTGATGTGGGCGTCGGCCTGAAGTTCGCCCTGCCCTTGCCATCGGACAGGCACGCCGTGGCATTGCTGGCCAGCACCAGCTTCGCCACCGGCTCACGCGATTTCAGCGCGGGCGCCACGCAGTACGCGCTGGGTGCTAGCTATGAGTACGACTTCAACGATCACTGGACCGGCGCGCTGTACGCCAACGTGAACCGCGGTGGCAGCGAGGACAGCGTCACCTGGGGGCCCAGCCTGAGCTTCGCTGCGACGGATACCGTCAGCACCTATGTGGAGGCCGGCTTCACCGATACCCGCGGTGAACCCTCGAGCGACATCGCTGGCGCAGGCATCACCTGGATGGTGACCCCGACGGTGCAGCTGGACGCCTCGTTCGACGTGGGGCTGGATGATGACAGTCCGGATACGCAGGCCGGGCTGGGGGTATCGGTGTATTTCCAGTAAGTCGCGTATTCGACAACGCTGGCCGCCAATGAAAAGGCCTGCGCGGATCCGCGCAGGCCGTTGATCTGGACGCTTGGCGCAGCTGCGCGTCGGGTCAGGTCACCTTCTTGGCGATGGTCATGCCCAGCACGAACAGCACCACCGCGATGATGATGCCCGCCCAGAACAGGAACTTGGCGATCCCGATGGCAGCGCCACCGATGCCGGCGAAACCGAGGGCGCCGGCGATCAGGCCGATGACAGCAAAAATAATGGCCCACTTGATCATGATGATCCTTTCCCCGAATCGGGTTGAATGACAGGACCCCACGGTAGCCAGCGGCCTGTCTCACCTTCGTGAACGCGCTGGCTGAACGGCGTGAAGTCAGGGCTGATCCGCGGGCGCCACGTCGACGAATACCGGATTGGAATAGAACCACAGGTCCTGCCAGGGATCCTCACCGGGCACGTCGGGCAGCGGTGTGAGCTCGGCGGTGGTGCTGCCACGGGCACGCACGAAGCCGCCCTGTGCGGGCACCGGCAGCACCCACGATACCGAGCGCCATGCGCCGTCCTCGGTCCAGTCGCCGGCGCCGAACACACGTGTCTGCATGGTCGGGCCCTGCGCGTCGCCCTGTGCGCCCACGATCAGCTCCAGGTGGTCCAGCGCCGGGTGGTGACCGGCGGCATTTGGTGTAGCGGGCACGCGCACGCGCAGGTCCACCCGCAGGGCACTGGTCGCCGGTACCACTACGGTGCCTCCCAGGGTGGCGCTTGCCGACTCGTCCTCCACGGCGGTGACGCGCAGTTCCAGCGCATCGATCAGGTCGCCGGTCACCACGAACATCCGCCCGTGACGCAGACCATCGAGAATGTCCTGGGCATCGCGCCGCGCCCATACGTGGGTCTTGCTGTACTGCCCGGGATCGAAGTCGCTGCCGCCATCGCGCTGATTGACGTGGGAATCGGAGCTGGCGGTGATCCAGAAGCGCTGCCCCTCGGAGAGCAGCGTGTCCCAGAGGCCTCCGACGATGGCGGTCATCTGATCGAAGCCGCCCAGGGTCGGCGCCTCGGCATTGCGGTACAGGCCACGATGCACGCGGGTGGCCTGGTGGCCGGGCGCACCTTCCATGCCGACCAGCACCTGCGGGGCGGCGGCGTGCCAGGCACGCAGTTCATCCGGCTCGACATCGCCCCAACGGCCCATCGCGATGGCGGTACGCGAAGGATGATTGATGAACATCACCGGCGGGGTCGGCAACGCGCGCATGTGCGCCAGCGCGTCCAGCATCGTCTGGCCGTCATCGCGACTGCCCTGCAGTGGCTCGCTGCGGCTGTACGCGCGCTCGATCGCGATCAGCTGGTCGCGCTCCTGTGGGCCCGGCGCGATGATCAGCGAGGCATGCTCGCCGGCCGGTACATCGAACTCCATCCCGTTGAACTGGATCAGCCCGGGCACCTCGCGCCGGGCCTCCAGCAACGCCGGCCAGGCGTGGTCGCGGGTGACGGCCGAATGCCCCGGGCCGCCGTGATCGGTATGCACCATCCACGTCAGCCCATTGGCCAACGCCTGGCGTGCGTTGTGGGTACGGGTATAGGACGAGTCGCCGCCGCGGATCGGCGTGGGCGGGGTGGTGCTGCGGTCCCAGTCCACGCTCCACTCGCTGTGCACATGGTGGTCGCCGGGCTGCCAGCTGCGGCCGGCATCCTCGTCAGCGGCACCTGCGGCGATCGGCCATGACAGGATCGCCGCAAGCGGCAGGAGAAAAAGGTGTCGCATCGAAGTTCCTCACGAACGGGCGGCCTTCCCCGGCGCGGCAGGCGCACCCGGTCAACCGCAGCGGTGGCGGCACCGCATCGGGTGCCGCCACGGTACAGGCATCAACCCACTCAGAAATCCGCGCGCAGGCCGAGGCTGATGCGGCGGCCGGAGCGTTCGTACATGGTCGGGAACGAGGGATCCATCGTGTAGCCGGTGGTCGCCTGGTTGGTCAGGTTGATGCCCTTCAGGCTGAGCTTGACGTTGTCGGTGAGGCGGTAGCCGATCGATACATCCACCTGGCCGTAGTCGTCGCGCCAGATCGGGTACATGTTGTAGCCGATCGACTCCACGTACTTGCCTTTGTGGTTGTATGACACGCGCGCGTCGAAGCGCGCGTTCTCGTAGTAGACGGTCATGTTGTATGAGGTCTCGGACAGGCCGGGCATCGGCGTGCTCACGCCCAGGTCCGATTCGCCGGCCAGCGAGCTGTCCAGCATCGTGTAGTTCGCGTTGATGCCGAAGCCCTCCAGCGAGGGGTGCAACATGCTCAGCGGCAGCTGTGCGATCAGCTCCAGACCTTTCACGACATAGGTGCCATCGGCGTTGATCGGCTGGTACACGTCAAAGTCATAGGTCCCGTTGAGCGAGCCGTTGGCATTGTAGACCGCCACATCCGGCACCACGCCGGTCAGCGCATTGATCACCACGCCGTCGATCTTCTTGTGGAAATACGAGGCCGCAAGCAGGCCACCGTTGTCCAGGTACTTCTCCAGACCCAGTTCCCACTGTTCGGCATAGGTCGGCTGCAGGTCCGGGTTGCCGTCGGTGAAGCGGAACGAGCTCCAGCTGGCGGTGCGCTTGTAGGCGATGTCGGTCAACGCCGGGCGGATGAAGGTCTTGGAGGCCGCGCCACGCAATACCAGGCCCTCGGCCAGTTCGGCGGTGGCATTCAGGCTCGGCAGCAGGTCGTTGTAGCTGCCTTTGCGCGAGACCGGCGTGTCGGTGTAACCGGTGGTGCCGTCGGCCTTCTGGATCGGATGGAAGCCGGAGGACTGCACCGAGGTATCCACATAGCGGACACCGGCATTGATCGACACCGGCACGCGGCCCACGTCGAAGCCGATGTCGGTCATCGCATACAGGCTGGTCACGTTCTCATCGACACGGTAGTACTGGCCGGGATCGAACGGGGTCACGAAGCCGGGATAGCGGAACGCATCGCGCGCGTAGTCGTTGGAGACCATCTTCCAGTCCAGGTCCTTCACCGAGTAGCCGCCGCCGGGCACGATGTCGCCGATCGACTGCAGCGGGCTGTCGGCCAGGGTGCGCTTGTTCACCCAGGAGCTGTCGCCGGCACGCGGCCCGTAGATCTTGGCTTCACCATACTCGCGCTGCTTGGACTTGTCGGTGTAGCGTGCGCCGAACTGCACACTACGCAGCGCCGGCAGGAAGGCCAGTTCCAGTGCCTTGGTCACATCCAGCTGGGCGGCGTATTTGTCATCGCTGACTTTTTCTAGCGTGGTCTCATACGCTTCGAACAGGTACTTGTCCGAGGCGTTGTACATGTCGATGCTGCCCGGGTTGGCGCTGGGAATCGTCTCGCCGCTTTTGCCGGTCCAGCGGGTGCGCGACGGAGCGTAGGCGACGTGCTTGAGGTTGCTGGCATCCAGCGTCTTGTCGGCGCCGGAGTAACCGACCATCGCATCCACGCCCCAACTGTCGCCCTGCCAATCCATCGCCACGCTGTACTGGCTGAAGTCGGTCTTGTTGATCCGCTCCTTGCTCAGCATCTCATGCTGGGTGGCGGTGTAGGACACATCGCGCAGCACCACGATGCCGTACTGCGACAGCGTGCTGGCGTCGTAGTCGTGGATGGTCTCCAGGGTGCTGCGGCTGGACGCGGAGTACGCGGCGGCATCGTACTCGTCCTCGGTGGTGTCGTAGCCACCGCGCATCGCATCGAAGGTCAGGCTGAAGCGGCTGCTGGGCTTGTACTGCAGCGAAGCGGTGGCGCCCCACTTGTCCTGCTCGTTGACGAACACGCGGTCGCCGACCTTGTCCTGGAACACGATCAGGTTGGTTTCATCGGTGTTGTTGCGGTTCTTGACCACCACGCCGGCATCGCGCGCCAGCACCGCCGCAGCCTGCGTGCCGCGCGTGCCCGAGGCGCCCAGGAAGCGGGACATCGGACGGAAATTGATGCCCGAGGTCGCATCCGTGCGGTTGCTGCGCTTGGCCGTGGCGAACGAGACCAGGCCACCCCAGTCACCCCAGGTGTCACTGGCGAGGAAGGAGAATTTCGGGTCGACTTCTTCGGAGATCGAGTTGTGCGCGCCTTCCACCGACGCCACCAGCTTGCGCCCGGTGTAATCGAACGGGCGGGCGGTGGAGATCTGTACCGAACCGGCGATGCCACCCTCTTCGTCCGCCGCCGTCGGCGACTTCAGCACGGTCACCTGCTGGATGATTTCCGAGGCGAAGATGTCGAACTCGATGTCACGCCCGCCGCTGCCCGAGGCGGTGGCCAGGTTGTTGATCGAGACATGCGTGTACTCCGAGGGCAGGCCGCGGACGTTGACGCGGCTGCCCAGGCCCTTGTCGCGCTCGATGGTCACGCCCGGCATGCGCTGCAGCGCTTCGGCCAGGTTCTGCTCGGGAAAGTCCGCTACGTCGGTGGCTACGATCGAGTCGGAAAAGCCGATGGTGGCGCGCTTGATATCCACGGCCTGCTCCAGGCTGCGGCTGTAGCTGCCGACCACGTCGATACGCTCCAGCTGCTGCAGGGCAGCCGCCTCGGCTGCTGGCGTCGTTTGCAGGGCGACCGCAGGTGCTGCGGCCGACACCGCCGACGTGCCCGCTGGCATGGCATCGCTGCGCGCTTCGATGGTCACGGTGGTGTCGTTGAGATAGCGATAGCGCAGGCCCGTGCCGTCCAGCAGCTGCTCCAGCGCCTGCTGCGGCGCCAGCCCGGCCGGCATCGGGCGCGTGCGCGGATTGCCGGCCTGTTGTGCGTTGTAGACGAACTGCAGGCCGGTCTGGCGCGACAGCTCGTTGAGTGCGCGGTCGAGGGGCTGGGCGGGGATCGCCTCGCTGGCAACCCGGGTTTCCTGTGCAGTAGCGGTGACGGCGGCGCTCTGCAGGGCAAGCGCGATGGAAAGGAAGAGAATGCGTCGCATCGTAGAAATCCAGTGGGGTGGTATGAGCGTCGCGAGACGGGATCGTTCGCGCTTGCCTGGACTACGAGGGCGCAAGGCGAGGATCGGGCACCGGTATTTCGATGAATTTTTTTTGACAGTCGCTCAGCGCTGTCCGCGCGAGCACGCGCGGAGAGCGGGATCACCGCTGTTTCGTATCCAGTTCCGTGGTCGTTCGGCTGCTCACACGGATCTGCTTGCCGACCACCTCCGTCCGCAGCGACGGCTGCTGATCGAGGAAGGTGCGCAGGGATGCAAGATCATCCCCGCGCAGGTTGCCGGTCAGGCGCAGCGCGCCGGCGACGTCGTCGTCCACCCGCAGGCGCACATCGTTGATCCGGTTGAACTGCTCGGCCACCTCGCGCAGCGGCTCATCCTGGAACACCACCCGGCGTCGCCACCATGCGGTCATCGTGTCCGCATGCTGCTGACGCAGGCTGACCGTCTGATCGCGGTAGTCGATATGGGCACTCTGGCCGGCATGCAGGTCGGCGAGCACGCGGCCCTGCCCCGAGTCGCCACGCACCTGCACGCTGCCTTCGGCCACCTCGATGCGGGCCTGCTCGCGGCGCAGGGAGACGTCGAAGGTAGTGCCGATGTCGCGCACCTCCAGCCCCGCCGCATGCACGGCAAACGGACGGCGGTCGTCGGCAACCACGAAGCTGGCCTGCCCGCGCGAGAGCTCCACGCGACGGCTCAACAGGGTGAAACGGATCGAGAGTTCACTCTCCGCGTTCAGATGCACCACGGTGTGGTCAGGCAGCGCGAAACTGCGCGGCGTACCGTGCGCGGCCACGTAGTGCCGGGTCTGTGGCCAGGCCAGGTGCCCGGCGAACACGACACCCAGCAGCAACGCCGCCGCTGCGGCAATGCCCGGCAGGTGTCGGCGCGGCGTGCGGGAGGCCTGCGGCGGTGGTGGGCGCCGCCGCACCGGCAGCGTCACCACATTGTCGTCGGCCGGTGGCGGCCCCGCAGCGATCAAGGCATCCAGATCGACGGCCATGCCACGCAGCGCATCGCTGAGTTCGCTGGCGACGCGGCTCACGGTGATGTACTCGCGCAGGTGCGCGGGCGAGGTCACCAGCCATGTCATGAACTGACGCTGCTGTTCCGCCGTCAATCCGCCCTGGCGCTGCACGGCGTGCCAGTGCGCGGCCTCGTTGGCGAGGGAACGGCGCGGTGCGGGCAGCTCGCTCACCACGCCTCCGCATGCTCGGCCAGCGCACGGCGGCACACGGACAGCCCGCGCACGACATGCTTCTTGACCATGTGCGAAGACACGCCCAGCCGCGCCGCGATTTCCTTGTAGCTCAGCCCATCGCGGTACTGCATCACCAGTACGGCGCGGGTGTGCTCGGGCAAGGTCCCCAGCAGTGCCTGCAGGTGCTTGCGGCGCTGCTCGCGTTCGGCGGCGTCTTCGACGGTCTCTTCACCGCTCAACAACGTGGTGAGGTTCTCCAGATCGTCGATCGGCAGCATCGACCAGCGCCGGCGCGCGGCCTGCTCGCGCGCCAGATTCTGCGCGACGGTGAACAGATACGCCTCCGGATTGGCGATCGCCTCACCCTGGTATTCATGCGCGCGCAGCAGGCGCAGATAGGTTTCCTGCACCATGTCGTCGGCATCCTGGCGCGCACCGCGGCGGCTGAAGAATCCCCTCAGCACCGGCCCCTGTTCCAGGAACATGCGCGCCAAACGCCGTTTTGCGTGTTCGGCCACGATCCCACCTCCCCCCAGGTGCGGCGAAGGTACGTGGCGCGTATGACGGTGCGATGACGTGGCCAAGCCGCAGCGTGGCGATCAGTGACCGCTACGCTGCGGGTGGCGAGAGGTATCAGGCCTTGGCCGACGCTTTCCCGCGGGGTGCGATGTCCGGCTCGCCCAGATCGATCGTCACATGGTCGATCGTGCCGGTGTAGGCGAACGGCAGTGGGTAGGTGAAGTCGATCGGCGAACCGATGTCCTTGCCGATATCCAGACCCTCGCCCAGTGAGAACTGGATGGGGATGGTGCGCTCCACGCGGCCACCGGCGACGTTCCTGCCATTGGCGCTTACCGTGAACGTACCGCCCTTGCCCATGCCACCGCCGTCATACTTGAAGTCGACCACCAGCGTGGTCCTGCCCGCAGGCAGTGGCTCGGTCGCGGTGAAGGTGGGCCGGTCGATGCTCAGGTAGTTGTAGACGAAGGTCGGCCGGCCATCGCGCAGGTACAGCCCGTAGCCGCCTTCCAGGCCGCCGTGGGTAATGATCATGCCGTTGGCATCGGTGGCGGGTACATCGATCTCCGCCGTGATCGTCCAGGACTTGTTGCACATCGGCGGCGAGGCCGCATCGGGCAGGCCGACCACGCCCGGGTAATACGTCATCGAGCGGCGATGCCCGATCAGGCTGGGGCGCCCCATCAGCTCGGCGTTCATCCGCACGGTGCCGCGCCAATCCAGCGGCAGCACGCTGTACTTGGCGGCTTCCACCCACCACAGGTCCTGCAGCTCGCGCAGCTTGTCCGGATGCTGCGCGGCCAGGTCGTTGGCCTGCGAGAAATCCTCATCGATGTTGTACAGCTCCCACACCGCCTTGTCCGGGTCCCACTCCTGGCGGTTCGGATCCCAGGGCACGAACGAGGGCGCAGACGCCATCCATCCGTCGTTGTACAGGCCCCGGTTGCAGCCCAGCTCGAAGTACTGGATCTTGCGCGGTCCGGCGGCATCGGCGTCATCGAATGCATAGGCGAAACTGGCACCCTCGATCGGTTTCTGCTGGATGCCGTTGAGCACCGACGGCGCGTGGATGCCGCACAGTTCGTACAGCGTCGGCACGATGTCGATCGTGTGCAGGAAGGCGTCGCGCAGCCCACCCTTGTCCTTGATCCGCGCCGGCCAGGACATGATCAGCGGATTGCGCGTACCGCCGAAGTGGCTGGCCACCTGCTTGGTCCACTGGAACGGCGTGTTCATCGCGTGCGCCCACGACGACGGGAAGTGGTTGAAGTGTTTCGGTCCACCCAGCTCGTCGATGACCTTGATGTTGTCCTGCCACTTCTCCGAGAACCCGTTGAAGTACAGGTTCTCGCACAGCGAGCCTTCCAGACCGCCTTCGGCGCTGGAGCCGTTGTCGCCGGCGATGAAGATGATCAAGGTGTTGTCCGCACCTGGCAGACTCCGGCAGGCCTCCACCACGCGGCCCATCTCGTGGTCGCAGTGCGCGCCGTAGGCCGCGAACACCTCCATCATCCGCGCATACAGGCGCTGCTGGTCGGCATTGAGCGAGTCCCACGCGGGCAGTCCCTTGGAGCGCTCGGTGAGTTGTGTATCGGCGGGCACCACACCCAGCGTCTTCTGCCGTGCCAGCGTTTTCTCACGGTACGCGTCCCAGCCTTCGTCGAACTGGCCCTTGAACTTTTCGATCCACTCCTGCGGCGTGTGATGCGGGGCATGTGTCGCACCCGTGGCCACATAGAGGAAGTACGGGCGGTCCGGCGCGATGGCCTGGGCCTGGCGGACCCAGTCGATCGCCTTGTCGGCCAGATCGGTCGTGAGGTGATAGTCCGGATCGGTAGACGCCGGCACCAGATCGCGATTCTGGTACAGGATCGGATTCCAGTGATTCATGTCGCCGCCCATGAACCCGTAGAAGTAGTCGAAGCCCAGCCCATTGGGCCAGCGGTCGAATGGGCCGGCCGGACTGGTCTCCCAGGTGGGCGTGTTGTGGTTCTTGCCGATCCAGGCCGTCATGTAGCCGTTCTGGCGCAGTACCTCGCCGACCGTGCCGCAGTTATGCGGCAGGATGCAGGTGTAGCCGTCATAGCCCGTGGCCAGCTCGGTGATGCCTGCGAACGAGGTGGAATGATGGTTGCGCCCGGTGATCAGCGCCGCGCGCGTAGGGCTGCACAGCGCCGTGGTGTGGAAGCGGTTGAAGCGCAGCCCTTCGGCGGCGAGCCGGTCCATCGTGGGCGAAGGCACCCCGCCGCCGAACGTGCTGAACTGCCCGAAGCCGGCATCATCGATCAGGATCATCAGGATGTTGGGCGCGCCCTCCGGCGCCGCGACCGGCTTGGGAAACTGCGCCGGGTCCGAATCCAGGTAGGTGCGTCCGACTTCACCGGGGAAGCGGAAATCCGGGCGGGGCAGCACATCGGGGGTGGTGGCGGCGATCGATTCGGCGTGCGTAGCGGCCGGCGTGGCAGTCATACCGTTCTCCTGGCGAGCGCCCGGGCCGCAGGTGGCGGGCCGGTGCGGGGGAGCGGTCACGATAGCGATGCGTGATCGGGCCCAGCCAGCGTATTTCCACCTGCATCCTCTAGGTAAAACTGCGGTGGACGGGCCGGTGTCCCGACCCGTCCGGGCAGCGCCTAGAACGTATGCTCCGGGCCCGGGAACGTGCCCGCGCCTACCTCTGCCGCGAATTCACGCGCGGCGTTCTGCAGCAGCCCGTGCATGTCCGCGTACTGTTTCACGAAGCGCGGCAGCTTGCCGGTGCGCAGGCCAGCCATGTCCTGCCAGACCAGCACCTGCGCATCGCAGTCGCTGCCTGCCCCGATGCCGACAGTGGGAATTCTCAGTGCCGCGGTGATCTGTGCCGCGACCGCGCCGGGCACCATCTCCATCAGCACGGCGAACGCACCCGCCGCCTCCAGCGCACGCGCCTCCTCGATCAGGCGCGCGCCATCGTCGCCCCGCCCCTGCACGCGGAACCCGCCCAGCTGATGCTCCGACTGCGGCGTGAAGCCGATATGCGCCATCACCGGAATGCCACAGCCGACCAGCTTGCGGACCTGCGGCACCATCTCGATGCCGCCCTCCAGCTTGACCGCATGCGCGCCGCCTTCCTTCATGAAACGCACGGCGGTATGGAAGCACTGCTCCGGCGAAGCCTGGTAGGAACCGAACGGAAGATCGGCGATCACCAGTGGCCGGCGCGTGCAGCGGCTCACCGCGCGCACCAGCGGCATCAGCTCATCGACCGTGACCGGCAGCAGCGAGTCGTTGCCGAACACGTTGTTGGACGCCGAATCGCCGATCAGCAGCACCGGAATGCCAGCGTCTTCGAAGATCGCCGCGGTGTACATGTCGTAGGCGGTGAGCATGGCCCACTTTTCGCCGCGTTCCTTCATCTGCTGCAGATGTGGGATACGCACGCGCGGTGCCGGGACCGGGGTGCTGCCCGGGGACGCGTAGGGATGGAGCTGTTCGGTCATGCGAGGCATCCTGGTGGGGAACAACGTGGGGTCAGAGTGTGCCGGTTCCGCTCAGCAACAGCATCGCGATCACGATCATGGCGGCGCCCGAGATGCGGCCGACCACGCGTGATGCACGCGGGCGGGTGCGCAGCACGGCACCGGCGCCATACCCGACCGCCAGATAGACCGCCGCGCAGCTGACCAGATGGACCATGCCCAGCGCGAGGATCTGGACAGGCATCGCCCACGCCGCACTGGCGGAAATGAACTGGGGCAGCAGCGCCAGGAACAGCAACAGCACCTTGGGATTGAGCCCGCTTACGCAGGCGCCCTTCAGCGCCCAGTGGCGCCAGCCCGCCACGGCCTGCCCCGCTTCGGCGGCGGCGACCGGCGGATGGCGCAGCAGCCCGATGCCCAGCCACAGCAGATACAGCGCGCCCAGCACGGTCAGCACGTGCAACGCGACCGGCGCACGGGCGAGCATCGCACCGACGCCCGCGGCGACAAGTCCGATCGCCAGCAGGTGGCCAGACAGCAGCCCGGCCACCGCCGGCACCACCGCGCGCCCGCGCAGGCGGGCGGCGATCGCGTGCGCCCAGTCCGCGCCCGGCGTGAGCACGAACAGGATCGAGACCGCCCAGAAGGCGGCGATGACGCTGGGTTGCATGGGGTCCAAGGGGCGGTCTTGCCGCGATCTGCGTGCCAGACAGAAGAATATTCCCGCCCCCTTGGAATGTGCTTCCAAATACTTGCCCAGTGCGGCCGCTCAGGAGGAAACTCTTGCGCATGGACATCACCGATCAACGGATTCTTGCCGAGCTGCAGAAAGACGGCCGCCTCAGCGTGACCGAACTGGCCGAGCGCATCGGCCTGAGCGTCTCGCCCTGCCACCGACGCGTGCGGGCGCTGGAGCAGTCCGGCGCGATCCGGGGCTACCGCGCCGAGCTCGATCCCGCCGCGCTGGGCCTGAAGTTCTCGGCGCTGGTGTTCATCACCCTGCGCGACGGCGACCGCCACGCGGTGGATGCCTTCGAGCACGCCGTCGCCGAGGTGCCGCAGGTCCTGCAGGCGCAACGGCTGTTCGGCGATCCGGACTACCTGCTGCACGTCGTCACCCGCGACCTGGCCGCGTTCCGGCAGTTGTACGACGAACACCTTTCCGCCCTGCCCGGCGTGCAGCGGCTGACCTCGACCCTGGTGATGAAGGATGTGGTGATCGACCGGCCGTTGCCGTTGCATGGGCATTGACGCAACGGCGTCATACCTTCCGACCGCGTGCATCCAACGATGAATGGTATGACGATGTGGCGGCGGTGGTGATCTTGCGGTCAGGGTACGTTCGCTGATCCGTGAGCACCGCCGCGGCCAAGCAGCCAACAAAGAAAAAAGGCCTGCGCATCGCTGCACAAGCCTTTGATCGAATCACCAACATTGGTCGGGACGGCCGGATTTGAACCGACGACCCTCTGCCCCCCAGGCAGATGCGCTACCAGGCTGCGCTACGCCCCGATGATGCTGGCAATGTCCCCGCCTCTCAGCGGGCCGACGAGTATAACGGGTTTGCGTGAAAAATGGTTCAGCGGCGCAGCAATTGCAGCACTTCTTCCAGTTCCATCCGCGTCTGCTTGATGATCTGGTTGCTCAGCGCCGATTCTTCGCGCGCATCGGCACCTTCCAGGCGCAGGCGCGCGCCGCCGATGGTGTAGCCCTGCTCGTAGAGCAGGCCGCGGATCTGGCGGACCATCAGCACATCGTGGCGCTGGTAGTAGCGGCGGTTGCCGCGGCGCTTGGCTGGCTCCAGGCTGGGGAACTCGGTTTCCCAGTAGCGCAGCACGTGCGGCTTGACGTCGCACAGTTCGCTGACCTCACCGATGGTGAAGTAGCGCTTGGCCGGTATCGGCGGAAGTTCTCGGTTACTGCCCGGATCCAGCATATGCCTCTACCCTTTCCTTGAGCTTCTGGCCCGGACGGAAGGTGACCACCGTACGGGCGGAAATCGGAATTTCCTCACCGGTCTTGGGGTTGCGACCCGGGCGCTGGTTCTTGCGCCGCAGGTCGAAATTCCCGAAGCCGGACAGCTTCACCTGACGTCCCTGTTCCAATGCTTCACGCAGCACATCGAAGAACGCGTCGACAAATTCCTTGGCTTCGCGCTTGTTCAGACCGACTTCGTCGAACAGCTTCTCGGCCATCTCCGCCTTGGTCAATGCCATTGCCTGCTATCCCCCATGCTTCCCGCTCAACCGCGGATCCGGGCGTGATGTTCACGCTCCATGGCAGAGACCGCCTCGGCCACCACCGCATCCACGTCGCGGTCCGTCAGAGTGCGCGACTTGTCCTGCAAAATCAAGCCCATAGCGAGACTCTTGAAGCCCGGCTCGACCCCCTGGCCGACGTAGCGGTCGAACAGGGTGACCTCGCGCAGCAGCGGGCCGACGGCCCGGCGCAGGGTCGCTTCCAGGTCGGCCCAGGCGGCAGCTTCGGGCACCAGGAAGGCCAGATCGCGACGCATCGACGGGAAGCGCGACAGCTCGGTGGCGCGCGGCAGCGCGCGGGCCGCCAACGGGGCCAGGTCCAGCTCGAAGGCGACCACGTCCACGTCGATATCCATGGCCTTGGCCAGGCGCGGGTGGATCTGGCCGATCCAGCCCAGGCTCACGCCGTCGCGGGAAACCTCGGCCGAACGCGCGGGGTGACCATACGGACGCAGCGACGGGGTGAACTCCAGCGCGGCGCCGCTGGCAGCCGCCAGCGATTCCAGGTCGCCCTTGAGGTCATGGAAGTCGACCTTGCGCGTCGGCAGGCCCCACTGTTGGGTGTCGGCATCGCCACAGATGGCGGCAGCCACGCGCTGGGTTTCCAGCGGCGCGGGCTGGCCCTCGCCGGCCTGCTGGTGGAACACGCGGCCCAGCTCGAACAGGCGCACGCGGCCCAACTGGCGGGCGGCGTTGCGGCCCAGGGTGGCGACCAGGCCCGGCAGCAGCGATGGGCGCATCACCGCCAGCTCGGCCGACAGCGGGTTGGCCAGCGCGACCAGACCCTCGCTCAGCTGCCACTGCGCCAGCAGCGCGGCATCGACGAAGGCGTAGTTGATGGTTTCCTGCAGGTCACGGGCGACCAGTTGGCGGCGCACGCTCAGGTCGTCCAGACGGGTCTCGGTCGGCATCGCAATGCGCGCGGCACCGCCCGGCAGCGTGGTCGGGATCTGCTCGTAACCGTGGATGCGGGCCAGCTCTTCGATCAGGTCTTCTTCGATGGCGATATCGAAACGACGGCTCGGCGCGATGACCTGCCAGCCCTCCGCAGTCGCGGTCACGTCCATGCCCAGCGCGCGCAGGATGCGCTCCACATCGGCATCGGCGATCTGGATACCCAGCACGCGCGCGATACGGGCGCGACGCAGGCCGATGCTGGCGGTCGTCGGCAGGTCGGCCTCACGCACGGCCTCGGTGACCGGCGCCGGGGTGCCGCCGGCCAGATCCAGGATCAGGCGGGTGGCGTATTCGATCGCCGTGCGCGGCAGCACCGGGTCGACGCCGCGCTCGAAGCGGTGGCCGGCGTCGGTGTGCAGGCCCAACTTGCGGCCACGGCCCATGATCGCGGCGGGCGCAAAGTGCGCGGCCTCCAGGAACACGTTCGTGGTCTCGTCGGTGACGCGCGTATCGAAGCCGCCCATCAGGCCGGCCAGTGCGATCGGGCGGTCGGCGTCGGTGACCAGCAGGAAGCTGTCATCCAGCGCGGCATCGCGGCCGTCAAGCAGCTTCAGGGTTTCACCCGCACGCGAACGACGCACGCCGATGCTGCCCTGCAGGGTGCCCAGATCGAAGGCGTGCATCGGCTGGCCGAGTTCCAGCATCACGTACTGGGTGACGTCGACCAGCAGCGAGACCGGGCGCACGCCACTGCGGCGCAGGCGCTCGGCCATCCATAGCGGGGTCGCGGCGCGGGCGTTGACGCCCTCGATCACGCGGCCGACGTAACGCGGCGCTTCAGCACCGGCATCCAGGCTGATCGCCAGCTCACGCGTGCCCACGGCGGCGACCGGCGCGGCGTCGAACGGCACCACTTCACTGGCGCACGCAGCGGCCACGTCGAAGGCGATGCCGCGGATGCTGAAGCAGTCGGCGCGGTTCGGGGTCAGCTTGATCTCGATGCTGGCGTCGGGCAGGCCGAGGTACTCGACCAGGGTCTGGCCGACCGGCGCAGCGTCGGGCAGTTCGAACAGACCGGACGCATCACTGTCCAGGCCCAGCTCCTTGGCCGAGCACAGCATGCCGTTGGATTCCACGCCACGCAGCTTGGCCGGCTTGATCTTCAGGTCGCCGATCTGCGCGCCGACCATTGCCAGCGGCGCGACCAGGCCAGGACGCGCATTCGGCGCGCCGCAGACGATCTGCAGGTGCTCGCCCTGCCCGGCATCCACCTGGCAGATCTGCAGTCGGTCGGCTTCGGGATGGCGTTCGGCGGAAATGATCTTCGCCACGACCACATGCTGCAGGCCATCGCCCAGCGCATCGACCGCTTCCACTTCCAGACCGATCGCGGTCAGCACCGCGCTGAGTTCATCGCGCGAGACGGTGGTCGGGACGTGGCTGCGCAGCCAGTTTTCAGAGAATTTCATGGTGTCACCCTGGTGGACCCGGCGCAGGCGCCTGGGCGGTGATGAATGGTGGTGCGACGTAGCGCCGGGGGCTGCCCGGCGGTTCCGCTGTTACGCGAACTGCTTCAGGAACCGCACGTCGTTTTCGAAGAACGCGCGCAGGTCGTTGACGCCGTAACGCAGCATCGCAAAGCGCTCCACGCCCAGGCCGAAGGCGAAGCCGGTGTAGCGCTCCGGATCGATGCCGACGCTGCGCAGCACGTTCGGATGGACCATGCCGCAGCCGAGCACTTCCAGCCAGCGGGTGCTGCCGTCAGGCTGCTGCCAGGCGATGTCCACTTCCGCGCCGGGTTCGACGAAGGGGAAGTAGCTGGGACGGAACCGCATCTCGAAATCGCGCTCGAAGAACGCGCGCACGAACTCGGACAGCGTGCCCTTCAGATCGGCGAAGGTGGAGTGCTCGTCGACCAGCAGGCCTTCGACCTGGTGGAACATCGGCGAATGGGTCTGGTCGCTGTCGCTGCGGTACACCTTGCCGGCCGCGATCATGCGCAGCGGTGGAGCGTGCTCGCCCATGTAGCGCACCTGCACCCCGGAGGTATGCGTGCGCAGCAGGCGGCCATCGCCGAAATAGAAGGTGTCGTGCATCGCGCGCGCCGGGTGGTGCGGCGGGAAGTTCAGTGCTTCGAAGTTGTGCCAGTCATCTTCGATTTCCGGGCCTTCGGAGAGCTCGTAGCCGAGGCGGCCGAAGATCTCGGTGATGCGCTCCAGGGTACGGGTCACCGGGTGCAGGCCACCGCGTTCATCGCGACGGCCCGGCAGGGTGATGTCGATCGCTTCGGCGGCCAGGCGCGCGTCCAGCGCAGCGTCTTCCAGCACGGTCTTGC
The DNA here is from genome assembly GCF_059422145.1 of Stenotrophomonas sp. GW821-FHT01H02A. Lineage (NCBI taxonomy): Bacteria > Pseudomonadati > Pseudomonadota > Gammaproteobacteria > Lysobacterales > Lysobacteraceae > Stenotrophomonas > Stenotrophomonas sp. GW821-FHT01H02A. The sequence goes on from NZ_JBWKWI010000002.1 coordinate 70,953, forward strand.
GATCACCCAGCGCGCTGCTCAGCGCGTCACGGGCACGGTTGATGGCTTCGCCGGCGGCTTTGCGCTCATCGGCCGGCAGGCCACCGAGCTGCTTGAGCTGGGCGGTGATGCTGCCGTTCTTGCCCAGCAGGGCCACGCGCAGGGCTTCCAGCGCGTCAGGGCTCTGGGCAGCGGCCACGTCGGCCAGTGCCTGCGTGGTCAGGGATTGGATGTCACTCATGGATAGCCGGAGCCTCGCGTCGGTATGCCATCGCGATGCGCGTCGGGCCGACCCCCGTCGCCACCGCTGTCGATCGATGGCACCGGGAGGGCCACCGCCAACACAAAAAAGAATGGGGAAGGACTTGCGCCCTTCCCCATGCATTTGCCTTACCCACAGCCGTTGCGCGTGAACGGCAACGGCAGGGGAATGGACTTATGCCGCCAGTGCGCCCTTGGCCTTTTCGGCCAGTGCAGCAAAACCAGCTGCGTCGTGCACGGCGATGTCAGCCAGAACCTTGCGGTCCAGGGTGATGCCGGACTTGAGCAGGCCGTTCATGAAACGGCTGTAGCTCAGGCCGTTGATGCGGGCAGCCGCGTTGATGCGGGTGATCCACAGCGAACGGAAATTGCGCTTCTTCTGCTTACGGCCGATGTAGGCGTACTGCTGTGCCTTGATCACGGCCTGCTTGGCAACGCGGAAGACCTTGCGGCGAGCGTTGTAGTAACCCTTCGCCAGGGTCAGAATTTTCTTGTGGCGGCGACGCGCCTGTACGCCACGCTTTACTCGTGCCATGGGTCAGTCCTCAGAGGTAGGGAAGCATACGGTTCAAACGGCCTGCGTCTTCTGCACGAACATGGTTCGTCTGACGCAGATTGCGCTTCCGCTTGGTCGACTTCTTCGTGAGGATGTGGCTGCGGTTGGCGTGGCCAGCCTTGAACTTGCCGGAGGCGGTCTTGCGGAAACGCTTGGCCGCCGCCCGGTTGGTCTTGATCTTGGGCATTGCTATGTCCTTGATGATGTTTTGTCACTGACCAGGGCGGTGGCATTGCCACACTTTCCGTCCGTGCCCTTGCCTGCTTGTAAGCCCGGGATCCCCGATGGGAACCAGGCCGGTCCTGTTTGCCGTTGGAACAGCGTGCCATTGTGGGCGGGAAACCGTTCAAAACAGCACCCCCGCAAAACGGGGCCGCCCATTATGCCCGTGTATACGGACACTTGCAAACGATTGATTGGGCGGGTGTTTACCGCAGGGCGGCCGAACCTGAACGGAACCGGCGCAAGCGCCGGGGGGTCATGCCAGGCCGCGCGCGGGAAACGACAGAAGGCGCCGATGGGCGCCCGCTGCGTGGTGCGCGAAGAAGCTGGGCAGCCGACCAACGGTCGGCTCTACCTTTGCCACGGTGGGCTGGGCAGCCGAGCAACGCTCGGCTCCACCCCTTGCCGGTCCGGGCCAGGCCCGATGGCCGGTTACTTCTTCTTCGGCGCGATCATCATCACCATCTGCCGGCCTTCAAGGCGCGGACGGGACTCGATCACGATGTCCTCGCCCAGATCGGCTTCGATCCGGTTGGCCATCTCGCGACCCAGTTCCTGATGGCTCATCTCACGGCCACGGAAGCGGATGTTGACCTTGATCTTGTCGCCCTCTTCCAGGAACCCGCGCATCTTGCGCAGCTTGATCTGGTAATCACCTTCATCGGTGACCGGGCGGAACTTCACTTCCTTGATCTCGACCTGCTTGGTCTTCTTCTTGGCCTCGTTGGCCTTCTTCTGCGCTTCGAACTTGAACTTGCCGAAGTCCATGATCTTGCACACCGGCGGATCAGCCTGCGGCTGAATCTCGACCAGGTCCAGACCTTCGTCTTCGGCCATCGACAGCGCTTCGTCACGCGTCAACACACCAATCATTTCTCCGTCGCTGCCGATCACGCGGACGCGCGGCACCCGGATTTCCTGATTCTTGCGGTTCTGTTTGTTGTCAGGGGTACTGATATTGCAATCTCCCAGAGGAATCAAACCGGCCCATCGCGGAGCATCCGCAGGGCCGGGACTTTCTTACACGGACTGTTCTGCCTGCAACCGCTCGATGAAGGCCTGGACGGACATGCTGCCCAGATCTTCGCCAGAGCGCGTACGCACGGCCACGGCGCCGTTTTCCTTCTCACGGTCGCCAACCACCAGCAGGTACGGGACCCGCTGCAGCGTATGCTCGCGAATCTTATATCCGATCTTCTCGTTGCGCAAATCGGCGTTCACGCGGAAGCCTTGATCTGCAAGGGTTTTCCGGACTTCGCTGACGTATTCAGCCTGGGCGTCGGTGATATTGGCCACCACCACCTGGGTCGGGGCCAGCCAAGCCGGGAACTGGCCGGCATGGTGCTCGATCAGGATGCCCAGGAAACGCTCCATGGAACCGACGATCGCGCGGTGCAGCATGACCGGATGCTTCTTCTGGCTGTTTTCGTCCACATACTCGGCGCCAAGGCGGCCAGGCATCATGAAGTCGACCTGCATCGTGCCCAGCTGCCAGGTACGGCCGATGGCATCCTTGAGGTGGTACTCGATCTTCGGGCCGTAGAAGGCGCCCTCGCCCGGCAGCTCCTGCCATTCCACCCCGCAGCTGGACAGTGCCGAGCGCAATGCGCCCTCCGCCTTGTCCCACGTGCTGTCATCGCCCAGGCGCGATTCGGGGCGCAGCGCGATCTTGACCTGGATCTCCTCGAAGCCGAAGTGCTGGTACACCGCCAGCGCCTGCTGGTGGAACGCGGTCACTTCCGCCTCGACCTGGTCTTCGGTGCAGAACACGTGGCCGTCGTCCTGGGTAAAGCCACGCACGCGCAGGATGCCGTGCAGCGCGCCGGAGGGCTCGTTGCGGTGGCAGGCACCAAACTCACCGTAGCGGATCGGCAGGTCGCGGTAGCTGTGCAGCCCCTGGTTGAACACCTGCACGTGGCCCGGGCAGTTCATCGGCTTGAGCGCGTAGGTACGCTTCTCCGACTCGGTGAAGAACATCGCGTCCTGGTAGTTGTCCCAATGGCCGGACTTCTGCCACAGCGACACGTCCAGGATCTGCGGGCAGCGCACTTCGCCGTAGCCGGTACTGCGGTACACCTTGCGCATGTACTGCTCGACCACCTGCCACAGCGCCCAGCCCTTCGGGTGCCAGAACACAAGGCCCGGGGCCTCTTCCTGCAGGTGGAACAGGTCCTGCTGCTTGCCGATGCGACGGTGGTCGCGCATCTCCGCCTCTTCGATGCGCTTGATGTACGCATCGAGCTGCTTCTTGTCGGCCCAGGCGGTGCCGTAGACGCGCTGCAGCTGCTCGTTCTGCGCGTCGCCGCGCCAATAGGCGCCGGAAATGCGGGTCAGCTTGAAGGCCTTCAGGAAGCGCGTGTTGGGCACGTGCGGGCCGCGGCACATGTCCACGTACTCCTGGTGGTAGTACATGCCCATGGCCTGGATGTCCGGGGACATATCCTCGATCAGGCGCAGCTTGTAGTCCTCGCCGCGCGCCTTGAAGATCTCGATGACCTCCGCACGCGGGGTGACCTTCTTGATCACGTCGTAATCCTGCGCGATCAGCTCGGCCATGCGCTTTTCGATGGCGGCCATGTCTTCGGGCGTGAACGGACGCTCGGAGTAGATGTCGTAGTAGAACCCTTCGGCGATGACCGGGCCGATCACCATCTTGACGTCCGGGTACAGCTGCTTGACCGCATGGCCGACCAGGTGGGCGGCGGAGTGGCGGATGATCTCCACGCCCTCCTCGTCCTTGGCGGTGATGATGCGCAGGCTGGCATCGTGGTCGATGACGTCACTGGCATCGACCAGCACGCCATCCACCGCACCGGCGATGGTGGCCTTGGCCAGGCCGGCGCCGATCGACTGGGCGACGTCCATGACACTGACGGGATGTTCGAATTCACGGCGGCTGCCGTCGGGGAGCGTGATCGCGATCATGAGAGTGCTTTGGTCTGGTGGCCCGCAGGGGGCCTGGAGAATCCGGGGGCGAGGCAATAAAAAAGCGCCACGAAGGCGCCTGCGTCAGGGGCCGTCGGGGGCGTTCAGCGGTGGGCGGTGGTAGTGCTCATGTCACACGCTAGACCGGCGCAGGGCGCGGGCCACCTTGTTGCCTCGATAGAGATGCCCTGATCTTAAACCAATCTGCCGATGAATGCGCCGCCGCGCCCCGGCAGGCCCCCGCCCAGGCGCCTGAATGTGTACGTGTGGCGCCCATAAACGGCAATGATTACCATGCGCGGGTTACTGTCCTGACCAGGACAGGGTTGCCGATTGGATTCCCCCCATGCCCTGCCCCGCTTCCCTCCCGGCCTGCCGCGCCCTGCCGCGTGCGCTGGCGGCCACCCGATGATCACGGTCGCCCTGACCTCGCTTGGCTTCTGCAGCCTAGCGCTGGCCGGCTCGGCGTTCTCGGCGCTGGCGCTGTATGCCGCCTCGCCGCACTGCCGCTGGCCGCGCCTGCGCCGGGCCGGCCGCCTGGGCCGGCAGATCAGCCTGGTCGCTGCGGTGGCGGCGCTCTGGCTGTGGATCGCCAATCTGGGTATCGCCACCGGCGTGGTGGTGATGCTGTGCAGCTGGATGCTGGTGGCGATCGCACTGCCCCTGCTCGCCGCCTGGCACCGCCCGGCGCAGGTGACCCGCTGATGTGGGCACGGGCCGGCGCCGGCGTCCTGGCGGGGTTCTTCGTGGCCGCCGCGGCGACCGGGCTGATCGCCTGGCTGCCGCCGGGGCCGTGGCAGAATGCGCTGGTACCCAGCCTGATCGCGTTCATCCCGCTGTGGATGCTGGCCGCGATCTGGGCCTTCAGCTTCCGCACCGGGCTGCGGGCGTGGGCCGTGATGAGTGCCGCCGCCGTGGCCGGGTTCGGCCTGCTGTGGCTGCTGCGCCTGACCGGCGCGGTGCAATGAGAGCGATGCGATGAAGTTCAGTTCCCAGACCCTGCGTACCTTCACCACCCTGCACACCTGGGTCGGCCTGGTCGCCGGCTTCGCGCTGTTCGTCGCGTTCTACGCCGGCGCGCTGACCCTGTTCCACCACGATCTGCCGCTGTGGCAGACCCCGCATGCGGTGGACACGCCGGCCGCGAGCCTGGACGACGCGCAACGCCTGCTCGATGGCGTGCTCGAACGCCACCCGGCCGCGCGCGCCCACGTCGGCATGACCTTCCCCGGTGGCGATCACCCGCAGCCGATCGCGTATTGGCAGGATGCCAAGGGCACCTGGCTGTACGCGTGGCTGGACCATTACGACGGCAGTGTCACGCCGCCGCAGACCGGGCTGGCGGAGCTGGTCAACGAACTGCATTACAGCCTCGGCCTGCCGGTCGCGGGCACCTACCTGATGGGCATCGTCAGCCTGCTGTATGGCGTGGCCCTGCTCAGCGGGCTGGTCATCCACCTGCCCAAACTGCTGGGCGATCTGTTCGCGCTGCGCCCGGGCCGCAACCTCAAGCAGATGTGGCAGGACGCGCACAACGTGATCGGCGTACTCAGCCTGCCCTTCCACCTGATGTTCGCGGTGACCGGCGCACTGCTCTGCCTGATCTTCCTGCAGATGGCGGCGCTGAATCCGCTGATCTTCGACGGCAAGCTGCTGCAGGCGGTGCCGGCAGCGATGGACACCGCGCCGGTACGCGAGCCCAGCGGCCAGCCAGGCGATGAAACCAACCTGCGCATGCTGCATGCCCGCGCCATCGAGGTGGCCCGGGCGCAGGGCGTGGCCGATTTCGAGCCGGCCTTCCTCAAGCTCGCCCATGCCGGCGATGCCAACGCCACCATCGAGATCACCGGCGAATCCGGGGGCACCCTGGGGCCGCTCGGCGCGGTCGGCCTGGATGCGGCCAGCGGCCGCCTGCTGAGCAGCCAGCTGCCCGGCCAGCGCGATGCCAACCACGCCACCCTGAGTGCCGCCTATGCGCTGCATTTCGGTGAATTCGGCAATGGCGTGGTGGTGTGGCTGTACTTCCTGCTCGGCCTGGGCGGCGCCTTCCTGTTCTACTCCGGCAACCTGCTGTGGATCGAATCGCGGCGCAAGCGACGCCAGGTCGAACAGGGTCGCGCGCAGGTCAACATGGCCCGCGCCACGGTGGGCATCTGCATCGGGTTGTGCGTAGCGATCTCGGCCAGCTTCGTCGGCGCACAGGTCCTGGAGCAGGTCGCGCCGCAGGCGGTGGACCACGGCATCCGCTGGATCTGTTTCGTCACTTGGGGCGTCTGCGCCCTGTGGGCGGCGCTGCGTCGCCCCGACCAGGCGGCCCGTGAGCTGCTGTGGGCGGCCGCGATCAGCACCGCGCTGGTCGCGGTGATGCATGGCGCCCTGACCGGCTTCTGGCCGTGGGCGAGCGCGGCACGCGGCTACTGGCCGCTGTTCTGGGTGGACGCGGTGGCGCTGGCACTGGCCTTTGGTTTTGCCACCCTGGCGCGTGCGAGCCTGCGCCGGGCGCGGCATGGCGATCCGAACAGCGTCTGGAGTGCACCGCGCTGATCGCTCGGGCGGCCTGCGCTGGCAGGCCTTCAGAATTCTTCAGTCGCGTTTCCAGCACTTCAGACCGCCCCATGGCGTAGTCGGCCCTCGTCTCGAGGAGCCTTACCCATGCACCACTGCTGCCCCCGTTTTTCCGCCGCGCTGATCTTCGCCCTGGCGGTTGTCCTGCCACCGACCGCACTGGCCGGGCCCACCCACCTGGACGCAGCGCGGATCACCGCGCTGGAGTCGGCGATCGCCACCCAGGACATCAAACAGGTCACCAGCGTCCTGCTGCTGGTGGACGGCCAGGTGGCGTACGAGGGCTACTTCAATGGCGGCACGGCCGACACCCTCAATGACGTGCGCTCGGCGAGCAAGAGCGTCACCGCGATGCTGGTCGGTGCCGCCACCGGCGACGGTTCCCTGCCCGGCGTGCAGGCCCGTGTGTACGACTACTTCCCGGCATTCACCGCCCACCACGCGGTCGACCCACGGCTGCGCACCACCACCGTGGAAGACCTGCTCACCATGAGCACGCTGTGGGAATGCGATGACGAAAACGCGTTCTCGGCCGGCCACGAGGAACGCATGTACGTGACCGAGCACTGGCTGGACTTCGTGCTGTCGTTGCCGGTCAAGGGCTTCGCACCGTGGATGACGCGACCGGAAGACAGCCCGCATGGTCGTGCGCATGCGTACTGCACGGCCAATTCCTTCGTGCTCGGCGCGGTACTGGAACAAGCCACGAAGCGGCCCTTGGCCGACTACGCCGCGCAGGCGCTGGAACGACCGCTGGGGATCACGACGAGCAGATGGAACCGCTCCCCGGAAGGCATCGGCATGGGCGGCGGCGGGACGCGCTACCGCAGCCGGGACCTCGCCCGGCTGGGCGAACTGGTGCTGGCCGGGGGACGCTGGCAGGGCAAGCAGCTGATCCCGGCCAGCTATGTCCGGGCGATGGTCAGCGCCCAGGCCACCACCGGTGATGGCAGCGACTACGGCTATCAGTGGTGGGGGCTGAAACTTCCGGTCGATGGGCATGAAACCACGATCTGGACCATGTCCGGCAACGGCGGCAACTACGTGTTCGTGATGCCGGGGAAGAAGCTGGTCGCGGTGATCACCAGCCAGGCCTACAACCGCAGCTTCGCCCATCCGCAGTCGCGCCGCATCCTCACCGAGTTCCTGCTCCCGGCGCTGCGCTGAGGCCATCAAGGTCTGTTGGCCGCCACGCGGCGGCCAGCACCTGGGCGCGCTGGGCAGATACGTCCGCCTCGATCGTGTCGAGTAGCCCCTGCCAGCCAGCCGCACCCTGCAGAGGCGCAAACAAGGGGGTCGCACGCAACCACGCCGCATCGCGGAAGCCGCCCTTCACCGCGTGCTGCAGGGCGACAAGCGCCGCGGCGTCATCACCCTGCGCCTGCAGCAACAACGCACGTTCCAGTGCGGTGTCGGACCAGCCGTCGTCGCCTTGGCGCTTCAGTGCCTGCAGGCGCCCGGCGATCCAGGCCGGTGTGGCGGCTTCGTCGCCATACAGGCCAGCCAGCGTCTGCCCCATCGACTGCTGCGGACGCAGGGCGCGGCTACGCTCGAAAGCTTCTGCAGCGCCGTGTCGATCGCCTTTCAACAGCAGCATTTCGCCTTGCAGGCGCAGCAATCGCGGATGCGGCGTGCCGCGCGCCAGCGCCTGATCCAGTGCCTGCTGCGCCTTGCCCGCCTCCCCCATCGCCAGCAGGCTGTGCGGCCAGGCGATGTTGGCGAATACATTGTCCGGATAGAGCTGGAAGTTGTGGGCGTGCCGGCGCGCTGCGGCATCGGTGAAGCCGAGCAGCTCCAGTTCACGTGCGACCTGCACGTCGCGGAAGCGGACACGCGCCGGCGCCCGCAGCGACAGGTTGTCCTGCAGTGCCCGCGCAAGGTGGCCCCGTTCCTGATGCAGATACGCCAGCGAGGCGCGGGTGCGCTCATCACCAGGGTCCCGCTGCAGGGCTTGCTGGTAATCGGCCATGGCCTGCGGCATCGCACCGAGGCAATCATGGGCGTAACCGCGCGCCGCCCAGCCTGCGGCATCGTCCGGTGCCGCGCGCACGACCTAGCTGGCCAGCGCGAGCGCTTCCTGCGCGCGCTCGCGGGCGCCATTGAACAGGCAGGCATCCGCCGCCAGCGCGCGCGCAAGTCCACGCCGTGCCGTCAACGATTCGGGGTCGATCTGCAACGCCTGGCGGTACAACGCCATCGCACGCTCGTTGTTGCTGGCCTGGCCGATACCCGCGTAATAGGCGGCACGCTGCAGCACCGCATCCGCTGGCGACGCTGGTGCGACAGCGGGACGGACCAGGATGAACCCGACGGCCGCAGCGGCGATGGCTACCCCGGTCATCAGCCAGACCCACCGTGCGCGTGCGCGCCCGCCGAGTGCGACGAGGGCACCCTCCGTGCTGGCGTGGGCGATGGTCTCGCGCGTCACCGGCTGCGGCGAGGCGCACAACTGGTAGCCACGGCCACGGACCGAGCGGAGGTAGCGCGGCCGGCGGCCGTCATCGCCCAGCGCCAGCCGGAGCAGCTTCACCCGCTGGCTGATCGCATCCTCGCCGACCACCGCCGGTGCCCAGACCTGATCGGCGAGCGTGTCGAAATCGACGACGGCGTTGCCATGGGCGAGCAGGCAGTCCAGCAGCCGCCAACTCAGCCCGCCGACCGGCAATACCTCATCCCCTCGCCGCACCTGCTGGGCAGTGCGGTCGATGTGCAGATCCAGCAGGCGGACGGTCTCCATGCCTGCAAGCATAGGGCACGCGTGCGTCGCGGCGCCCCCTCCTGCGGGGTTACCTGGCAGCGCCCTGGAACGGCGCCACCATTGCCTTGAGCAGGCTGCCCTGCGCATCGTCACCGGTCAGCTCCCACATGAAGACGCCGCGCAGGCCACTGTCCTTTGCGAAGCCCGCGCGCAGGCCGATCGAGCTGGGATCCTCATAGCTGACGAAAACCTTCTCGGTGGCGTTGTACAACCACGGGGTCTGCGCGACGGGGTGCCAATGCCGCTCCCAGCCGGGCTGGCCGAGCATGCCGGCCTGGATCTGCCGCCAGTCGCCGGCCGGATGCGGCGCACTGTAACGCTGGTAGAGCCCCTGGCTGGCATCGCTCTGCAGCTTGAAGCCGCGGCCGTAGAACGGCACCCCCAACACCAGCTTGTCTTTCGGCACCCCGTGCTGCTCGTAGTAGGCGACCGCACCGGCCACGCTGTTCCAGCGCTTCAGTTCCGGTGCCAGCGGATCTTCCGGCACCGCGTGCAGCGGCGCGTTGAAGGTGGACACCGCCGAGAAGCCGGTGCCCATGTCGTAGCTCATCAGATTGATGAAATCGAGCGCGCGGCCGAGCTCCTTGAGTTCATAGCTGCGCGCCGGATCGTACGGACCATCGGTCTGCACGCGGCCGGCCGGCAATGCAGCAGTGACCAGCCGGTGCTGCCCGTCGGCCCTGTCCAGCGCATCGAGCTGGCGGCGGAACTCCTGCACCAGCAGGGTCATGTTGCGCCGGTCTTCCGGGCGGTCGGTGATCTCGGTCGGGCCGCCGTACACCGGGAATTCCCAATCGATGTCCACGCCGTCGAAGCTGCCGCGATGGCGCTCGAAGAACATCGCCACGCAGGAGGACACGAAGCGCTGCCGGCTTTCCGCGGTCAGCGCCGCATCGGAGAAGCCTCCCGCGTTCCAGCCGCCGATCGAGATCAGCGTGTGCAGCGTCGGATGTGCCCGCTTGAGCGTGGCCAATGCCTTGAAATGCGCGTCGGCCTGCGGTGCGACCACGCACTGCCCCTGGTCGATGGTGGCGAACGCATAGAACAGATGGGTCAGCGTGTCGGCCGGAATGTTTTCCACCGGGTAGCGATCGGCGGAGCCGCCGGGGTAGTACGCGCCGATCACCTTGGGCAACGGCTCGGCGGCGGAAGCGGCGTGGGGCATCACGCTGGCGATCAGGACGGCGAGGACAGCGACGGCAGGACGGAACATGGGATCTCCCGGATCGAAGGCGAGGCCACGTTAGCAGTGCGATGCCGGGCGTGCGCGCTTTCCACCCGGATGTCCTGCGAATCCGTCCGGCGGACATTCAACGCTGACCTGCGCAGGCGTCGCGGCAGTCCGCAGGCCGCGCAGCGCGGGCGGCAACACGCCACGGAGGTGTCACTGGAGGTCGCCGCCTGCCGTGGACCGCCACGCGGCCTGTCCGGTCCTGCTGCGCAGCCCGCATGCACGCTGACGGCGCCAGGCATTCACCTCCGCCTTGCGTCGCCGGTTTTACAGTTCAGCGGTTCTGACTGTCTGCTGCGTGATACCGATGACCGACCTGCATATCGACCGATTGGACCATCTGGTCCTGACCGTGGCGGATGTCGCCGCGACCTGTGATTTCTACCATCGTGTACTGGGCATGGAGGTGGATACCTTCGGCGAGGGGCGCAAGGCGCTGCGCTTCGGCCTGCAGAAGATCAACCTGCATGCGCACGGCAACGAATTCGACCCCAAGGCGGAACGGCCGACACCCGGCTCGGCTGATCTGTGCCTGATCACCTACGCGACCATGCACGAGATCCTGGCGCACCTGCAGGCACAGGGCGTGACCGTCGAAGAAGGACCGATCCAGCGGACCGGGGCCACCGGGCCGATCCTGTCAGTGTATTTCCGCGATCCGGATCGGAATCTGATCGAGGTGTCGCACTACCTGGCGTAATGCGCCCCACCCAACGGCGGCCAGGCATGGTGGGGCGCGACACCGCGAACCCGCGCCGTTGGTTCGACAGGCGGGCACAAAAAAAAGCGGGCCGAAGCCCGCTTTTTTTTGTCTGCGAAAGCGTGAGGACCAACGGTCCGCACCTACGACGGATCAGCGTGCGCCGATCACTCGGCGGCAGCGACGCCTTCGCCTTCTTCGACGGCCTTCATCGACAGGCGGATACGGCCCTGCTTGTCGACTTCCAGGACCTTGACCTTGACCACATCGCCTTCCTTCAGCTTGTCGCCGACCTTCTCGACGCGCTCGCTGGAGATCTGCGACACGTGGACCAGACCGTCCTTGCCCGGCAGGATCGTGACGAACGCACCGAAGTCCATGATCTTGGCGACCTTGCCTTCGTAGATGCGGCCCGGCTCGACGTCCGAGGTGATCTGCTCGATGCGGGCCTTGGCAGCCTGCGCAGCGATGGCGTTGACCGAAGCGATGACGATGGTGCCGTCATCCTGGATGTCGATCTGGGTGCCGGTTTCCTTGGTGATGGCCTGGATGGTGGAACCACCCTTGCCGATCACTTCACGGATCTTGTCCGGGTGGATCTTGATGGTCAGCAGGCGCGGCGCGTAGTCCGACAGCTCTTCGCGCGGGGCGGTCAGGCCGTGGGCCATTTCACCCAGGATGTGCAGACGGCCAGCCTTGGCCTGCTGCAGTGCCTGCTTCATGATCTCTTCGGTGATGCCTTCGATCTTGATGTCCATCTGCAGGGCGGAGATGCCCTCAGCGGTACCGGCAACCTTGAAGTCCATGTCGCCCAGGTGATCTTCGTCACCCAGGATGTCGGACAGGACGACGAAGCGATCGCCTTCCTTGACCAGGCCCATGGCGATACCGGCCACCGGGGCCTTCACCGGCACGCCGGCGTCCATCAGGGCCAGCGACGAACCGCAGACCGAGGCCATCGACGAGGAGCCGTTGGATTCGGTGATTTCCGAGACCACGCGGATGGTGTACGGGAAGGCTTCCAGCGACGGCATCACTGCCAGCACGCCGCGCTTGGCGAGGCGGCCGTGGCCGATTTCGCGACGCTTCGGGCCCATCATGCGGCCGGTCTCACCCACCGAGTAGGGGGGGAAGTTGTAATGGAACAGGAAGTTTTCCTTGTACTCACCGGCGACGGCATCGATGACCTGGCCATCACGGGCGGTGCCCAGGGTGATGGTCACGATGGCCTGCGTTTCACCGCGGGTGAACAGCGAGGAACCGTGGGTACGCGGCAGGATGCCGGTCTTCACGGCGATCGGGCGGACGGTGTCCAGCGCACGGCCGTCGATGCGGACCTTGGTGTCGAGCACCGAGTTGCGCATGGTGCTGTATTCCAGCTCGCCGAATTCCTTCGACAGCTCGGCCGGGTTCCAGCCGTCAGCGGCCACACGGCCAGCCAGCGACTCGGTCACGTCCTTCTTGATCGCCGAGATGGCGTCACGGCGCTGCAGCTTGTCGCGCACCTGGAAGGCTTCGCCCAGGCGCGGGCCGATGGCTTCCTGCAGGGCGCTGATCAGGGCGCCGTTCTTGGCCGGGGCTTCCCAGGTCGACGGCTTGGTGCCGGCTTCCACGGTCAGCTCGTTGATCGCGTTGATGACCTTCTGCATTTCGCGGTGACCGAAGGTCACGGCGCCCAGCATCACGTCTTCGGACAGCAGCGCGGCTTCGGATTCCACCATCAGCACGGCGTTGGCGGTACCGGCGACGACCAGCTCCAGCTCCGAATCCTTCAGTTCGGTCACGGTCGGGTTGAGGATGTACTCACCGTTCTTGTAACCCACCTTGGCGGCGGCGATCGGACCCTTGAACGGGGTGCCGGCCAGCGACAGCGCGGCCGAGGCGCCGATCAGGGCAGCGATGTCACCATCGATGTCCGGGTTCAGCGACATCACCGTGGCGATGATCTGAACTTCGTTCTTGTAGTCTTCCGGGAACAGCGGACGGATCGGGCGATCGATCAGGCGCGAAATCAGCGTCTCTTTTTCGGTCGCGCGGCCTTCGCGCTTGAAGAAGCCACCCGGGATACGGCCACCGGCGTAGAACTTCTCCTGGTAGTCACAGGTCAGGGGGAAGAAGTCCTGGCCCTCACGCGCGCTCTTGGCGGCAACGGCGGAGACCAGCAGCACGGTGTCGTCGAACTTGACGATGACGGCGCCACCGGCCTGACGGGCGATTTCGCCGGTCTCAAGCGTGACGGTGTGCTTGCCGTACTGGAAGGTTTTGGTGATTTTTGCCACGGGGGATGTCCTTGGATGATGCTTTCTTCGAATGGACCGCGGGCGACCCTTGCCGCCGACGGGTGACCGGTTGTCCGGCCCAGGCGTTTATTGCGGTACGACCAAAACAAAACCGCGGCGCATTCCTGCGCCGCGGTGGGGGTTCGTGCTTAGCGACGCAGGCCGAGCTTTTCGATCAGGGCCTTGTAACGCGGGGCGTCTTTCTTCTTCAGGTAGTCGAGCAGGCTGCGGCGACGGTTGACCATCTGCAGCAGACCACGACGGCTGTGGTGATCCTTCTTGTGGGTCTTGAAGTGGCCGGTCAGCAGTTCGATGCGGGCGGTCAGCAGAGCGACCTGGACTTCCGGGGAGCCGGTGTCAGCCGCGCTGCGCTTGTTCTCTTCAATGACCTTCTGGGTGTCGATCGACATATCTGTTTTCTCTTGGATGCGTGGCCCGCAGAAACGTCCCATTGACGTACCGCGCGACTCGCCGTTAACGAAAGGATGAACCCGCAGAACGCGGGACGCCTGAAAAGGCCGCGAAATTGTAACGTCAGCGGCCGTCCGGGACAAGGACCGGGGTAGTGCCCGGCCGGGTCGGTCAGAGGTTGAACAGGCGCTGCGGGGCCAGCAGACCGGTCTCATCGACCTGGCCCAGGCCCTGGATCGCCTCGCCCGGGCCGAACACCACCACCCCACCCTGCGGCCAGCCAGCATCGCGGATGCGCTGGCCCACGCGGAAGCGGCGGGTCTGCTCGTCGTCCAGGGTGACCCGGGGGTAATGCGCCAGGCCCGCGTCCAGCGGCAGCAGCAGGGCCTCCATGCCGGCCTCGTCGCCCTGCCCGGCCAGGGCGCGCAGGGTCTCCAGGGTGACCATCGGCGCCTCGCGGAAGGGATCCACCCACAACCGGCGCAGGCCGGCGATGTGGGCGCCACAGCCCAGCGTTTCGCCGAGATCGCGGGCCAGGCTGCGGATATACGTGCCTGAACCGCAGGTCACCCGCAGCGACAGACGGGTCGGCTGCTGGTCCAGCACCTCCAGGGCGTGGACCTCCACGTCGCGCTCGGGCGCCTCGATCGCCTCGCCGCGGCGGGCCTTCAGGTACAGCGGCTCACCTCCCTGCTTGAGCGCGGAGTAGATCGGGGCGCGCTGGCGGATGCGGCCGCGCAGCGGTGCCAGCGCCGCCTCGAGTTCAGCCGCGCTGATCGCCGGTACCGGCCGCTCGCGCAGCACGGCGCCATCGGAATCATCGGTATCGGTGGTCTGGCCCAGCACCACCTCGGCGTCGTAGGCCTTGGCCGAGCCCAGCAGCAGGCCGGCGATCTTGGTGGCTTCGCCAAAACACAATGGCAACAGGCCGGTGGCCAGCGGGTCCAGGCTGCCGGTGTGGCCGCCCTTCTCGGCGCGGTACAGACGGCGTGCCACCTGCAGGGCGGCGTTGGAGCTCATGCCGGTCGGCTTGTCGAGCAGCAGGATGCCATCCAGGCGACGGAACGAAATTCGGGGTGCCATGCATTCAATTCAGATCGGCGCCGTGTGGCGCTGCCGGTCAATCCGGCCTCCGGCGGAGCGGTCGCACTGCGACAGGCCCCGCCCCATAAGACAACAGCCCTTTCGGGCTGTTGGTCCATCAGGCGTTCTTTTCGCCTTCGTCGGCGGCATCGTCGCCACCGTCGTCATCGCCCTGCCGGCTCTTCTCTGCCGCCAGCGTATCGGGCAGATCGCGCAGGATGTTGTCGATGCGCTCGCCGCGATCCACCGAATCATCGTAGTGGAAGTGCAGCTCGGGCACGTGGCGCAGCTTCATCGCACGCGCCAGCTCCATGCGCAGGCCCCAGGCCAGTTCCTTCAGGCCCTTCATCGCTTCCACCGAACGTTCGGGCATCAGCGCCGTGACGAAGATCTTGGCATGCGCCATGTCGCGGGTGATTTCCACGTCGGAGACGCTCACCGAAGGCAGGCCGTGTTCACGCACTGCGTTGTGCACGAGTGTTCCCAGTTCACGGCGGATCTGGGCGGAAACACGGTCGGTTCGATGGAAGGTCTTTGGCACGGTAGGCGGGCTCGTCTTGAAGGGTGATGCGAAAGCGAAAAAGCCGGACCGCGTGATGCGGTCCGGCCTGGAAACATTACAGGGTGCGCGGCACTTCGATACGCTCGAAGCACTCGATCTGGTCACCCGGCTTGACGTCGTTGTAAGCCTTCACGCCGATACCGCATTCGGTACCGTTGCGGACTTCCTCGACGTTCTCCTTGAAGCGACGCAGCGATTCCAGCTCGCCTTCGAAGACCACGACGCTGTCGCGCAGGACGCGGATCGGCTTGCTGCGCTTCACCGTACCTTCGATGATCATGCAGCCTGCGACCGCACCGAACTTCGAGCTGCGGAACACATCGCGGACCTGGGCGATACCGATGATCTCTTCGCGGATTTCCACGCCGAGCAGACCGGAAGCCACCTGCTTCACCTGATCGATCACGTCATAGATGATCGAGAAGTAACGCAGGTCCACGCCGTTGGACTCGATGATGCGACGCGCGGAGGCGTCGGCACGCACGTTGAAGCCGATCACGGTGGCCTTGGAGGCAACCGCCGAGTTGGCGTCCGATTCGGTGATGCCGCCCACGCCGGAGTGGATCACGTTGATGCGGATGTCGTCGTTGGACAGCGCGACCAGGGCCTGGCTCAGTGCCTGCACCGAACCCTGCACGTCGGCCTTGATCACCAGGTTCAGCACCTGCTGGCCATCGCCCTTGCCCAGGGTCGCCATGATGTCTTCCATGCGGCTGCCGGCAGACTGCACCAGGCGCGATTCACGGCGCTTGGTTTCGCGCTGCTGCGCGACGTCCTTGGCCAGACGCTCGTCTTCGACCACGACGAAGTCATCGCCGGCATCCGGCACGCCGGACAGGCCGAGCACCTGCACCGGAATCGACGGGCCAGCCTGGTCAGGCTGTGCGCCGGTTTCGTCGAACAGGGCGCGCACGCGGCCGTACTGGATACCGCAGACCAGGTAATCGCCCTTCTTCAGCGAACCCTGCTGCACCAGCACGGTGGCGATCGGGCCACGGCCCTTGTCCAGCGAGGACTCGATGACCACGCCGCTGGCGCGGCCGTCGGCCACGGCCTTCAGCTCCAGCAGTTCGGCCTGGATCGAGATCGCGTCCAGCAGGTCGTCGATGCCCAGGCCAGCCTTGGCCGAGATCTCGACCATCTGGGTATCGCCACCGAAGTCTTCGGACACGACCTGCTCGGTGAGCAGTTCGTTCTTGACGCGCATCGGATCGGCGCCGGACTTGTCGATCTTGTTGATCGCCACGATCAGCGGCACACCTGCCGAACGGGCGTGCTGGATGGCTTCCTTGGTCTGCGGCATGACGCCGTCGTCGGCCGCCACCACCAGCACCACGATGTCGGTCAGCTTGGCACCGCGGGCACGCATGGACGTAAACGCCGCGTGGCCCGGGGTATCCAGGAAGCTGATCACGCCCTTCGGCGTTTCAACGTGGTACGCACCGATGTGCTGGGTGATGCCACCGGCTTCGCCCGTGGCGACCTTGGTGCGGCGGATGTAATCCAGCAGCGAGGTCTTGCCGTGGTCGACGTGGCCCATGATGGTGACCACCGGCGGACGTGCCACCGGCTCGCCCTGGTTGCCACCGGCCAGCGCCAGCAGCGCGTCTTCGGCGTCGTTGGTGTTGGCACGGATCACGTTGTGGCCGAGTTCTTCGGTCACCAGCGCGGCGGTGTCGTGGTCGATGGTCTGGGTGATGGTCGCCATGACGCCCATCTTGAACAGCGCCTTGACCACGTCGCCGCCCTTGACGGCCAGCTTCTGGGCCAGATCGGCGACGGTGATGGTGTCGCCGATGGTGACGTCACGCACGATCGGAGCGACCGGACGTTCGAAACCATGGGCACCACCGCCGCTGCGCGACTGGTTGCTGTCACGGCGGCTGCCGTGCTGCACGCGCCCGGTCGGACGACCGCGCGAGTTGCTGTTGTTGCCGCGACGGGCACGATCGGCGGCCGACAGATGCAGCTGACCGGCAAAGCGGTTGCCACCATCGTCGTCGCGCTTGGCGCCCGGACGGTTGTTGTTGTTGTTCGAGTTGCGATCGTCCGAACGCGGCGCCGGACGGGCAGCCGACGGCGCCGCCGGGCGCGCATTGCGCGCCGGGGCATCGGCAGCAGCCGGCTTGGCGGCAACCGGGGCCGGGGCCGGCGGTGCGTTCCTGGCCGCTTCAGCAGCCGCTTCGGCCGCCTTGCGCTCGGCTTCGGCACGTTCCTTGGCGTCGATTTCTTCCTGACGCTTGCGGGCGATTTCTTCATCGCGCGCACGGTCCTTCTCGGCCAGTGCGCGCTGCTCGTCCAGATTGCGCTGGCGGGATTCCTCCAGCTTGCGCAGGATGTCGGCGCGCTCCTCATCCGCGGTCATCGGCTTGCCGCTGGCGTCCTTCATGTAGGTACGCTTCTGGCGCACTTCCACGTTGACGGTGGTCTTGCTGCGGCCGGCGCTGACGGTCACTTCCTGCAACTTGCGACGGTTCAGGGTGATCTTCTTGGCGGCTTCGTCGGTGCTCTCGACGGGCTGCTCGGTCTTGCCGTGCGAGCGACGAAGGAAGCCAAGGAGCTTCACCTTCTCGGTACTGGTCACGACCTGGTCGGGACCGCTGAACTTCATGCCGGCTTCGGCAAGTTGTACGAGCAGTTTATCGACCGGGGTATTGACCAGTTCGGCAAGCTTGCGGATGGTGGTTTGCTGCGACATTCGGATCCTATGATCTGGTTGGCGCTCCCTCGAAACGTGCGAAGGCAGCGCGGAGTCTAAGCCCTGAGCGGGTCAGGGCACTGTTCATCGCTGGCTCATTCGCCGCGCTCCAGGCGGGCGATCTCCTCGGCTCGGGCGGCAAGGATCAGGGCGGCGGCGCGCTCCTGGTCCATGTCCTCGATGCCGAACTCGAGGATCTCGTCGGCGGCCAGGTCCGACAGGTCCTCACTGGTACGCACGCCGTGACCGGCCAGGGCGTAGGCAGTTGCCTCGTCCATGCCTTCCAGGGCGAGCAGGTCTTCCGACGGCGAGCCGTCTTCCAGACCTTCTTCCACCGCCAGCGCTTCGTTGAGCAGCGCATCGCGGGCACGGGCACGCAGCTCTTCGACGATGTCTTCGTCGAAGCCTTCCACGGCCAGCAGTTCGCCGACCGGGACGTAGGCGATTTCTTCCACGGTGTTGAAGCCTTCGGTCACCAGGATGGCGGCGATTTCTTCATCCACTTCCAGCTTGTCCATGAACAGCTGGCGGGCAACGCCCTGCTCTGCCTCGGACTTGGCGGTCACCTGGTCCTGGGTCATCACATTGAGCTGCCAACCGGTCAGGCGGCTGGCAAGACGGACGTTCTGGCCGCCCTTGCCGATCGCCTGGGCCAGGCGCTCTTCCGCCACGGCCAGGTCCATCGAGTGCTTTTCTTCATCCACGATGATCGACTGCACTTCCGCCGGCGCCATCGCATTGATGACGAAGTTGGCCGGGTTCTCGTTCCACAGCACGATATCCACGCGCTCGCCATTGAGCTCGTTGGACACGGCCTGCACGCGCGAACCGCGCATGCCGATGCAGGCACCGATCGGATCGGTACGCGAATCGTGGGCCAGCACGGCGATCTTGGCGCGGTCGCCCGGATCACGTGCGCAGGCCTTGATCTCGACCAGGCCCTGGCCGACTTCCGGCACTTCGAGCTTGAACAGTTCGATCATGAATTCCGGGGCGGCGCGGCTGATGAACAGCTGCGGGCCACGCGGTTCCGAACGGACTTCGGCCAGGTAACCGCGCACGCGGTCGCCAGCGCGCAGGACGTCGCGCGGAATGCCCTTGTCCTTCGGGATGAAGGCCTCGGCGTTGCCGCCCAGGTCCACATAGATGTTGCCGCGCTCGGCGCGCTTGACCACACCGGTGACCAGTTCGCCGACGCGATCCTTCCACGCATCGACCACCTGCTGACGCTCGGCCTCGCGCACGCGCTGGACGATCACCTGCTTGGCGGCCTGTGCGGCGATGCGGCCGAAGTCAGGGTTTTCGATCTGCTCTTCGATGAAATCGCCGACTTCCACGCCGTCGGCTTCCTCGATGGCGTCCATCAGACGGATCTGGCGGTCCGGGGACTCCATGACCACGTCATCGGCCACCACTTCCCAGCGGCGGAAGGTTTCGTAGTTGCCGTCCTTGTGGTCGATCGACACACGGGCCAGCACTTCTTCTTCCGGGTAACGCTTTTTGGCAGCCGAAGCCAACGCTGCCTCGATGGCATCGAAGATGACTTCGCGCGGGACGCCTTTTTCGTTGGCGACCGCATCCACTACCAGCAAAAGTTCCTTGCTCATTGGCTCACTCCGCGCGCGGCTTTTTGGCCGCCGGCTCGTTGGATGGTTTCTTGTTCGCCTTGCCACCCTGTTTGGGTGCCGGGCCAGTCGGTTTGGTCGGAGCCAGGCCGAGGGCGGCCCAGTCCGGCATGATGCGTGCCTTGTCGATGTTTTCGATGTCGGCGGTAAACGGGGCATTGTCGACCTTGAAGGTCACCGTGCCTTGTTCGATATCCACGGCAAGGATCTCGCCCTGCAGACGGCGGCGGCCGTCCTGCGGCAGCTTCAGCGTCACCTTGGCCGATTCGCCGATGGCGCGCTCGAACTGCTCGCCGGTGAACAGCGGGCGGTCCACGCCCGGCGAAGACACTTCCAGCGTGTAGTTCGCCGTGATCGGGTCTTCGACGTCCAGCTGGGCGGACACTTCGCGGCTGACGCGTTCGCAGTCGTCGATATTGACGATGCGTTCAGGCTGTTCGGCCAGCGGCACGTCGATGTACAGGCGCAGCGTGGCACCACCCGGGGCGGTCAGATATTCCACGCCCAGCAGCTCGAGACCCAGCGACTGAACGGTGGGGGCGAGCAGATTCGCGATTTCGGTTGCCTTGTCGCTCACAGTCGGCCTTGATTCGTTGAAAAGAAATACGGTCTGGTCCACGGCTTGGACCACCTTCCGGAAACAACAAAGGGCCCGTTGGGCCCCTGTCCGGTACAACTCCGGTCATGCTGGATTCCGGTGCAGATGCGCACGTGGTGCGTGTCTGCGAGCCCAGCGTTCCGGGGGTCACGGCGGCCTGGGTACAGGTTGCCGTTCCTGGAAGCCGGTCGCGGGGCCTATTCACGTCCATTGGGTGGATATGAGTAGACAGTCCGCTAAGCCACTGATGATAGCCGTTGCACCGGGCTGGTGCAATGGTTGGGGTGGCTTCCGGCGCCCCTATTCGGAAAGCTGAACAGCGAAGGCGGGCTGTTTAGGCGTTCGTCGAGGGCATCGGTGCAGGCAGGTCCGCGGCACGCGCCGTGAACCCGTCCATGGGAGCTCATGGGCGACATCGATGTCGCCCCAATGGTCCCGCCAACCTGCCCCCACCGCTGCCTGCACACTTGGCAGGTCAGTCATCGAGGTCAGGTGCAAAGGCACAGCAAAAGCCGGGCGATGCCATAACGAAAAAAGCGACCTCGTTGCCGAGATCGCCTTTTCGTCTACTGCATCTGCACTGCAGATTTTCTGTGGTAGCGGGGGCAGGATTTGAACCTGCGACCTTCGGGTTATGAGCCCGACGAGCTGCCAGACTGCTCCACCCCGCAGCAGAAGCGGAATTGTAAGGGAGTTTTCATTCCCATGCAACCCCGTGTTGAAACGAATGACCTCGCATCCAGCGAACGGCAGCCGGGGGACGGTTTCCACTCGTGCCCAGGAACGGCAGCCGACCAACGGTCGGCTCTACCGGGCCTGGAACGAAAAAAGCGACACCGTTTCCGGTATCGCTTGATTCGTCCACTGCCTCCGGTTTGCACCGGAGCTATATGGTAGCGGGGGCAGGATTTGAACCTGCGACCTTCGGGTTATGAGCCCGACGAGCTGCCAGACTGCTCCACCCCGCAGCAGAAGCGGATGAGTGCGGAAGGCCCGGGGGACTTCCTAGCAACGATGTTCTGGCGAAACCGCTGCATCAACAACTCAGGAGATGAATATTACACGAGTTGCGCACGTTTGTATCGTTTTTTACGAAATTTGTGCAAATGCCTGCTGGCACCACACCATGATCGGGTTCCACGCCACGCCCAGGGCCAGCAGCGCCAGGGCATTCACGCCCAGCACCACGCCCAGCACGCGGTCGTTGTTGGCCGGCAGCGGCTCACCCACCGGCTCATCGAAGTACATGACCTTGATGACGCGCAGGTAGTAGAAGCAGCCGATCACGGCGCAGATCACGCCGACCATGGCCAGCCACAGCATGTCGCCCTGGATCGCCGCGCCGAGGACGGCCAGCTTGGTCCAGAAGCCCAGGAACGGCGGAATGCCTGCCAGCGACGCCATGATGCACAGCACGAGGCCGGCCATCCACGGGTTGCGCGCATTGAGGCCTTTGAAGTCTTCGATCTTCTCGGCTTCAAAGCCGTTGCGCGACAGCGCGATGATCGCGCCGAACGCCGCGGTCGACATGATCGCGTAGCTCAGGGCGTAGAACAGCGCCGCCGAGTAGCCCCGCTCGCCACCACCGGCCAGGCCCATCAGCAGGAAGCCGATGTGCGAGACGGTCGAGAAGGCCAGCATGCGCTTGAGGTTGGTCTGCGCGATCGCCATCAGGTTGCCGATCACCAGCGACAGTGCGGCCAGCCCACCGATCAGGTACTTCCACTCGTCGGCCAGCGGGCCCACGCCCATTTCCAGCAGGCGGTAGGCCATGCCGAACGCCGCCAGCTTCGGGGCCGAGCTGATGAACAGCGCGACCGGTGCCGGGGCACCCTGGTACACGTCGGGCAGCCACATGTGGAACGGCGCCGCACCCAGCTTGAAGGCCACGCCGGCGATCATGAACACCGCGCCGGTCAGCAGCAGCATCTTCTCTTCGGTATGCGGGATGGCGGCGTTGATGGCATCCAGGTGCAGCGAGCCGGTGGCGCCGTAGATCAGCGACATGCCGTACAGCAGCAGGCCCGAGGCCAGCGAACCGAGCACGATGTACTTCATCGCCGCTTCCGAGGCCAGGCCGTTTTCACGGTTGCTGGCGACCAGCGCGTAGGAGCACAGCGCCAGCAGTTCCAGGCCCAGGTAGACCATCAGCAGGCTGCCGGCCGAGACCAGGATCATCATGCCCGCGGTGGCGAACAGGATCAGCACCGGGATCTCGCCCTGGTAGAGCTTGCGCTCGCGCAGGTAGCTCCAGCCGTAGATCAGGGTCAGCCCGCTGCACAGCACGATCACGGTCTTCATCACGTCGGCCGCGTTGTCGCGGACGAACATGCCGTGGAAGACCTCGCCCTGCCCGCCCACTCCGGTGGCGAGCATGAAGAACACGACCGCCAGCGCAGCGATCGAGAACAGGTGGGTCCAGATCTTGTTCTTCTCACTGATGAAAAGATCAAGCATCAACAGGGCGAACGCACTGCCGACCAGCACCAGCTCGGGAGCGAGCGGCGGGAGGTCTGCGGCGGTCAGTGGCAACAGCGGCGAGGTGGTCATCATCAAATCCTGGAATCAATACTCTCGACGGCCCGATTACAGCAGCTTGCTGGATGCGATCTGCATCGCCAGCTTCGCGATCGAGGGCTCCATCAGGTCGGTCAGCGGCTTGGGGTACAGGCCCAGGGCAAGGGTGCCCACGGCGAATACACCCAACACCAGCCACTCGCGACCGTTGATGTCCTTCAGTTCGGCGACATGGGCGTTGGCCACTTCACCGAAGAACACGCGCTTGTACAGCCACAGCGTATACGCCGCGGTGATCACCAGGGTGCTCGCCGCGCCGAGTGCCAGCCACGGATTGCGCTGGAAGCTGGCCATGATGATCATGAATTCACCGACGAACCCGCTGGTACCCGGCAGGCCCGCATTGGCCATGAAGAACAGCATGGCAAAAGTGGCGAACCAGGGCATCACGTTGACCACGCCGCCGTAATCGGCGATGCGGCGGCTGTGCATGCGGTCGTACAGCACGCCGACGCAGGAGAACATCGCGCCGGACACGAAACCGTGCGACACCATCTGCACCATCGCGCCCTGCAGGCCCAGGCGGGCCGCGTCCGGGTTGCCGGCGTCACGCACCAACCACATCGCGATGAAGGTACCCAGGGTCACGAAGCCCATGTGCGCGATCGACGAATAGGCGATCAGCTTCTTCATGTCGTCCTGCACCAGGGCGACCAGGCCGACGTAGATCACCGCCACCAGCGACAGCGCGATCACCAGCCAGGCCCACTCATGCGAGGCATCCGGCACGATCGGCAGGTTGAAGCGCAGGAAGCCGTAGCCACCGATCTTCAGGGCGATGGCGGCCAGGATCACCGAACCGGCGGTCGGCGCTTCCACGTGGGCGTCCGGCAGCCAGGTGTGGACCGGGAACATCGGCACCTTGACCGCGAAGGCGATCAGGAAGGCGAAGAAGATCCAGGTCTGTTCCTTGCCCGACAGCTGCAGCTGGTACAGGTCGGCCAGCTGGAAGCTGCCGCCCTTCAGGTACAGGTAGATCAGGGCCACCAGCATCAGCACCGAGCCGAGGAAGGTGTACAGGAAGAACTTCAGCGCGGCGTAGATGCGGCGCGGGCCGCCCCAGACACCGATGATCAGGAACATCGGGATCAGCATCGCTTCGAAGAACACGTAGAACAGCATCGCGTCCGTCGCCGAGAAGATACCGACGGTGACGCCTTCCAGGATCAGGAAGGCGGCCACGTACTGGTTCACGCGCTTGTCGATCGCGCTCCAGGCACCGATCAGGGCCAGCACCGAGACCAGCGTGGTCAGCAGGATCAGCGCGATCGCGATGCCGTCGACGCCGAGGTTGTAGCCGATGTCGTAGGCGGGGATCCAGGCGCGGGTCTCGACGAACTGCAGCGCGTCGATTCCCGTGTCATAGCCGCTGAGCAGCGACAGGCTGGCCACGAAGGTCAGCACCGCCACACCCAGGGACGCCCACCGGGCGGTCTGGGCATCACGGATGGCAAGGATCAATGCACCGCCGATGATCGGCAGCCAGATGAGAACACTAAGTAGGGGCCAGTTCGACACGTCTTCTTATTCCGTACAGGTCATCAACGCAGGTAATGCATCAGGACACCCAGAAGGGCAATCAGGCCGATGATCATCGCGAAGGCGTAGTGATAGAGGAAACCGGATTGGGTGCGACGCAGCAGGTTGGCCGCCAGATCGATCAGGCGCGCCGAACCGTTGACCACCACACCATCGACCACGTTCGTGTCGATCGCGCGCGAAACCTTGCCGAGCTTGATACCGCCGCCGGCGAAACCGCCGATCCAGAGCTTGTCGAAGCCGTACTTGTTCTCCAGCACCGACACGATCGGCGCGAAGGTCTTGCGGGCCTTGCCGGCCAGTTCCGGCTTCCACAGGTAGAACAGCGCGGCAAGCAGGAAGCCGACCACCGTCAGGATGAAGGCCGGGGCCATCATGCCGTGGATCGCGAAGGCGACCGGACCGTGGAACTCTTCGGCCAGCGCACCGATGGTGTTGCGCGCCGGGTCGTAGAAATCAACGATGCCGGTGAAGAACGAGTGCACCTGGCCCGGGATGGCGGCGTCGGCATGGTGGCCGGCCCAGTCGGTGCCGTACAGCATCGGACCGATGCTGAAGAAACCGATGACCATCGAGGGGATCGCCAGCAGGATCAGCGGCAGCGTCACCACCCACGGGGTTTCATGCGGCTCATGCACGCCATGGCCGTGGCCGTGGCCATGATCGTCATGATGCGCGTCGCCGTGGTGGGCGTCGGCCGCATGCGCGTCGGCGGCGTGGTGATCGTCATGACCATGGCCATGATCGTCATGCGCGTCGCGGAAGCGTTCCTTGCCATGGAAGGTCAGGAACAGCAGGCGGAAGCTGTAGAAGCTGGTCACGACCACGCCACCCAGCACCGCCCAGTACCCGTAGGTCGCCACCCAGCTCGAGGACACATGCGCGTGATGCTGCGCGGCCTCGATGATGGTGTCCTTGGAGTAGAAGCCGGAGAAGAACGGGGTACCGACCAGGGCCAGCGTACCGATCCACATGGTGATGAAGGTGATCGGCATGTACTTGCGCAGGCCGCCCATCTTGCGCATGTCCTGCTCGTGGTGCATGGCGATGATCACCGAGCCCGCGCCGAGGAACAGCAGCGCCTTGAAGAAGGCGTGGGTCATCAGGTGGAACACGGCGGCCGAGTAGGCCGACACACCCAGGGCGACGGTCATGTAGCCCAGCTGGGACAGCGTGGAGTACGCGACGACGCGCTTGATGTCGTTCTGCACGATGCCGATCAGGCCGGTGAAGAACGCGGTGGTGGCACCGATGAACAGCACGAAGTTCAGCGCGGTCTGCGACAGCTCGAACAACGGCGACATGCGGGTGACCATGAAGATGCCCGCGGTGACCATGGTCGCGGCGTGGATCAGGGCCGAGATCGGGGTCGGGCCTTCCATCGAGTCCGGCAGCCAGACGTGCAGCGGCACCTGGGCCGACTTGCCCATCGCACCGATGAACAGGCAGATGCAGATCACGGTCGCGACCGACCAGATCACCGGCTCGCTCATCACCGGAATGGAGGTGCCGAACAGGTTGATCGTGCCCGACCAGATCTGGATCAGCGCATCCGGGTGGCCCAGCACCTGGGCGTTGGCGAACACGGTGGCGTAATCCAGGGTGCCGAATACCCACAACACGCCGGCGATGCCGAGGATGAAGCCGAAGTCACCGACACGGTTGACCAGGAAGGCCTTCATGTTGGCGAAGATGGCGGTCGGCCGCTTGAACCAGAAGCCGATCAGCAGGTACGAGACAAGGCCCACCGCTTCCCAGCCGAAGAACAGCTGCAGGAAGTTGTTGCTCATCACCAGGGTGAGCATCGAGAAGGTGAACAGCGAGATGTAGCTGAAGAACCGCTGGTAGCCCGGGTCGTCCTGCATGTAGCCGATGGTGTACACGTGCACCAGGAAGGACACAAAGGTCACCACGACCATCATCATCGCGGTGAGCTTGTCGACCATGAAGCCGACGTGCGCCGAGTACTGGCCCACTTCGAAGAACGTATAGATGTTCTGGTTGAACGGCTGGGCGCCGCCCCACAGCAGCATGTACAGCACGTAGCTGGACAGCACGCAGCTGACCGCCACGCCGAGGATGGTGACCGCCTGCGCGCCAGCGCGACCGACCTGACGACCGAACAGGCCGGCGATGATGCTGCCGAACAGCGGTGCAAGCACCACTGCGATCAACAGACTCTTGGAGAGAGTGATTTCCATCTACGGATCAGCCCTTCAGCGAATCGACTTCGCCGACATTGATGGTGCGGCGAGTACGGAACAGGGTTACCAGGATCGCGAGGCCGATGGCGGCCTCGGCCGCGGCCACGGTCAGGATGAAGAAGACGAACAGCTGTCCGGCCGTATCACCCATCTCACGCGAGAACCCGACGAAATTGATGTTGACCGACAGCAGCATCAACTCGATGGACATCAGCAGCACGATGATGTTCTTGCGGTTGAGGAAGATGCCGGCAAGGCTGATGCAGAACAGCACCGCGCCGAGCGCCAGAATGTGGCCAAGCGTGATCATGGCTGCGCCTCCTCGTTGCTGGACGGCTTGATGTTGGTGTGCACGACCGGCTTCTCCGCATCCATCTTGACCACGCGCAGGCGGTCGCTGCCCTTGACCATGGTCTGCTCGGACGGGTTCTGGGTCTTCAGGCCGGTGCGGCGACGCAGGGTCAGCATCACGGCGGCAACCACGGCCACGGTCAGGATGACGGCGGCGAACTCGAACGGCAGCAGGTATTCGGTGAACAGGCTGCGGGCCAGCCAGGTGATGTTGGAGGTGTCGGCAGCCAGCGCGGCAGCGTTGTCGGCCGGGAACGGATTGACCGCCCTGCCCTTCACGCCGATCAGCACCAGCATCTGCACCAGCATCGTCACCGCCACCATCAGGCCGAGCGGCAGGTAACGCACCCAGCCCTCACGCAGGTTGGAGGGATCGATGTCCAGCATCATCACCACGAACAGGAACAGCACCATGACCGCGCCGACGTAGACCAGCACCAGCGCCACGCCCAGGAACTCGGCGCCGACCAGGATCCAGATGCAGGCCACGGAGAAGAAGGTCAGGATCAGGCACAACACGGCATAGACCGGATTGCGCACGCTGATCACCGCCGCAGCGGAGATGCCCGCCACGATGGAGAAGACCCAGAAACTGATATTTACCCAATCCATCATTCGACCTCAGCGGAAAGCGGCATCGGCGGCGCGACGCTCGGCGATCTCGGCTTCAAGCCGATCACCGATGGCCAGCAGCTGCGGCTTGGTAACGATGTTCTCGCCACGGTTCTCGAAGTGGTACTCGAGAATGTGGGTCTCGACGATCGAGTCCACCGGGCAGCTTTCTTCACAGAAGCCGCAGAAGATGCACTTGAACAGATCGATGTCGTAACGGGTGGTACGGCGGGTGCCGTCCTCGCGCTTGGCCGAATCGATGGTGATCGCCAGCGCCGGGCACACCGCTTCGCACAATTTGCATGCGATGCAGCGTTCCTCGCCGTTGGGGTAGCGGCGAAGCGCATGCAGGCCACGGAAGCGCGGCGACTGCGGGAACTTCTCCATCGGGTACATCAGCGTGTACTTGGGCTTGAAGGCGTACTTCAGGGTCAGCCACAGACCACCGAGCAGCTCAAGGAGCAGCAGGCTTTTGAAGTAATGGGTAATTCGGTTCATCGCTTAGACGCCCTTCTGGATCACGCCGTAAAACACCATCAACGCCGTCACTGCAATCCAGAAGATGGTGAGCGGGATGAAGACCTTCCAGCCCAGACGCATGATCTGGTCGTAACGGAAGCGCGGGAAGCTGGCACGGAACCAGATGTAGGAGCTGGCGAAGAAGAACACCTTCAGCAGCAGCCACGGCCAGCCGCCCTTCCAGATCCAGTCGATCCACGGCGAGATGTCTGCCGTGATCCAACCCTGGAGCGGGCTCAGCCAACCACCGAGGAAGAAGATCGAGATCAGGAAGCTGATCAGGATCATGTTGGCGTATTCGGCCAGGAAGAACAGCGCGAACGCACCACCGGAGTATTCGACCATGTGGCCGGCCACGATTTCCGACTCACCTTCCACGACGTCGAACGGCGCGCGGTTGGTTTCGGCGACGCCGGACACCCAGTACACGATGAACAGCGGGAACAGCGGCAGCAGGAACCAGTCGAACAGACCGGAGTTGCCCGCCTGCGCCATCACGATGTTGCTCAGGTTGAGGCTGCCCGATGCGATCATCACGCCGACCAGGGCAAAGCCCATCGCGATTTCGTAGCTGATCATCTGCGCCGAGGCGCGCATGGCACCCAGGAACGCGTACTTCGAGTTGGAGGCCCAACCGGCCAGGATGATGCCGTACACACCCAGCGAGGTCATCGCCAGCAGGTACAGCAGGCCGGCGTTGGCGTTGGAGAGCACGATCCGGGCGTCGAAGGGAATCACCGACCAGGCCGCGAATGCCGGGCCCAGCGTGATCAGCGGCGCCAGGATGAACATCGCCTTGTGCGAGCTGCTCGGCTGGATGATTTCCTTGAACAGCAGTTTGAAGACGTCGGCGAAGGCCTGGAAGATGCCCATGCCGACATACATCGGGCCATGGCGCACGTGCATCCAGCCGATCAGCTTGCGCTCCCAGACCACGTAGAAGGCCACCGAGATGATCACCGGCATGGCGATCACCAGGATCTTCAGGATGATCCAGAGCAGCGCGCCGATGTCGCCCAGTGACAGCAGCCACTGGTGCAGCGGGTCGACCGCGTTCAACAGCAATTCGTTCATGCAGCCACCACCGTTACGCGTGCGGCACCCAGCGGTGCGGTTGCACCGTGGCCCGATTCAATCCAGACCGACCCAGCGGCAACGCGGGCGTCGACCACCACCGGCAAGGTGGCACGGCCGGCATCGGTACCGACCTTGGCCATCTGGCCTTCCACCAACTGCAGACGGGCTGCGTCGTCGGCGTTGAGCACGATGCGCGGGGCGTTGTTGAGCGGATGCGACTGCAGCGCCTGGGCACGACGGACCACCGCATCGGTGCGGTAGATCCCGGCGGTCGAGGTCACTTCCAGGCCCTCGCCCGCCACCGGCGTGGCCGCCGAAGACGAGACGCTGACGCTGACCGGGGCCAGACTGGCGCGCAGGCCGGCCAGGTCGGTGAACTCGAAACCGGCCAGCGACAGTTCGCCGCCCAGTGCACGCAGCACGCGCCAGCCTTCACGCGCCTCGCCCGGCAGCTTGCCGCCGGCACGCGCCGACTGCTCGCGACCATCGAGGTTGGTCAGGGTGGCATCCACTTCCGGCAGTGCGCCGATCGGCAGGATCACGTCGGCCACATCGCGGGTCGAGGCACAGGCGAACTGGCTGAAGGCCACCACCTGGGCGCCGGCCAGTGCCTTGCGGGCAGCAGCGGCGTCGGCGAAGTCCAGGCCCGGCTCGATGCCATACAGGGCATAGGCCTTGCGCGGCTGGGCGAGCATGGCGTTGACGTCCTTGCCGGCCGGCAGCACGCCGGCGCGGGTCAGGCCCACGGCATTGGCGCCCTGCGGGATGCGGCACAGCTTGGCACCGGTCGCCGCGGCGAAATCACGCGCGGCAGCGCGGATCGCGGCAGCCTGCGGGTGGTTTTCGGCGATGCCACCGACGATCAGCACGGCGTTGTTGGCGCCCTTGACCGCGTCGCGCAGCTCGGCGTTGCCCAGTGCGTCGATGAAGGCCGAGGGGGCGACGATCTGCTTGCTGGCGAGCTTGAACGCGAAATCGAAGTCCACCGGGTTGACGGCATGGATCTTCGCGTTGCGCGTGGTCTGCGCCTTGCGCAGGCGGGCATGCAGCAGCGGCAGCTCGTGGCGGATGTTGCTGCCGAGCACGACGATGCTGTCCGCGCCTTCGATCTCCGCCAGCGGCAGGCCGAACACTTCGGCGGTGGCGGCGTCGGAGAAGTCGCGGTTGTTGATGCGGTGATCGATGTTGGTGGTGCCCAGGCCGGTGGCGAGACGGGCCAGCAGCGCGCCCTCCTCGTTCGAGGCCGACGGGTGGACCAGCACGCCGAGGTCGTCGCCCTGGTTCGCGGCAAAGATTTCCTTGGCGGCGGCCAGGCCTTCGGCCCAGCTCACTTCCTTCCACTCGCCATTGACCTTGCGCAGCGGCTTGACCGCACGGTCATCGCTGTACAGGCCCTGGTGCGAATAGCGGTCGCGATCGGACAGCCAGCATTCGTTGACGGCTTCGTTGTCGCGCGGCACCGCGCGTAGCACTTCGCCGCGACGCACGTGCAGGAACAGGTTCGAGCCCATCGCGTCGTGGTAACCCAGCGACTCGCGTGCGGTTAGTTCCCACGGACGGGCGCGGAACTGGAACACCTTGTTGGTCAGCGCGCCGACCGGGCAGACGTCGACGACGTTGCCGGACAGCTCGGTGGTCAGCGGCTTGCCGTCGTAGGTGCCGATCTGCAGGTTTTCACCGCGGTACATGCCACCCAGCTCGTAGGTACCGGCAACGTCGGCGGTGAAGCGGACGCAGCGGGTGCACTGGATGCAGCGGGTCATTTCGGTGGCGACCAGCGGACCGATGTCCTCGTCGGGCACCACGCGCTTGCGCTCGTTGAAGCGACTGACCGAACGGCCATAGCCCAGCGAAACGTCCTGCAGCTCGCACTCGCCGCCCTGATCGCAGATCGGGCAGTCCAGCGGATGGTTGATCAGCAGGAATTCCATCACCGAGCGCTGGAACTTCAGCGCCTTTTCACTGCGGGTGGCGACCTTCATGCCATCCATGACCGGCGTGGCGCAGGCCGGTGCCGGCTTGGGCGACTTTTCCACGTCGACCAGGCACATGCGGCAGTTGGCGGCGATCGGCAGCTTCTCGTGGTAGCAGAAGCGCGGGATCGGAATGCCGGCCTTGTCGGCGGCCTGGATGATCATCGAGCCCTTGGGCACGACCAGGGACTGGCCGTCGATTTCGACGGTCACATGATCCGGTGGCACGCTCGGGTTTACGGGTTGCGCGCTCATGCGGCGGCTGCCTCCACCTTCTTGCCGTCAACCATCGAATGACCGTTGACGATGTAGTACTCGAATTCGTCCCAGAACTGGCGCAGGAAACCCTGGATGGGCCATGCCGCCGCTTCACCGAACGCACAGATGGTGTGGCCTTCGATCTGGCCGGCCACCGTCTTCAACTGATGCAGGTCTTCCATCGTGGCCTTGCCGGCGACGATGCGCTCCAGCACGCGGTGCATCCAGCCGGTGCCTTCACGGCACGGGGTGCACTGCCCACAGGATTCCTTGTGGAAGAACTGCGAGATGCGGCAGGCGAACTTGACGCAGCAGACGCTGTCATCCAGCACCACGATGGCACCCGACCCCAGACCGGTGCCCAGGGCACGCAGGGTGTCGTAGTCCATCTGCAGGCCCTTGAGCTCATCGGCCTTCAGCACCGGCATCGAGACGCCGCCCGGGACCGCGCCCTTGAGCGTGCGGCCCGGCTTCAGGCCACCGGCCATTTCCAGCAGGTCGTCGAAGGTGGTGCCCAGCGGCACTTCGAAGTTGCCGCCCTTCTGCACGCAACCGGAGACCGAGAAGATCTTCGGGCCGCCGTTCTTGGTCAGGCTCAGGCCCTGGAACCACTCCGGACCGTTGCGGATGAT
The DNA here is from genome assembly GCF_059422145.1 of Stenotrophomonas sp. GW821-FHT01H02A. Classification (NCBI taxonomy): domain Bacteria; kingdom Pseudomonadati; phylum Pseudomonadota; class Gammaproteobacteria; order Lysobacterales; family Lysobacteraceae; genus Stenotrophomonas; species Stenotrophomonas sp. GW821-FHT01H02A. The sequence goes on from NZ_JBWKWI010000002.1 coordinate 103,148, forward strand.
CGCCGGCACCGAGGCATAGGTCTCGGTGTTGTTGATCGTCGACGGCTTGCCGTACAGGCCGAAGTTGGCCGGGAACGGCGGCTTGTAGCGCGGCTGGCCCTTCTTGCCTTCCAGCGATTCCATCAGCGCGGTTTCTTCGCCGCAGATGTAGGCGCCGGCGCCCAGCGCGCCGTAGATGTCGATGTCCACGCCGCTGCCAAGGATGTCCTTGCCCAGCCAGCCGTTCGCGTACGCGTCGGCCAGGGCCTGCTCGAAGTTCTCGAACGGCTCGTGGTGGAACTCGCCACGCAGGTAGTTGTAGCCCACGGTCGAGCCGGTGGCGTAGCAGGCGATCGCCATGCCCTCCACCACCGAATGCGGGTTGTAACGCAGGATGTCGCGGTCCTTGCAGGTCCCCGGCTCGGATTCATCCGAGTTGCACAGGATGTACTTCTGCATGGTGCCCTTGGGCATGAAGGACCACTTCAGGCCGGTCGGGAAGCCTGCGCCGCCACGGCCGCGCAGGTTGGACTGCTTGACCATCTCGATGACCTGCTCCGGCGAGATCTTCTCTTCGAGGATCTTGCGCAGGGCGGCGTAACCACCGGTCTTGAGGTAGTTTTCATACGACCACGGAGTGTCGTAATGCAGCGTGGTGTAGACCACCTGGTGCGGCAACGGTGCGGGACCGACCGGACCACTGGGTGCGTGATGATGTGCCATGTCTTACTCCAACCCGTCCAGCAGCTCGTCGACTTTCTCGACGGTCAGGCGCTCGTGGTAATGGCCATTGATGACCATCATCGGCGCACCGGCGCAACCGGCCAGGCATTCTTCTTCGCGCTTGAGGTAGATGCGGCCATCGGCGGTGGACTGACCGGTCTTGCAGCCGAGCTTTTTCTCGGCGTGCGCGACCAGATCTTCGGCACCGTTCAACCAGCAGCTGATGTTGGTGCAGAAGGCGACGTTGTGGCGGCCGACCTTCTCCAGTTCGAACATCGAGTAGAAGCTGGCGACCTCGTAGGCCCACACCGGCGGCAGGTCCAGGTACTTGGCGACGCCGGCGATCAGCTCGTCGGTCAGCCAGCCCGCATTCTGTTCCTGTGCGGCGTGCAGGCCCTGCAGGACAGCCGAGCGCTTGCGATCCGGCGGGAACTTGGCCAGCCAGTGATCGATGTGCGCACGGGTCTTGTCACTCAAGACCACCATCGGGTCGACGTCGCGCGCCGCCTCGAAATTACCTGTCGCCTTCATCGGCCGACCTCAGCGAATACGAAATCGTTAAAAACCAGAACCTGCAGCGCCGGCAGCAGCCGGCGGGTGTCAGGCATCGTGCAGGCGGATGCGATCACCGGTCCACCTCACCGAACACCAGATCGTAGGTGCCGATCATGGCCACCACGTCGGCGAGCATGTGCCCGCGCACGACCGAGTCGATCGAGGACAGATGGGCGAAGCCCGGCGCGCGCAGGTGCACGCGGAACGGCTTGTTGGCACCATCGGACATCAGGTAGCAGCCGAACTCGCCCTTGGGCGCTTCGACGGCGGCGTAGGTTTCGCCGGCCGGGACGCAGTAGCCTTCACTGAACAGCTTGAAGTGATGGATCAGCGCTTCCATGTCGTCCTTCATGTCTTCGCGGCTGGGCGGCGCGACCTTGAAGTTCTTGACCATGACCGGACCCGGGTTGGCCTTCAGCCAGGCGACGCACTGCTTGATGATGCGGTTGGATTCGCGCATCTCGGCCACGCGGCACAGGTAACGGTCGTAGCAGTCACCTTCCTTGCCGAGCGGGATGTCGAACTCGACCGCGTCGTACTTGGCATACGGCTGCTTCTTGCGCAGATCCCAGGCAATGCCCGAGCCACGCAGCATCACGCCGGTCATGCCCCACGCATGGGCCAGTTCCGGGGTGACCACGCCGATGCCGACCGTACGCTGCTTCCAGATACGGTTGTCGGTCAGCAGGGTTTCGTACTCGTCGACGCGCTTGGGGAACTCGACGGTGAAGTTCTCCAGGAAGTCCAGCAGCGAACCTTCGCGCGAGGCGTTGAGGTTCTTCAGGGCCTTGCCCTTGTGCCAGCGCGATTCCTTGTACTTGGGCATGTGGTCCGGCAGGTCGCGGTAGACGCCGCCCGGACGGTAGTACGCCGCGTGCATGCGCGCACCGGAGACCGCTTCGTAGCAGTCCATCAGCTCTTCGCGTTCGCGGAAGGCGTACAGCATGACCGCCATCGCGCCCAGATCGAGCGCGTTGGAACCCAGCCACATCAGGTGGTTCAGGATGCGGGTGATTTCGTCGAACATGGTGCGGATGTACTGCGCACGCTCCGGCGCCTCGATCCCCATCAGGGTCTCGATCGCGCGGACGTAGGCGTGCTCGTTGCACATCATCGACACGTAATCCAGGCGATCCATGTAGCCGATCGACTGGTTGAAGGGCTTGGACTCGGCCAGCTTTTCGGTACCACGGTGCAGCAGGCCCACGTGGGGGTCGGCACGCATGATGGTTTCGCCGTCCATTTCCAGGATCAGGCGCAGCACGCCGTGCGCGGCCGGATGCTGCGGGCCGAAGTTCATCGTGTAATTGCGGATTTCCTGGCGCAGTTCGGCCGGGTTGCTCGCAAAGGCCTGGCTGGCCTGGGTGAATTCACTCACTTGCTTGCCTCCGACTGCGCGGATTCACCGGCAGCGGTCTGGAAACGGGCGTCGTCACGGATCACGCGCGGCACGCCGACACGCGGTTCGACCGAGGTCACCGGTTCATAGATGACGCGCTGTTTTTCTTCGTCGTAGCGCACTTCGACGTTGCCGATCAGCGGGAAATCCTTGCGGAACGGATGGCCGACGAAGCCATAGTCGGTCAGGATCCGGCGCAGGTCCGGGTGACCTTCGAAGATCACGCCGAACAGATCGAACGCTTCGCGCTCGAACCAGTTCAGGCCCGGCCAGATATTGGTCAGCGAGGCGACCACCGGCAGTTCCTCGTTCGGCGCAAAGCAGCGGATGCGCATCGTGAGGTTGTGCTGGTAGGAACGCAGCTGGGCGACCACGGCGAAACGCTGCAGCGGGACCGGCTGCGGCTGGGCGCCATCGCTGGTTTCGCGGGTGGGGAATTCACCCCAGGCGAAACGACCGACGGACTTGCCCTCGACGCCACGGCTGAAACCCTGGGACGACACGTCGGCCGTATCCCATTCGTCGCTGCCGTAGCCGAGATAATCCAGGCCGCACAGGTCAACCGCCTGCTCGACACCGAATTCGTCGCGCAGCGCCAGAGCGGTGGCATGCCAGTCAGCGGCGGGCACTTCCAGCGTCACTTCGCCGCGGGGTTCGACCACGAAGACCTGCGCACCTGCGAAACGTGCGGAAAGTCGGTCGATGAAGGAATGTGCTTGCTCTGCCATGGGGGCTTGGCGTGCTCTTGTCAGGAGGGATGTCAGCGGGCGATGGTCTGCGTACGCCAGATCTTCTTCTGCAACTGCAGGATCCCGTACACCAGCGCTTCGGCGGTAGGTGGGCAGCCGGGGACATAGATGTCCACCGGCACCACGCGGTCACAGCCACGCACTACTGCATAGGAGTAGTGGTAGTAGCCGCCACCGTTGGCGCAGCTGCCCATCGAGATGACCCACTTCGGGTCCGGCATCTGGTCATAGACCTTGCGCAGGGCCGGAGCCATCTTGTTGACCAGGGTGCCGGCCACGATCATCACGTCGGACTGACGCGGCGACGGGCGGAACACCACACCGTAACGGTCAAGATCCAGGCGCGCCGCGCCGGCGTGCATCATTTCCACTGCGCAGCAGGCCAGGCCAAAGGTCATCGGCCACATCGAACCGGTACGCGCCCAATTCAACAGCGCATCGACGCTGGTGGTCACGTAGCCCTTTTCGAGCAGGGGGTTGTCGCCTTCGGGGCGCAGGATGTCATCGACCCGCCCTTCCGGGACCGGGTTGTTCATCAGGCCGTCGAGCGTCTGAATTACTCCCATTCCAGCGCTCCCTTCTTCCAGACGTAAATGAAACCGAGGAAAAGCATGCCTACGAAGAGGCCCATCGTGACCAGCGAACGTGCGCCCAGCTCCATGAAGACCTGGGTCCACGGCACGATGAAGATGATTTCCAGATCAAATACGATGAACTGAATCGCGATCAGGTAGTAGCGCACATCGAACTTCATGCGCGCGTCCTCGAAAGCCTCGAAGCCGCATTCGTACGGCGAGAGCTTTTTAAGATCAGGACGTCGGGGACCGAGGAATCGGCCAACCAGCATCAGCGCAACGCCGATACCGGTGGCAACGATCAGAAACAGCAGAGACGGCAAATATTCGGCCAGCACAGCGATTCTCTCTTGCCTCTGCCGCTGCGCCTGCAGGCGCTTTGGCATGGGGGAGTGGACGGATACCGCTACCTGGCGCTTTGCGCGCCAGACGAACCCGCTTACAAACAAATGGTGCCCAAGAGGGGACTCGAACCCCTACGACTCTCGTCGCTACCACCTCAAGGTAGTGCGTCTACCAATTCCGCCACCTGGGCTTACGATCGCACCGGTTGTTCCCCAGTGCGCCGCATATTGTAACCGTCTTCAGCGAGTCTGGGTGCCTTCCGAAGGCTTTTCTTCACCAGATTTCGGAGTTTCTGCCTGAGCCGGCACAGTGGCCGACGGAACAGGCTGCTGCACCGGGGTTTCCGGGGCCTTCGGCACGGCCGGAAGCTCACCTGCCGGTGCGGCCGGCGCAGTGGCGGCCGGCGCCGACATCAGGCCGAGGTCCTGCTGTGCCGCCGGGCGCGAGCCATGGCTGGCGTACCAGGCCATGAAGAGGCTGATGCCGAAGAACACCACGGCCAGCCACTTGGTCGACTTGGACAGGAAGTTGGACGCGCCACGCGCGCCGAACACGGTGCCCGAGGCGCCGGCACCGAAACCCGACCCCGCGGCCGCGCCGGAACCACGCTGCATCAGGATGAGCGCGATCATGGCCACTGCGACCAGCACGTAGACCACATTGAGGATCAACATCAGCATTTCGAATCCGTCCTCGGACATGTCGTGCCGGCGGTTGCGCCGACAACGTAACTAATTAGCGCCCCGCCGCCGCGGCAGCGATGGCAAGGAAGTCCGCGGCCACCAGCGAGGCGCCGCCCACCAGCCCACCATCGACATCGGGCTGTGCGAACAGTTCCGCGGCGTTGTCGGGCTTCACGCTGCCGCCATAGAGGATCGACAGTGAATCCGCAATTCTAGCATCGAGCTTGGCCACTTCGCCACGGATGAACGCGTGGACCTGCTGGGCCTGCTCCTGGGAGGCGGTCCGGCCGGTGCCGATGGCCCAGACCGGTTCATAGGCGACCACGGCCTGGGCGAAGCCGGCGGCACCGACCAACGCCAGGACCGGGGCCAGTTGGGCGGCGATGACCGCCTCGGTCTGGCCAGCTTCGCGCTGCTCGAGGGTTTCGCCGACGCACAGGATCGGGGTCAGGCCGGCATGCAGGGCGGCGGCGAACTTGCGCGCGACCAGTTCGCTGCTCTCGCTGTGGTACTGGCGGCGTTCGGAGTGGCCGACCAGGCCATAGCGGGCGCCGACTTCGGCCAGCATGGTGGCCGAGACTTCGCCGGTGTAGGCGCCCTTTTCGTTGCTGCTGACGTCCTGGGAGCCGAAGGCGACGGCGCGCCCTTCAAAGGCTTCGACCAGTTCGCCCAGGTACGGCAGTGGCGGCAGGACCACGACCTCGACGCCCTGCAGCGGCAGGTCGGCAACCAGGTCACTGACCAGGTCGGTGGCGAATTGGCGGCTGCCGTGCAGCTTCCAGTTACCGGCGACGATCTTGCGGCGCATGGCGGGGCTCCTTTGGGTATCAGCCGGCCATGATAACGGATGCAACGAAATGACGTTGGTGGGAAAACGCTTACATTTCAATTGGATATTTATTTTTCCCTGCGGGCGCAAGTCAAAAGCAAGGGCGACGGGGGCGGTGGACGTGCCCGGGCTGGGCGGGCGTGGGTGGGTTGGCGGGACCCGCCGTGAACCCATCCATGGGGGCTCGTTATGCGCCATCCATGGCGCAAAACGGTCCCGCCAACCCACCCACGCCCACCCTCTGACAGTGGGTCGGCTTGCATGGCACGACTAGGACGCGGTGGGTCGGGGCACTGACCCTGCCCTTGCCCTCCGGCGAGAAATCTCTAGGGGGCGAGCGCTGCCGTGCCCAGCCGGGACCGTCGGGCGCCAAGGATGGCGCCCGTCGAGCCCCCAGGGATGGGTTTACGGCGCGTCCCGGCTGGGCATGGCAGCGATCGCCCAACACGTAGCAGCGAATAGCTGAATGCAGCAGGGCCAGTATGTCTGGAGCCGGCCAGCGGCCGGCACTACTGGAATGAAGAAGGCCGCCTTTCGGCGGCCTTCGTGGCTTATTTCAGCTTGATCTCGCGCAGGCGCTCTTCCAGGAAGCCGTGGGCGGTGATCGGCTCCGGGTAGCGGCTCGGGTTTTCCGGGGTGATGCAGGTCGGCAGCACGTCGATCAGGAAATCCGGGTTCGGGTGCAGGAAGAACGGCACCGAGTAGCGCGGTTGGCGCGCCTGCTCGCCCGGGGGATTCACCACGCGGTGGATCGTGGACGGGTACACGTGGTTGGTCAGGCGCTGCAGCATGTCGCCGATGTTGACCACGATGGTGTCAGCGTCCGAGGTGAAGGGCACCCACTTGCCCTCGTGCGACTGGACTTCCAGGCCGGCCGCGCTGGCACCGACCAGCAGGGTGATGAAGTTGATGTCGCCATGGGCACCGGCGCGCACGTTCGGGATGTTTTCGGCGGTGATCGGCGGGTAATGGATCGGGCGCAGGATGGAATTGCCGTGGTTGGTCTTGTCGGCGAAGAAGTCCTCCGGCAGACCGATGTGCAGCGCCAGCGCCGACAGCACCCGCGAGCCCAGTGCGTCCAGCGCCTGGTAGATCCCGTAGCCGCGCTCACGGAAGCCCGGGACCTCACTCGGCCACAGGTTGGGGGCCATCACGTCACGGTACGGGGAGTCGTCCGGGATCTCCCGGCCGATGTGCCAGAACTCTTTCAGATCAAAGTGCTGCGAGCCCTTGGCGGTCTCCACGCCGAAGGCCGTGTAACCACGCGCGCCACCGCTGCCCGGCACGTGGTACTGGCGCTTGGTCTCTTCCGGCAGCGCGAAGAAGGCCTTGAAGACCTCATAGGCGGCGTCGATGTCAGCCTGCGGAATGCCGTGGTTGCGGATGCCAGCAAAGCCCCATTCGCGGTAGGCCGCACCCAGCTCAGCCACGAACGCATCGCGGTCGGTGTCGAAACGGGTGATGTCGAGGGTGGGGATCTGGCTCACAGCGATTCCTGCTTGTTCATGGTGGTCGGTGGGCCAGCTGTGGCCCGGCTGAACATTGTGCCAGATCGAGCCAACCCCGCCACCGATACATTGATACAAACCGATACAATGCGCGCGCCCAGACGGCCAGAACGGGCCAACGGTGGTGCCCATGCGCCGCCCCCTCTACTCCTTGCGTCGCCCGGTCCGCCTGATGGATGCCCTGCCCTCCCCCTCATCGCCCATGGCGTTGCGCTGGCTCACGCCGACAGGGGCGCGCCCGTGTCCAATGCACCCGCATCACCTCCCACCCACGGCACCGCACAGCGCATGGGATGCGCCGGCGCAGTCCCGCAGGCAATGACGACGGCCGCCCGTGCATGCCGCGGGCGCGTTTCCACACATGGACTGTCCACCGATGAACGCTCCACTGAAAATTCTCCATACCGAGGCTGCCAAGGGATTTGGCGGACAGGAGATCTACATCTACCGCCACATGCTGGCGATGCGCGATCGCGGCCATGACGTGTCGCTGCTGTGCCAGCCCGGTGCCCGGCTGGGCGAGATGGCGCGCGAAGCCGGCTTCACCGTTCACTCGCTCAAGATGGGCGGCCTGCTGCGGCTGCTGCGCGGGATCTGGTCGGTCTCACGCCTGGTGCGCCGCCAGCGCTATGACGTGGTCAACACCACCAGCCGCCGCGACAGCCTGATCGCGGCCGCCGGTGCCCGCCTGGGCGGCACGCCGCTGGTAGTGCGCTCGCGCCACCTGATGAGTCCGATCAACTCACTGCTGACGTATACCGGCCTGCCCCACCGCGTGATGACCGTGAGCAGCTTCGTGAAGAAGCTGATGGTCGGCCGCGGCATCGCCGATGCGCATGTGGGCATCGTGCCACCGATCGCGGTGCCGCCGCAGTGGTCGCAGATCGCCAAGCGCGACCCCTGGCAGTGCCTGCAGGACACCCGTGCGGAAGTGCGCGCCGAGCTGGGCTTCAGCGACGACCAGATCGTGGTGGGCTGCGTTGCCGTGCTGCGCGAGCCCAAGGGTCATCTGGAACTGGTGCAGGCCATGGCACCGCTGTGCCGTGCCGATCCGCGCGTGCAGCTGGTGATCGTGGGTGACGGCCAGCCGGTGATGGATCGCCTGCTGGCCCTGCGCGCGCAGCTGGGCATCGCCGCACAGGTGCATCTGCTCGGCTACCGCCAGGGCGCTTGCCGGCTGATGACCGGCTTCGATATCTTCGCCCTCGCCACGCACAAGGAAGCCGCCGGCACGGTGTTCCTGGAGGCCGCTTACGTGGGCGTGCCGATCGTGGCCACGCGCGTGGGCGGCGTGCCCGAAATGGTGGTGGAAGGCAGCAATGCCCTGCTTGCCCCGCTGGGCGACCAGGCCGCGCTGACCAACGCACTGCGCACCTTGATCGAACAGCCCGACCGCCGCCAGCAGATGGGCCTGGCCGGCTGGGAATGGATGCGCAGCGCACACCGCTTCACCCCGACCGGTCACACTGAAGCGACCGAACACTATTACCACCAGTGGTTGAAGGAACTGGGCCATGGCAAACGCTAGATCCGTCCCGGTGCTGATGCACCACCATGTCTCCCCCTCGCCGGGGATGATCACGGTCTCTCCCGAGAACTTCGAGAGCCAGATCGCCTGGCTGGCGGCCAATGGCTGGACCTCGTTGACGCTGGACCAGTACGCCGGGTTCCTCGCAGGCAAGCCGACACCGGCCAAGTCGATCGTGATCACCTTCGATGACGGCTACCTGGACAACTGGGTGTATGCACACCCGATCCTGGCCAAGTACGGCATGCACGCAGTGGTGTTCGTGGTCACCGGCTGGATGGGGGAAGGCGATGTCCGCCCGCATGCGGGCCAGCCCAGCGCCACCCTGCCCGCCACGCCGGACCATCGCGGCTGCGAGGCGGCGATCCTGCGCGAGAGCCGTCCGGACGACGTGATGATGCGCTGGAGCGAGGCGCGCGCGATGATCGCGGCGGGCACCTTCGAAGTGCACTGCCACACGCACACGCATACCCGCTGGCTCAAGCAGGACATCTCCCGCGAGCACAAGCGCCAGGGCATCAGCGGCGACCTTTCGGTGGCGCGCGACGTCCTGCAGCAGCAGCTGGGCGAGGTCTCGGACACGCTGTGCTGGCCGTATGGCGACTTCGACGAGGACTATGTGCAGATCGCCCGGGCGCAGGGCTTCAAGTACCTGCATACCACCCATCCGTTCGGCCGCAACGTGGTCGGTGGCGACCCGGAACACATCTACCGTTTCGCGATCCGCAACCGTCCGGCCAGCTGGCTGCGCAAGCGCATCGCCTACAGCTACCACCCGCTGATCGCGCCGCTGTTCAACCGCTTCAAGGCGAAGAAGAAGAAGATGGTCGCGGGGCCGTAACAGGTCGCCTCCGCTGCAACGAAAACGCCCCGGCTTCCCGGGGCGTTTTCAGTTTCCGGCTCACCGCCCGGCTCAGGCCGCGGCCGCCGCCTTCACCGCCGCCGAGAGGCTGTCCAGCGTGGACTGCATCAGTTCGGCACTGTCGGCCTCGACGGTGACACGCACCACCGGCTCGGTGCCCGACGGGCGCAGGAACGCGCGGCCGCGCCCCTTCACCGCCTGCTGCGCGGCCGCCAGCGCGGCCTGCACGCTGTCGGCCTGTACGGTGGCCTTGGCAGCCCCCTGCAGACGCACGTTGACGGTCTTCTGCGGCACCTTGTTGAGCACCGACAGCACCTGGCGCAGGGTCGTGCCATCGCGACGCAGCACCTCCAGCACCTGCAACGCGCTGACGATCGCATCACCGGTGGTGGCGCGGTCCAGGCACAGCAGATGACCGGAGGCTTCGCCACCGAGCACGCCGTTGTTTTCCACCAGCGCCTGATGCACGTAGCGGTCACCGACGTTGCTGCGCTGGAACGGGATGCTCAACCGTTCCAGGGCCTGCTCCAGGCCGAAGTTGGTCATCAGCGTACCGACCACCGGTCCATGCAGGCGACCATTGCGCTGCCAGGCCTGGGCCAGCACGAACAGCAGGTCATCGCCATCGACCGGATTGCCCTGGTCATCGGCCATCAGCACGCGGTCGCCGTCGCCATCGAAGGCGATGCCGAAATCAGCGTCGACCTCGCGCACTTTCGCGGCCAGATTGTCGATGTGCATCGAGCCGACGCCATCGTTGATGTTCAGGCCGTTCGGCGCATCGCCGATGCTCACCACCTCGGCCCCCATCTCGCGGAACAGCAGCGGGGCGACGTGGTAGGTGGCGCCGTGCGCGCAGTCGAGCACGATCTTCAGGCCACGCAGATCGAACCCGCGCGGCACGCTGGCCTTGCAGAACTCGATGTAGCGACCGACCGCATCGCGTGCGCGCATCGCCTTGCCCAACCGCTCGGACTCGACCGTGGTGAACGGCGCATCGAGCGCTGCTTCCAGGGCCAGCTCGGTGGCGTCATCGAGCTTCTCGCCATCGGCGGAGAAGAATTTGATGCCGTTGTCATAGTGCGGATTGTGCGACGCACTGATCACGATGCCCGCATCCGCACCCAGGGTGCGGGTGAGGAAGGCCACGGCCGGCGTCGGCATCGGGCCGAGCAGCTGCACGTCCGCGCCGGCCGCGACCAGCCCGGCCTCCAGCGCGGCTTCGAACATATAGCCGGAGATGCGCGTGTCCTTGCCGATCACCACCACCGGGCGGCGCCCGTTGCGCTCGGTCAGCGCGCGCCCCAGCGCGTTGCCCAGGCGCAGCACGAAATCGGCGGAGATGACGCCCTCACCGACCTTGCCGCGAATACCGTCGGTGCCGAAGTACTTGCGCGCCGACATCAGGCGGCCGCATCCGGGGCGGGCGCCGGCTGGCGCGCCAGCATGGCCAGGATCTCCGACAGGCGATCGCGCATTTCGCGGCGGTCGCAGATCTGATCGATGGCGCCGTGCTCGAGCAGGAACTCCGAGCGCTGGAAGCCCTCCGGCAGTTTTTCACGCACGGTCTGCTCGATCACGCGCGGGCCGGCGAAACCGATCAGCGCCTGCGGCTCGGCGATGTTGATGTCGCCCAGCATCGCGAACGAGGCCGACACGCCACCGGTGGTCGGATGGGTCAGCACGGAGATGTACGGCAGCCCGGCATCGCGCAGGCGCCCCAGCGCGGCCGAGGTCTTGGCCATCTGCATCAGCGAGAACAGGCCTTCCTGCATGCGTGCGCCGCCGCTGGCGGAGAAGCATACGTAGGGCGCACCGATCTCCAGCGCCTTTTCAGCGGCCAGCGAGAAACGCTCACCGACCACCGAGCCCATCGAGCCGCCCATGAAGGCGAAATCGAAGGCCGAAGCGACCAGCGGGCGCCCCTTCATCAGGCCCTGCATGGCGATCAGGGCGTCGTACTCGCCGGTGTTCTTCTGCGAGGCCTTGATGCGCTCACTGTACTTCTTCTGGTCCTTGAACTTGAGCAGGTCCGTCGGTCCCAGGCGCGCACCGATCTCGGTGGTGCTGTCCGCATCGAACAGCGCGGCCAGGCGCGCGCGCGCGCGGATGGCCATGTGATGGCCACACTTGGGGCAGACTTCCAGGTTCTCTTCCAGCTCAGGACGGTAGAGCGCGCTGCCGCAGCTGCTGCACTTCTCCCACAGGCCCTCGGGGACGCTGCGCTTCTTGCTGGGGACGTTGTCGGTGCGGATGCCAGACGGCATCAACTTGCTGAGCCAACTCATGCGGGATGCTACTTCCGTTCAGGGCGGCCCGGGGGCCGCAAAGGCGGACAGTCTAGCTCACCGTTTCCATGCTCGGGCACCCCCCGGCGGTTCCCGGGGGGCTGACCTAAACCATTCTGGTACGTACGTTTGCGTGCTTCAGGCGGCGTCGAGAGCGCGTCGCAACGGCGTGAGGAATGCCTGCGCCGCCGCTGCTGCGCTCGCGGCATCGGGCGCCACGCCCAGCACGGCAACCAGCGCACTGCCTACCACCACGCCATCGGCTTCCACCGCCATCGCGGCGGCGCTGGCCGCATCCTTGATGCCGAAGCCAGCCACCACCGGCACGTCCGACCGGTGGCGCAGGTCGTGCAGGCGGGCACTGGCGGCGCTGCTGTCCAGACGCTCGGACGCGCCGGTCACACCAGCGAAGCTGACGTAGTACAGGTAGCCCCGGGCCATCGCGGACAAGGTATCCAGGCGTGCGTCCGCCGTGGTCGGCGACGCCAGCAGGATCAGCGCCAGGCCGGCCGCGGTGAAGATCTCCCGGGTCTCGGCGGCTTCTTCCGGCGGCAGGTCGACCAGCAGGATGCCGTCCACTCCCGCGGCGATCGCCGACTGCGCGAAACGCGCCGTGCCATGGATCTCGATCGGATTGAGGTAGCCCATCAGCACCACCGGGGTGGTGGCATCGTCACGGCGGAACGCCGCCACCGTTTCCAGCACGTAACGCAGCCCTGCCCCGCGCGCCAGCGCGCGCTCGGAGCTGCGCTGGATGGTGGGGCCGTCGGCCATCGGGTCGGAGAACGGCACCCCGAGCTCGATCACGTCCGCGCCTGCGGCGGCCAACGCGTGCATCACCGGGACGGTGGCATCCAAACCCGGGTCGCCGGCGGTGATGAAGGGAATCAGCGCCTTGCGACGTTCATCGCGCAGGCGGGCAAAACAGGCATCGATACGGTCCACGGACATCTCAGGCACATCCTTCAATCAGTTCAACGGCGCCACTGGCGCCCCAGTACAGCTTCGATATCACCCCGTCGAAGATCTCCAGCCGGATCGCCAGATCCGAGCCGGGGTCCTGCCAGGTCAGGTATTCACCCGTTTCCGGGTCATAGGCATGCGGCGCTCGGGTACTGCCGGGTGGCAGCCGCTTGAGCGCTTCTTCACGGGTCATGCCCAGACGCAGCCCGAACGGCCCCGGCTGGGTGATGGCCTCGTAGGACTCCTCGATCGGGGCCAGCTCGAAGCGCTGCACGTGATCGTCCTCGACCATCATCGACACGCCTTCGGGCAGGTTGCCCCGCTCGTAGTACTCGCAGGCGCCGCTGGGCTCGCCCTCGCTCAGCCCGGCCGAATGCCAGGGGCCATCGGCGGCGAGTTCGGTGAAGCGCTGCCCGATCAGCACATCGCCGGCGTGATCCAGCGCGACCGAGACCACCGAGGGCGCAGCCTCGTCAGCGGCGGCGGCGTCCACCGCGGCAGCCGGCGCCGGGTCGTCCTCGATCGGGCGGTTGGCGATGTCATCGTCATTGCTGGCCACCTCCCGTGCTGGCGCGACCGCGCCCACCGCAGCGGCGGGCGCCGGCAACACCGGCGGATCGGGCGGCGTACATCCGGTCAGGCTGACCACCATCAGCAGCGCACTTCCCTGGCGCAGCAGCGGATTCACAGGACCAGACCCTCACGCGCCGCGATGGTGTGCACGTCTTTGTCGCCCCGGCCGGACAGGTTGCACAGCACCAGCTTGTCGCGCGGAAGATCGCGCGCGATCTTGATCGCCTGCGCCACCGCATGGCTGGATTCCAGCGCGGCCAGGATGCCTTCGCTGTGCGCCAGCTGGTGGAACGCGGCCAGCGCCTCGTCATCGGTGACGCCGACATATTCGGCGCGCCCGGCATCGGCCAGGAATGCATGCTCCGGGCCGACCCCCGGATAGTCCAGGCCCGCCGAGACCGAATGGGTTTCGGTGATCTGGCCATCGTCGTCGCAGATCACATAGGTGCGGTTGCCGTGCAGCACGCCCGGACGCCCGGCCGCGATGGAGGCGGCATGGCGGCCGGTCTCGATGCCATCGCCGGCCGCCTCGGCGCCGACGATGCGCACGTCGCGATCGTTGAGGAACGCATGGAACAGGCCGATCGCGTTGCTGCCGCCGCCGACGCAGGCGGTGATCGCATCGGGCAGGCGGCCGTAATCGGTGAGCATCTGCGCGCGGGCCTCGCGGCCGACGATCGCGTTGAAATCGCGCACCATGCGCGGATACGGGTCTGGACCGGCCACGGTGCCGATGATGTAGAAGGTATCGCGCACGTTGGTGACCCAGTCGCGCATCGCTTCGTTGAGCGCGTCCTTGAGCGTGGCCGAGCCGGAGGTCACCGGCACCACCGTCGCGCCGAGCAGCTTCATGCGATAGACATTGATCTTCTGCCGCTCGATGTCGGTGGCGCCCATGTACACCACGCACTCCAGGCCCAGGCGCGCGGCCACGGTGGCACTGGCCACGCCGTGCTGGCCGGCGCCGGTCTCGGCGATGATGCGCTTCTTGCCCATCCGCGCGGCGAGCAGTGCCTGGCCGATGGTGTTGTTGATCTTGTGCGCGCCGGTGTGGTTCAGGTCTTCGCGCTTGAGCAGGATCTGCGCGCCACCGACCTGCTGGCTCAGGCGCTCGGCATGATAGATCGGGCTGGGACGGCCCACGTAGTGGGTCAGGTCCTTGTCATAGGCGGCGATGAAGGCCGGATCGCGACGCGCCGCGTCATAGGCGGCCGCCAGCTCCTGCAGCGGCCCGATCAGGGTCTCGGCGACGAAACTCCCGCCATAGCGGCCGAAATGGCCATTGGCATCGGGATAGGCGTGGAAATCGACGATGGGGGAGGTGGGGGATGCGGACATAGCGCGACAGCCGGTGGAGACAGGCTGACAATTTAACGCACCTGTCATGACAGGAATATCGATAATATCTGCCACGACCTGTCAGGAAAACTCACATGACCGACGGACCGTTGCCCCCGCTCAATGCCCTGCGCAGCTTCGAAGCGGCCGCCCGCCTGGGCGGGGTCGGCCGGGCCGCCGAGGCCCTGCATGTCACCCATGGCGCGATCAGCCGCCAGTTGCGCCTGCTCGAAGAACATCTGGGCGTTGCGTTGTTCCGGCGGGAAGGCCGTGGCCTGCGCCTGACTCGCGCCGGCGAGGACCTGCAGGCCGCCTGCGAGGGCGCCTTCGAACAGATCCGCGAGGCGGTGGTGGCGCTCAAGCGCCAGCAGCGGCCCGAAGCGCTGGTGCTCGGCTGCAGCGGCAGCATCCTGGCGCGCTGGATGATTCCGCGCCTGCAGGCGCTGCAGAGCGCCCTGCCCCAGCTGCCATTGCACTGGTCTGCCCAGGACGGCAGCTTCACCGCCGGGCAACAGGATCTGGATGCGGTGCTGCTGCTGGCCCAGCCACCGTGGCCGCGCGGCTGGCAGGTGCGGGAACTGGCCCCGGAGCGCGTGGGCGTGGTGGTCAGTCCACACCACCCGGCCGCGGCACGGCTGCGGCATCAACCGCCTTCCGCGCTGCTGGGCGAACCGCTGCTGCACACCACCTCACGCCCGCAGGCGTGGCCGGCATGGGCCCTGTCGCATGGGCTGGATCCGGCGCAGCTGCAGCTGGGCAGCGGCTTCGAGCATCTGTACTACCTGCTGGAAGCGGCGGTGGCCGGGCTGGGCGTGGCGATCGCGCCCGAGCCCTTGGTGACCGATGAACTCGCCGCGGGTCGGCTGCTGGCGCCGTGGGGATTCGGCGCGACCGGCGGATTCTGGGTCCTGGCGACGCCCGAGGACGCCGCGGATCCGCGGGTGGATGCCTTGGCCGGGTGGCTGCAGGAGCAGTTGGACGGATGAGTGCACGGGTGCATCAGGCTGCCGGCCAACGGCCGGCACTACCGGGTGCTGGCGCCTGGCCAGGGAAGGCGGATCAATCCGCTTCGTGGCAGTCCGCGCGGCGGACTTCTTCCACGAACTTGCGCATCTTGTAGCCGTCCTTGATGCCCGGCTCGGACTCGATGCCGCTGGACACATCCACGCCCCACGGGAGAGTGGCGACGATGGCGTCGAACACATTGTCCGGAGTGATCCCACCGGCCAGCAGGAACGGCCGGTGCAGGCCGGTCGGCAGGCGGGTCCAGTCGAAGGCCACACCGGTTCCGCCACCGCCACCGGGGGCGTGGCTGTCGAACAGGAAGCCGGCGGCGCTCGGATAGCGCAGCTGCAGTTGGCGGGCGTTGACCTCGTCCTTGCCGCCCATCGCCACGGCCTTCAGGTAGGGCATGTTGAAGCTGCGGCAGAACGACTCGTCTTCCTCGCCATGGAACTGCAGCAGGGTCGGCCGCACCGTGCGCAGCACCTCGCGCACCTCTTCCTTGGTGTTGTCGCGGAACAAGGCCACCACATCCACCATCGGCGCGATCGCCTGGCGCATGGCGCGCGCTTCGGCCGGGGCGACCCGGCGCTTGCTCTCGCGGGCGAAGATGAAGCCGACCGCGTCCACGCCGAGTTCGCCGGCCAGGCGCACATCGCCGGCACGGGTCATGCCGCAGAACTTGATACGGGTGCGGTAGAAGGAGCGGCTCATAAGGTGACCTCGGCAGGCAGCTGCCAGTTGTCGGGGTACAGGGGACCAACGAAGACCAATCCCTGCGGCGGAGCGGTCGGGCCGGCCACGGTACGGTCGCGCCCGGCCAGCAGTTGCTCCATCCACGAGACCGGCTGCTCACCACAACCGACCAGAATCAGTGAACCGACGATATTGCGCACCATGTGATGAAGGAATGCATTGGCCTGAACGGCAACCTCCACCACCTCGCCCTGGCGGGTCACCGAGAGTGACTGCATGTTCCGACGCGCGTGCAGGGCCTCGCACTGCACGCTGCGGAAGGCGCTGAAGTCGTTCTCGCCCAGCAGGGCCTGGCCGGCCGCATGCATCAGCCCGGCATCCAGCGGCCTGCGCTCCCAGCTCAGGGTCTGCCGGTACAGCGCCGGGCGGACCTGGCGGTTCAGCAGCCGGTAGCGATAGCGGCGCGCGCGCGCGGCGAAGCGTGCATGGAACTCATCGGCCACCGGTACGCACCAGCGCACCGCGATCGATCGCGGCAGGCGGGTGGTGGTACCCAGCATCCAGCTGCGCGGATCGCGCACGACGTCGGTATCGAAATGCACGACCTGGCATTCGCCATGCACGCCGGCATCGGTACGCCCGGCACACACGACCTGGATCGGTGCATTGGCCACCGAGGACAGCGCCTCCTGCAGGCTGGCCTGCACGCTTGGGCAGCCACTCTCACCGAGCTGCTGCCAGCCTTTGAATTCGCTGCCGTCGTATTCCACGCCCAGTGCGTAGCGCATGGTGAACCTCTGTGTTTTGGGGGACCGGCGCAGGCGCCGGGTAGTGCGTCAGGCAGCGTCGCGCTCGGACCACACGGCCAGCTCGTTGCCGCCGGGCTCCAGGAACTGGAACCGGCTCCCGCCCGGGAAGGCGAACACCGGCTTGGTCACCTGCCCGCCCTGGGCCAGCACGGCCTCGAGCATCGGCTGCAGATCGTCGGCGTAGATCACCAGCAACGGAGCGCCACCTGCGGAGGCGGTCTGCGGCGCGGCACGGAAGAAACCGCCCTGGAAGCGACCGTCGTCGAAGGCGGTGTAGTCCGGACCGTAATCCACGAACGACCAGCCGAACGCCTGTTCGAAGAAGCGGCGGCTGGCGGCGGGATCGCGCGAGGCGAACTCGACGTAGTCCAGGCGGCGCTCGCGCACTGCTACCGGGCGGGCGTCGCTCATCCCAGCCGCGCCAGCAGTTCGCGCGCCTCGGCCTGGCTGTGCGGATCGGCGCCGACGGCGACTTCATGCAGCAGGGTGCGTGCGGTCTCGGCGTCACCGAGGTCCAGGTAGGCGATCGCCAGCTCCAGGCGGTCGCGGCCGGGGCTGCCGATGGGGGCGACGGTGGCCTCATGGGCGACCGGGACGGCCATCTCGACGGTGTCGTCCGCGCTGGCGGTGACCGGCGCAGCGTCGTCGCCAACGCGATCATCGGCCGCATCCGAGCGGTGTTCCTCAGCGGTCACCGGCTCGTCCGGGAACTCGAACACGCCGCGGAACGAAGGCTGCGCCGCGGCTTCCAATGCGTGGGCCGGCGGCTCGATCAGCGGCGCCGGTTCACGGAACAGCGCATCGTCCACCGTCACATGCTGCGCGTCGGCGTCGATACCGTAGGCCGACGCAGCGGTGGCCTCGACCTCCGGCAACACCGGCGCTTCGTCCGTCACGTTGGCACTCCAGTGCGGCGCATCCAGGCGATCCTGCGGCTGCGCATCGTGCGTGGAGGGAGCCAGCGAGAACACCGGCTCGCGGCGGAGGCCGGCGTACACATCGGCCTCTGCAACGGCTTCTTCGTCGGGCACGCGATGCGCGTCGTCGCGTTGCGCGGCCGGTTCGTCCACATGATCGGCCGTCGGCACGGCGGCGGCCAGCGAGGCGCCGCCGTGCCCATCGTTCGCCAGCGGCGGCAGTGGCGACGGCTTGCGACGCCGCACCAGCGCCCACCCGCCGACCACCAGCAGCAGCACGACCAGGCCCAGCCAGTACCAGCCACTGCTGGCGCTGTCGCGGCTGCCGGGTGCCTGCTCCAGACGCTGCTGCGCGGCGGCCAGGTCGGTGTCCTTCATCGCGATCAGCGACTGCTGCTGCGCCTTGAGCTTTTCCAGCTCGGCCACGCGCTCACGCAGTTCCTGGATCTCGGCATCGCGCGTGGCAACGTCTTCTTTGGCCTGTCGCAGTTGTTCGTTCGCCAGCATGTCGCCCTCGGTGCCGGCAGCGGTGCCGGTGGTTGTACCTGCGGTGGTGCCCGCGGCGGCAACGGCCGGCGCGATTTCAAGGCGAGCGCCCTGGTTGGCGGCCGGGGCCGCGGTTGCCGGTGCCGGTGCAGCGGCGACGCCACTGTCGGCCGGTTGCGGGATCGCCGCCCGCGATTGCCGCCACTGCGCGGTGTGTTCGCGCACGATCGCCGCGGCCTGCTGCGCATCGATCTGCGCCAGCGCATCGGCGCCTGGCGTGCGCAGCACCGCGCCCTGTTTGAGCAGGTTCACGTTGCCACGGATGAAGGCGTCGGGGTTGGCCCGCAGCAGCGCGATCATCGCCTGGTCGCGGTTGATGCCCTGCTCCCGGGCCAGCGAGCCCGCGATCTGCGACAGCGTCTGTCCGCGCTGCACGGTGACGCTGCCATCGGCCGCCGCAACCGGCGCGGCGGGTGCAGCGCGTGGCCCGGCCGGGCGCGACGGGGCCGCCGGTTCGGCGCGGCGCGGCGGCGTGGCCGCGACAGGTGCCGCCTGCGGTGCCGGCTCACGAATGATGGCATTGGACATCGCGCCAGCCGGGGCGACGATCTCCGGCTCGGCCACGGCGGCCGCGCTGTTGGGCGCGTCCACCAGCGCGGAGTACTCACGGACCAGGCGGCCCTGCCCCCAATCGGCTTCAATCAGGAAATTCAACGAAGGCGTCGCCACCGGCGCATGGCTGCTTACGCGCACCACGGCGCGGCCCTGCGCATTGCGGGTCAACTCGAACTGCAGCTCGCTGACCAGCCCGGACGGCGGCTCCAGCCCGACCCGGGCAAACGTCGCCGGCGAGGCCAGCGCGACGCGGAGGTTTTCCAGCTCGGACGGATCGGCGGAAATGACGGGGATTTCGGCCAGCAGCGGCTGGCCCGGCTTGGACAGCACCCGGATATCGCCCAGGCCCAGGGCCATGGCGGAACTGCTGGCCAAGGCCAGCAGCAGCGTCGACACATACTTGAGCGGACGCAGTGCGCCCGGAGCCCGGTTCTTCATGGCGGCCAATATAACGGCTCCCCCCGTGATCGGCGATGTTTCGATGCGGGTGGTCGGCGGCATCCCCATGCCGCCGACCACCGCGCGATCAGCCTTCGGCAGCGACCAGCTCGGCCAGCTGCACCGCATTGAGGGCGGCACCCTTGCGGATGTTGTCCGACACGATCCACAGGTTCAGGCCACGCGGATGCGACAGATCCTCGCGGATGCGGCCGACGTACACCGCATCGGTGCCCGAGGCATGGGTGACCGGGGTCGGGTAGCCGCCGGCTTCATGCTTGTCGACCACTTCCACGCCCGGCGAACGCGCCAGCAGCTCGCGCGCCGCGTCCGGGGTGACCTTGTCGCGGGTTTCGATGGTGACCGCTTCGGAGTGGCCATAGAACACCGGCACGCGCACCGCGGTCGGGTTCACCAGGATGCTGTCATCGCCGAGGATCTTGCGGGTTTCCCAGACCAGCTTCATTTCTTCCTTGGTGAAACCGTTGTCCTGGAAGTCATCGATGTGCGGGATCAGATTGAACGCGATCTGCACCGGGAAGCGCTGCGGGTCGATGTCCTGGAAGCTGAGCAGCTGGCCGGTCTGCTTGCCGAGCTCTTCCAGTGCCGAACGACCACCGCCGGAAACGGACTGGTAGGTCGCCACGTTGATGCGCTCGATGCCGTACTGGCGGTGCAGCGGGGCCAGGGCGACCAGCATCTGCATGGTCGAGCAGTTCGGGTTGGCGATGATGCCGCGCGGGCGGTGCTTCAGCGCCTCCGGGTTTACTTCGGAGACGACCAGCGGGACGTCATCGTCGTAACGGAAGGCCGAAGAATTGTCGATCACCACCGCACCGGCCGCGGCGAACTTCGGACCGAACTCCAGGGAGACGCTGCCACCGGCGGAGAACAACGCGATATCCACGCCGTTCGGATCGAAGGTGCCCAGGTCCTGGACCTTGATCTTCTCGCCCTGGTATTCGATCTCGCCACCGGCCGAACGCGAGGACGCGAGCAGGCTCAGCGTGGCGATCGGGAAGTTGCGCTCGGCCAGGATGGCCAGCATGGTTTCGCCGACAGCACCGGTGGCACCGACGACGGCGACGTGGAAACGACGATCTGGATTGCTCATGGGGGAACCTCGTGTTGGGTGTACCGACCTGTGGCCGATACGTAACGTGCGTTGGGGATATGTACCGACCAACGATCGGTACCTGCCGTGCCTTGGAGATAGGTGCCGACCATCGGTCGGTACCTGCCGGTTCGGGAACCTCGCCTGTTGGCCAGCGCGGTTCCCTATCGTTTTGCGTCGTCGATTTTTTTGCCGCCCACGGTCGCGTCGCCGGTTTTCACCGCAGCGACAGCCTCGGCGTTGATGGCGCTCGGCGGATGGCCGGCATCCGGACCCTGCCCCAGTGCAGCGGTCAGGTTGTCCACGGCCAGCTGCACCATCGCCCGGCGCGTGGCCTGGCTGGCACTGCCGATGTGCGGCGTCAGCACGATGTTGTGCAGGGCGAGCAGTTCCGGGCGCACCGTCGGCTCGCCTTCGAACACGTCCAGCCCGGCCGCGGCCAGGCGACCGTTGGCCAGCGCATCGGCGAGCGCCAGCTCATCCACGATGCCGCCACGGGCGATGTTGATCAGGGTGGCGGTCGGCTTCATCTTCGCCAGCGCGGCAGCATCGATGATGTGATGCGAGGCGGCGTTGTACGGCAGCACCAGGACAAGGTGATCAACCTGTGCCAGCAGGGTATCCAGGTCCACGTACTGCGCGCCGACCTCGGCCTCGGTGGCCTCGGGCAGCCGCGAGCGGTTGTGGTACAGCACGCGCATGCCGAAGCCGTGCGCACCGCGGCGGGCGATGCCCTGGCCGATGCGGCCCATGCCGAGGATGCCCAGCGTGCTGCCGTGGATGTCCGCACCGAGCATGGTCTGGAACGACCACTGGCCCCAGTGGCCATCCCGCAGCCAGCGCTCGGATTCGGTGATGCGACGCGCGGTGGCCATCAGCAGCGCGAAGCCAAGATCGGCCGTGGTGTCGGTCAGGACATCCGGGGTGTTGCTGGCCAGGATGCCGGCGGCACTGAGCGCGTCGATATCCAGGTTGTTGTAGCCCACACCGACGTTGGCAATCGCACGCAGCTGGGGCGCGTTGGCGATCTCCGCCGCGCCGATGCGTTCGTTCAGGGTGATCAGCGCGCCATCGACGCCGGCCAACTGCCCGGCCAGCATCTGCGGCGTATAGCGGGTGACGTCGCCGGTCATGGTCAGGTCGAAATGCTGCCCGAGCTGCTCGACGACATCGTCGAACAGGGGCTGGCTGACCCAGACCTTGGGGCGCGGATCAGCCATCGATCGTGCCGGGGATGCGCGGGGTGATCTCGCCGACATCACCACACTGGGCGCGGTGGCGCAGCGCCTGGTCCATCAGCACCAGGGCCATCATCGCCTCGGCGATCGGCGTGGCACGGATGCCGACGCAGGGATCGTGACGACCGGTGGTGATCACCTCGACCGAGGCACCGCTGGCATCCACCGTGGCACCGGGCAGGCGCAGGCTCGAGGTCGGCTTGAGCACGATCGAGGCGGTGACCTGCTGGCCGGTGGAGATGCCACCGAGGATGCCGCCGGCATGGTTGCTGGCAAAGCCCTGCGGGGTGAGCAGGTCACGGTGCTCGGTGCCCTTCTGCGCGGCGCTGGCAAAGCCGTCGCCGATCTCCACGCCCTTGACCGCGTTGATGCTCATCAGCGCGGCCGCCAGATCGCCATCGAGCTTGCCGTAGATCGGCTCGCCCCAGCCCGGCGGTACGCCGTCAGCCACCACGTTGACGCGCGCACCGACCGAATCACCGGACTTGCGCAGCGCATCCATGTAGCTCTCCAGCGCCGGCACCTGATCGGCGACCGGCCAGAAGAACGGGTTGTCTTCCACCGCCGCCCAGTCGAAGCCGGCCGGGGTGATCTCGCCCAGCTGCGAGAGATAGCCACGCACCGTGACGCCATGACGCTGCAGCAGCCACTTCTTGGCGATGACACCGGCGGCGACACGCATGGTGGTTTCGCGCGCGGACGAGCGACCGCCACCACG
Organism: Stenotrophomonas sp. GW821-FHT01H02A; assembly: GCF_059422145.1. Lineage (NCBI taxonomy): Bacteria > Pseudomonadati > Pseudomonadota > Gammaproteobacteria > Lysobacterales > Lysobacteraceae > Stenotrophomonas > Stenotrophomonas sp. GW821-FHT01H02A. Next base: position 126,078 of record NZ_JBWKWI010000002.1, read on the forward strand.
CGGGTCGCGGATGCCGTACTTCTGCCAGTAGCTGTAGTCGGCATGGCCCGGACGGAACTGCTGGGCGATGTTGGTGTAATCCTTGCTGCGCTGGTCGGTATTGCGGATCAGCAGCCCGATCGGGGTGCCGGTGGTACGGCCTTCGTACACCCCGGACAGGATCTCGATCTCATCGGCTTCGCGCCGCGCGGAGGTGTGCCGGCTCTTGCCGGTCGCCCGCCGCTGCAGGTCGTGGGCGAATTCGTCGGCGCTGATTTCCAGCCCCGGCGGACAGCCGTCCACCACGCAGCCGATCGCCGGACCGTGCGATTCGCCGAAGGTGGTGACGGTCAGCAGTTTGCCGAAGCTGTTGGAACTCACGGCCGCTGCGCTGCCAGTTCGGTGATGCGGGCACTGTGCGCGATCAGTTCGCGGCACTCGACGGCGAAGATGCCCATCTGGCCGACCTTGAACTCGACCCAGCGGAAATCCACTTCCGGCAGCAGCTTGTACAGGTGCTGCTCGGATTCACCCACTTCACAGATCAGCAGGCCGTCCTCGCTCAGGTGCAGCGGGGCATCACGCAGGATCTTCAGCACCAGGTCCAGGCCATCGTCGCCGGCACGCAGGCCCATTTCCGGCTCGTAGGAATACTCCTGCGGCAGGGCATCGGTCTCGTCGTTGGTGACGTACGGGGGATTGGTGACGATCAGGTCGTAATGACGGCCGGTCAGGCCGTTGAACAGATCCGACTTGAGCAGGGTGACGTTCTGCGTCTGCAGCCGCTCCTTGTTCTCTTCGGCCAGCGACAAGGCCTCGTCGCTGAGGTCGACGCCGTCCACTTCCCAGTTCGGGTAGTAGTGGCCCATGGCGATGGCGATGCAGCCCGAGCCGGTGCACAGGTCGAGGGCGCGATGGACATCGCGGCCGGCCAGCCACGGCTCGAAGCCGCACTCGATCAGTTCGGCGATCGGCGAGCGCGGCACCAGGGCGCGCGCGTCGCTCTTGAAGCTCAGGCCGGCGAACCAGGCCTCACCGGTGAGGTAAGCGGCCGGGATGCGCTCGTCGATGCGGCGCTGGAACAGCTCCAGCACGCGGACCTTTTCGTCCTGCAGCAGGCGCGCCTGGCCGTAGGCGGGGCCAAGGTCGTGCGGGAGGTGCAGGCTGTGCAGGACCAGCTGGGTGGCTTCGTCCAGGGCGTTGTCGTAGCTGTGCCCGAAGGTCAGCCCGGCGGCGTTGAAACGGCTGGTGCCGTAGCGGATCAGGTCGATGATCGTGTGGAGTTCGGCGGCCGTTTCGGCGGTCATGGCGGGGCAACAGGCAATGTGGCCCCCGATTATAGGCGCTGGGGCGGGCCGGGGCATCCGTTGCAGTCGAAACGAGCCGAAGCCGAAGCCAAGGCCAGGATCAAGACAGAAGCCAATGCGGCGGTTGCCAGTCCGTCGGCTGGCGTGGCAGGGGTGGGAGGGCGGGACACGCCGTAAACCCATCCCTGGGGGCTCGACAAGCGGCATCCATGCCGCTTGACGGTCCCGCCCTCCCACCCCCGCCACGCCTTTGACAGTGGGCTGGTTCTTTCGGAAACAGCCAAGGCCAAGGCAGCTGGCGCGGCTCACACGCCGAAGACTGTTTTTGCAGCGCCGAGCCATGCTTGCATTTCGCAAACAGCAGCGAGTGTCCTGCCACCCAGATGCGGAGGTTTCGACGCTCGGCTGTGCAATTGGCTCTGCTTACCCATCCGCGTCGGCCAACTGTCGAGGTGGCGGCACGGGTGGGGTTCCGGGACCGTTGAGCAGCATGGATGCTGCTCACGAGACGCCAGGGATGGATTCACGGCGGGTCCCGGAACCCCACCCGTGCCGACGCCCTGAGCCGAAAGTCGGTAGCGTCGCTCCAGGTGGCGGTAACGGGAAACGCCCCCACGGGACGCCGCCGCCCGCATCCCTCTATCATGGTGGCTACTTCCGGGACGGGGCCCTTATGTTCAATCGCAATGTCGGCATCATCCTGCTGATCGCCCTGGCCGCCGGGTTGGGCCTGGTCGTGGCGCAGAAGGTCTTCGCGCCCACACCGGGCGGTGACCGCCCTGCCACGGAGTCGATCACGTTCTATCCGCAGCCGCGTCCGCTGCCCGATTTCAACCTCAGCCAATCCGACGGCACCCGCCTGATTCCCGGCGAGTTGAAGGGCCACTGGACCCTGGTGTTCCTCGGCTTCACCTTCTGCCCGGACGTCTGCCCGACCACGCTGGCCGATCTGGCCCAGGCCCAGAAGCAGTGGGAAGCCCTGCCCGAGACGCTGCGCCCGCGGCTGGTCTTCATTTCGGTCGATCCCGAGCGCGACACGCCGGCACGACTGGGCGAGTACGTGCATGCGTTCCACAAGGACACCCTGGCAGCCACGGCCGATGTCCCCTCGCTGGAACGCTTCGCCACCTCGCTGGGCTTCGTGTTCCAGAAGGTGCCGGGCAAGCATTTCGATGAAAACCCCGAGGATTACACCCTCGAACACTCGGCCAGCCTGGCCGTGCTGGACCCGGAAGGCCGCCTGGCCGGCCTGATCCGCCCTCCTTTCCAAGCGCAGGCGATCGCCCGCGACCTGCACCTGCTGACCGAGAAATCCGCCCCATGAGTTTGATGACCACGCTGAGCTACGCCCTGCCCCACCGCCTGCTGTCGTCGATGGCGCGCAGACTGGCGTATTCCAGCAACCCGCGGGTCTCGCGCTGGCTGATCGATACCGTGACCGCCAAGTTCGGCGTGAACCTGGCCGAAGCCGCCAATCCGGACCCGCGCAGCTACCCGACCTTCAATCAGTTCTTCACCCGCGCGCTGAAGCCGGGCGCGCGCGTGGCCGATGCCGATCCGCGCACGCTGGTGATGCCGGCCGATGGCCGGATCAGCCAGCTGGGCAAGATCGAGGACGGGCGCATCTTCCAGGCCAAGGGGCAGTCCTTCACCGCTGCCGAGCTGCTGGGCGATGCCAAGGATGCGGAGGTGTTCCACCACGGCCTGTTCGCCACCGTGTATCTCTCGCCGAAGGATTACCACCGCGTGCACATGCCGTGGACCGGCACGCTGCGCGAGACCGTGCATGTGCCGGGGCGGTTGTTCAGTGTCGGCCCGGCCGCGGTGAACAAGGTGCCGGGGCTGTTCGCCCGCAACGAGCGCCTGGTCTGCCACTTCGATACGGACTTTGGCCCGATGGTCTCGGTGATGGTCGGCGCGCTGCTGGTCTCCGGCGTGGAGACGGTGTGGGGCGGCGAGGAGATTCCGGCCTACGGCGATACCATCACGCGCAAGGATTACCGCGGCAAGGGCATCACCCTGGAGCGCTTCGCGGAGATGGCGCGCTTCAATTACGGTTCGACCGTGATCGTGCTGCTGCCGCCGGGCGTGGCCGAGTTCGCGCCGCATCTGGATGCCGAGCATGCGGTGCAGCTGGGGCAGGCGCTGGCGACCCTGACGTAACGGGAGTGCCGGTAGAACCTGCGATCCGCTCCAACAAAAACGCCCCGGTGTCCCGGGGCGTTTTTCGTTCTGTCCGGTTCGATCGGATCGCGCCGATCAGATCTCGACCGGGCCGACGTCCATGCCGTCGTAGTCTTCCACGCCGTTCGCTTCGGCCAGGGCCTGCAGCTCATGGTTGCGGGCATCGAGCGAGGCTTCGGTGTGGACCTCGGCGCGCTCCACGTGCAGCACGTGGTACGGGGCCTCGCCTTCTTCCAGGTCCGGCTCGAATACTTCCACCAGGGTGTAGCCGAGCTCGACCAGCTTCCCGCCCAGGCCGTGCAGCGGCTCCGGCGTGGTGTTGACGAAGAAGTACCCCCACAGCATCGGGCCGTTGAGGTCCCAATCGGTGTTTTCACGGATGTTGGCGAACATCTCGTTGATCGCGGTGATATCCATCTTGCTGTCCTGTATGCGTGTTGCGGTGAGCGCCGGCACGTGGCCGACCCTGCGATGGATGTGCTGGGCCGGGCGGCCGCAGGCGTGATGCCGGCGAGCCTACCCGGTTATCGCTTACTTGTCGCAGCCCTGCAGCTTGATGCTCTGGCCCTGCTTGAGCGAATAGGCCGGTGCCTTGAGGCCGTTGGCCCGGGCCAGGGTCGGCACGTCGCACTGGAACCTGGCGGCGATCTTGCCGAGGGTTTCGCCCTTGCCCACCTTGTAACTGCGGGCCGGCTTCGCCTTGGGCTTGGCGGCCGGGACGGCGACGGGCGCGGCCGGGGTCACCGCCGGCATGGCCTGGGCCTGGGCGACCGGGACCACGCTGCCCACCGCCACGTTGCCGGTGTAGCTGACCGCAGTGGGGCGCACGATCGCCGCATTGAGGTCGGCAGTGATCAGGGTGCGGGCCAGATCGGCGCGCGGACCGCTGACACAGAAGCGGTTGTACAGCCCGGCGATGCGGGTGGTCGCGTTGATGGTGGTACCGGCCGGAATCCAGCCATCGGCCTCGTAGCGCGGATTGAGGTTGCGCAGTGCGCGCATGTAGCCGTCACGGGTGCCGGTGCTGCCCAGGCAGATGGTCAGTTCATAGATCGTGGTCGATTTGGCCAGGCGGATGGTGGCCGGCTGTGCGCTGATCTTCGGGAACTCCACGCCGTACTGTTGCGGGTGCAGATAGATCCAGGCCGCGGCGATCACCATCGGCACGTAGTCCTTGGTCTCGCCCGGGAACTGGTTGTAGACGCTGTCGGTCCAGAAGCTCTGGCCCGGATACTGGCGGAACACGCGGATCGCACGGCCCTCACCGCCGTTGTAACCGGCCAGCGACAGCTCGACGCTGTTGTTGAGCTCGCGCATGCGTTCGTTGAGGTAGGTCGCGCTGGCCTCGGCCGCGCTGCGCGCATCAAAGCGGGTATCGAAGCCGGTGCCATCCGGGCCCAGCCCGAAACGGCGGCCGGTGGCCGGCATGAACTGCATCAGCCCCGCCGCGCCCGCACGCGAGGACGCATGCACGCGTCCGTTGGATTCCTTTGCCATGATACCGAACAGCAACGCTTCGGGCAGGCCACGCTTCTCCCATTCCGGCCACATCACCGCACGCAGGTTCTGGTAGTTCTCGTAGCTGGTGAGCAGCGCCGGGCGCATGTCGGTCAGCCAGCGGCGGATGCCCGCCTGCACGGCCGGGTTGTACTCGACCATGCTGTCGAAGGCGTGCCGCTTGTCATTGAGCAGCGCTGCGGCGCGGGCGGCTTCGGGCACGTCGGCAGCCAGCGGGCCGACATGGTCCGGGTCGGCCTCCAGCAGGGTGCCATCGGCGACGGCCATGCCGTCCTCGCTGTCCTGCTGGCTGTCGGCGTTGCTCTTGAGCAGGCGCTTGTAGGTCGGCAGCAGGTTGCTGACCTGGCAGCCCTTCTGGGCCACGCAGGCGCTGATCACGTCCTCCATGTCCTCCAGCGCGGCGTCGGCCTCGTTGGTGCCCTTTGGGTCGGCGTTGTTCACCAGTACCAGCGCGGCGTTGTAGCGCTTCTCGGCCGCCGTCATGCGCTGATCGAGCGCCTCCACCTTGGCCTTGTCGCGGGCGGAGACGCGCTGGGCATGGGCCTCGGGGACGAACGACAGCATCGCGGCGACCGCCAGCAACGGCCAACCACGGACAAGCAAGACAGGAACGGGCATTTTTGGCACTGTGTGCGAACGATGGGGCAGAGTAGCCGTGCCGCTTGCATCGGGGCAACCCGTCTGCCGGCCGGCCGATGCCGACGTTTAGAATCCCGCCTATTCACACAGCGAGTTGACCATGGATCCGATTCTGCTCGGCAAAGGCATCACCGACGATATCCCCGTGACCCTGCTGCCGAGGCTGGGCAACCGCCACGGTCTGGTCGCCGGCGCGACCGGCACCGGCAAGACCGTTACCCTGATGACGCTGGCCGAGGGCTTCTCGCGGATCGGCGTGCCGGTGTTCCTGGCAGACGTGAAGGGCGACGTGTCCGGCCTGGCCGTGCCCGGCACCGGCACCGAAGCGCTGCTGCAGCGTGCGATGCAGATCGGCGTGGCCAATTACGCCCCCGCTGCCAGCCCGACCATCTTCTGGGACCTGTACGGCAAGCTGGGCCACCCGGTGCGTACCACGGTGAGCGAGATGGGCCCGACCCTGCTGGCCCGCATCCTGGAACTCAACGACACCCAGGCCGGCGTGCTCGACATCGTGTTCAAGCTGGCCGACGACCGTGGCCTGCTGCTGCTCGATCTGGATGATCTGCGTGCCCTGCTCGGCCTGGTCGCCGAAGAGCGCAAGGACATTTCCACGGAGTACGGCCTGGTCAGCGCGCAGACGGTGGCTGCGATCCAACGCTCGTTGCTGCGCCTGTCGCAGGACGGCGGCGAAGCCTTCTTCGGCGAGCCAGCGCTGGAGCTGGCCGACATCATGCGCGTCAACCACGATGGCCGCGGCGTGATCGGCATCCTCGCCGCCGACCAGCTGGTGCTGAAGCCGCGCCTGTATTCGACCTTCCTGCTGTGGCTGCTCTCGGAGCTGTTCGAAACACTGCCGGAAGTGGGTGATCTGGAGAAGCCCAAGCTGGTCTTCATCTTCGACGAGGCGCACCTGCTGTTCGATGACGCCCCCCCGGCACTGGTCCAGCGCATCGAGCAGGTGGTCCGGCTGATCCGTTCCAAGGGCGTGGGCGTGTACTTCTGCTCGCAGTTCCCGGATGACGTGCCGGCCAACATCCTCGGCCAGCTCGGCAACCGCGTGCAGCACGCGCTCCGCGCGTTCACCCCGCGCGACCAGAAGGCCGTGAAGGTCGCCGCCGAAACCTTCGTGCCCAATCCGAAACTGGATGTGGCTGCAACGCTGGCCAAGCTGGGTACCGGCGAAGCGCTGGTCTCCACCCTGCAGGACAAGGGCATCCCCTCGCCCGTGCAGCAGACCCAGATCGCGCCGCCGCGCTGCCGGATGGGTGCGATCAGCGAGGCCGAACGTGCGCAGGTGCGTGCCGGCAGTCCGGTCGGCACCCGCTACGACACCGCGATCAACCGCGAATCGGCTGCGGAACGGCTGGCGCAGCGCGCGCAGAAGACCGTCGAACAGGCGGATGCGCCGAAGGCCCGTACGCGCCAGCAGGATGAGGCGCAGGAAGGCGGCTTCGGCCAGTCGATCAAGGATGCGATCTTCGGCACCAAGCGCCGCCAGGGCATGATCGAAACCATGGCCAAGCAGACCACGCGCACCGTCGGCACCAAGCTGGGCAACCAGATCGTGCGCGGCCTGCTCGGCGGCATTTTCGGCGGAAAGCGTTGATACTCCGTGTCGCGCCGGATGGCGCGGCACCTTTTGAAGAGCACAAGCAGACCTGATGTCGCGTTGGCGTCCCCCCGCGGAAAAAAGCACGGCCCTGATCACCGCACAGGGCCACCAGCGGCTGAAGACCGAACTGGATGAACTGTGGCGGCACAAGCGCCCGGAGGTGGTGAAGGCACTGGCCGCCGCCGCCGCGGAAGGCGACCGCTCCGAGAACGCCGAGTACACCTACCGCAAGAAGCAGCTGGGTGAGATCGACCGGCGCGTGCGCTATCTGACCAAGCGGCTGGAAGCGCTGCGCATCGTCGACACGGCCCCGACCGATCCGAACGCGGTGTTCTTCGGGGCGACGGTCGAACTGGAGAACGTCGACTCAGGCGACATCCACGTGTACCGCATCGTCGGCCCGGACGAGACCGATGCCGGTGCCGGCTGGATCAGCATCGATTCGCCCTTGGCCCGCGCGCTGCTGAAGAAGCGCGTGGACGATGAGTTCGAGGTGGAACTGCCCAGTGGCCGCCATGGGTTCGCGATCCTGTCGGTGGCGTATCCCGGCTGACGGCACGTGCATCCCCGCATGGCCTGGATCTACCGCAGCAGCGCGGGATAGACCCGTCCTTCGCGCAACGGCCGGAAGTACGCGGCCTGGCGGTAGAACGCCGCATCCTGCTGCGCGCGCCAGCCCGGTATCCCCGCCAGCGGCAACGGCCGCAGCTCCAGGGGATCGTTGAGCAGCGCACCGTCCGCGATGGCCTGCGCCACCGCCGCAACCACGGTGGCATCGTCATCGCCCGCCACCACCACGCACTTGCCGACCAGCAGGCGGTCCGGCAGCAGCGCCTGCTCCAGCAAGGCATGCCCGATCACCGCGGCGACGGCGATTGCACCACGGCACCACTGCCCTGCCCCGCCCTCGAACAGCGCTGTCCAGTCGTGCTGGTCCCACGCACGCAGCAATGCCGGATCGCGTACGCGCACGATCACGCCGGTTTCGTCGAACTGGGTCAGTGCGGCCTGCGCGCGGTTGCGCTGCCCCGGCGCCATTGCCGCGACGTGGCCGCACTGCTGCCGGTTGAGCGCGTGCTTGATCGATGGGTAGTGCGCCCAGATCAGCGCATTGAACAGGTCATGCCAGTTGTCCGCACGCGTGGCGATAAGGCCATGCTCGGCGATGCGCGTTTCATAGTGCAGGCCGTCGGCCAGCAACGCCTCGTCCTGCTCGGCCAGATGCTTGTCTGGCAACGCCAGGCGTGCGTCGAGCGCTGCGATGGAGGGCCAGTCGGGTGCCCCCATCAGATCCTGGGAGTCGCGCAGCCCGGCGTAGATCGGCTGCGCGAAGCAGGTCGCATCCACCGCGTTGCGCGGCGGTGCGATGAAGCGGCGTCGACCGCCAGTATCGGCAGTCGACGCCGATACGATCACAGCACCTGCAGATCGAACGGCTTGCGCGCTTCGGCGGCGAGGATCGCGTCGCCGAACAGATCGTGATCGTCGCTTTCGGTGATCTCGACATCGACGAACTGGCCCACGCGCAGCTTGGCTTCTTCCGCGTTCTGGATATGCACCAGACCGTCGATCTCCGGCGCATCGGCCTTCGAACGGGCCAACGCGATGCCGTCTTCGATGGCATCGACCAGGCACTGCTGCACGGTGCCGATCTTGGCCTCCAGGCGCGCGGCGGAAATCTCCGCCTGGCGTTCCATGAAGCGGGCCAGGCGCTCCTGCTTCACTTCTTCGGGCACCGCACCGGGCAGATCGTTGGCGGTCGCGCCGGTGACCGGCGAGTAAGCGAATGCACCGACGCGATCCAGCTGCGCCTCGTCCAGGAAGCTCAGCAGCTCGTCGAACTCGGCATCGGTCTCGCCCGGGAAGCCGACGATGAAGGTCGAACGCACGGTGATATCCGGGCAGAGCTGGCGCCAGCGCTGTACGCGCTCGAGCGTCTTGTCGACCGCGCCCGGGCGCTTCATCAGCTTGAGGATGCGCGGGCTGGCGTGCTGGAACGGGATGTCCAGATACGGCAGGATCCGGTTCTCGGCCATCAGCGGCACGATCTCGTCCACGTGCGGGTACGGGTAGACGTAATGCATGCGGGTCCACGCATCCAGCTCGGAGAGGCCTTCGCACAGCGCCTTCAAACGGGTCTGGTAGGCCTTGTCGCGCCACATGCGCTCGGCATACTTCACATCCACGCCATAGGCCGAGGTGTCCTGCGAGACCACCAGCAGTTCCTTGACGCCCCCGCGCACCAGCCGCTCGGCTTCGCGCAGCACCTCATCGACCGGGCGCGAGACCAGCTTGCCGCGCATCGAGGGGATGATGCAGAAGCTGCACTTATGGTTGCAGCCTTCGGAAATCTTCAGGTACGCGTAATGGCGCGGGGTCAGCTTGATGCCGTAGTCGGGCACCAGGTCCACGAAGGGATCGTGCTTGGGTGGCAGCGCGGCGTGCACGGCCTCCATCACGCTCATGTAGTCCTGCGGGCCCGACACCGCCAGCACGTTGGGGTAGGCCTCGCGGATCTGCTCCGGGCGCTTGCCCAGGCAGCCGGTGACGATCACCTTGCCGTTGGCGTTCATCGCCTCGCCGATCGCATCCAGCGACTCGGTCACGGCCGAATCGATGAAGCCGCACGTGTTGACCACCACCACGTCGGCCGAATCGTAGGAGGGAACGATGTCGTAGCCCTCGGACCGCAGCTGGGTGAGGATGCGCTCGGAATCGACAAGGGCCTTCGGGCAGCCAAGGCTGACGAAGCCGACTTTGGGGTTCAGCTGGGACATGGATCGCAAGGACTCTGGGGGCCTGGGCCCATGCCGGAATGGCGTGGGGACCTGGGGCCGGAAACGGCGGCAAGTATACCGGCGTTCAGCCCGCGCCCCTGAACCGGATCGGGCCGATCCCGCCAGATCCGGCACGCCCGCTGACATCCCGCTAACCCGCGCGGGGCCGATAATGAATGCCTGAACCAACGGGAGTCTCGCACCATGGGTGAGTGGATCACGCTCGATACGCATTACGGACCGGTCCGCGCCTGGCAGGCGAGCCCGGCAGGCAAGCCACGCGGGGGCCTGGTGGTGATCCAGGAAATCTTCGGTGCCAACCCGCACATCCGCGCGGTGGCCGACGATTACGCGGCCAAGGGCTACGCGGTGCTGGCGCCCTCGTTCTTCGACCTGGCCGAATCAGGCGCCGGCCAGGCGGAACCACCCGAACTGCCCTACGACAGCGACGGCGTTGCCGCTGGCCTGCAGATGGTCGACGAGCTCGGGGTCGAGAAGGCGCTGGAGATCGTCCGCGCGGCCGCCTCCCGGCTGGCTCCGGCCGGCAAGGTGGGCACGGTCGGCTACTGCTGGGGCGGCAGCATCGCCCTGCTCTCGGCGCTGCGCCTGGGCCTGCCTTCGGTCAGCTACTACGGCGCCCGCAACGTGAAATACCTCGATGAAGCGCCCAAGGCGCCGGTGATGTTCCACTTTGGCGCCCAGGACAAGAGCATCCCGCCGGAGGCGATCAAGGCCCATCGCGAAAAGCTGCCGCAGATGCCCACCTTCGTCTACCCGGCCGATCACGCCTTCAACCGCAGCGTCGGACATGCGTATGATCCAGACAGCGCCCACCTGGCGCTGGAACGCACCCTGGACTTCTTTGCGGAGCATCTTGGATGAGCGAGTTCGAACTGGATTCACGCCTGGCCACCGACAGCGTACTGGTAGCAGAAGGGCCGTTATCGCAAGTGCGATTGATGAACGATGAAAGGTATCCCTGGTTGATCCTGGTCCCGCGCCTGAGCGGCGTGACCGAGTGGATCGACCTGGATGGCGAGCAGCAGGACAAACTGCGGACCGAGTTGAACCGGGCGTGCAAGGCGCTCAAAGGCACTGATGGGGTCGAAAAGATCAACATCGGTTCGCTGGGCAACATCGTGCGCCAGCTGCATTTCCATGTGATCGGCCGCCATGTCGGCGACCCGGCGTGGCCCGGTCCGGTCTGGGGCCAGGGACAGGCGCACCGTTTCGATCCGGACGTGCTGGCCGAGCGTGTCGCGCACTGGAAGGAACGGCTAGGATATTCGCCCCAGCCCTAGCGGACCCTGCCCCTGATGCGTTCCAACCTTGTCGCCGCCATCGTCCTGATCCTCGTCGGCCTGTTCCTGCTGGCCAGCAACCTGGGCTGGACCAACATGAACATGGGAAAGCTGATCCTTACCTGGTGGCCGGTGGTGCTGGTGGCCGTTGGCATCGGCCTGCTGTTCGGCCGCGGCAAGTAGAGCGGACCGTTGGTCCGCTGCTTTTGGTCACCGCGCCGCACGTCGGACCAAGCCACAAAAAAAGCGCGGAGTACTCCGCGCTTTTTTTTTGGTCGCCCCTTGATGGGTAACGGTAACCGCAGAAGCAGCCGACCAACGGTCGGCTCTGCCGGGCGCGGACGCGGCAGCACGCCCGGGGATCGATCAGGTGCGCCGCGCCACCCGCGTGATCATCAGGTGCGCGGCAGGGTGACGCCGGTCTGGCCCTGGTACTTGCCGCCGCGGTCCTTGTACGAGGTCTCGCAGATGTCGTCCTTGTCGGCCTGGAAGAACAGCATCTGCGCCACGCCTTCATTGGCGTAGATGCGCGCCGGCAGCGGCGTGGTGTTGCTGAACTCCAGGGTCACGTGGCCTTCCCACTCCGGCTCCAGCGGGGTCACGTTGACGATGATGCCGCAGCGCGCGTAGGTACTCTTGCCCAGGCACACCACCAGGGTGTCGCGCGGGATGCGGAAATATTCCACGGTGCGGGCCAGCGCGAAGCTGTTGGGCGGAATGATGCACTCATCACCGACGATGTCCACGAAGCTGCCCGGATCGAAGTGCTTCGGGTCCACGATCGTGGAGTTGATGTTGGTGAACACCTTGAACTCGCGCGAGCAACGTACGTCGTAGCCGTAGCTGGAGGTGCCGTAGCTGACGATGCGCTGGCCGTTGGCCTGCTTGACCTGGCCGGCTTCGAACGGCTCGATCATGCCGTGCTGCTCGGCCATCTGACGGATCCAGCGGTCACTCTTGATGCTCATGGGGGGTCCTGGGTGCGAAAAGGAACAACGGCACCGCCAACGGGCGCCCGGATGTCGATTCTAAACAGCCACCCCGGTCGCGACCAGCGGCGATGCCCGCGGAATCGAGCCCCGCCGCCCGGCGCCGGAAACGAACAGGCCCGGCGGGTGCCGGGCCTGTGGATGCGCCTGCGCTGCGCGCCTGCACTCAGATCAGCGAGGACAGGATCGGGATGGCCGCCCGCGGCCGCTTGGCCACTTCTTCGATCAGGCGCTCTGCCGCACGCAGATACGCCTGCGCCGCCGGGGACGCCGGGGCAGCGGCGGTGATCGGCGTGCCGGCGTCACCCTGCTCGCGGATGCCGATCTCCAGCGGCAGCGATCCCAGCAGCGGCACCCCGTACTGGGCGGCCATGCGCTCGCCACCGCCCTCACCGAACAGGTGCTCGACCTGGCCACAGTTGCTGCAGGTATGCACGGCCATGTTCTCGACGATGCCCAGCACCGGCACCTCGACCTTCTCGAACATCTTCAGCGCCTTCTTCGCATCCAGCGTCGCGATGTCCTGCGGCGTGGTGACGATCACCGCGCCGGCCAGCGGGATCTTCTGGGTCAGGGTCAGCTGGATGTCACCGGTGCCCGGCGGCAGGTCGATCAGCAGGTAATCCAGGTCGTCCCACAGCGTGTCATTGAAGAACTGCGTCATCGCCGAGGTGGCCATCGGACCGCGCCAGATCATCGGCGTCTCGTCTTCGATCAGGTAGCCGATCGACATGGTCTCCACCCCGAACGCGCGCATCGGCTCGATCGACTTGTTGTCCGGACTCTCCGGGCGGCCGCTGAGGCCGAGCATGGCCGGCACGCTGGGGCCATAGATGTCCGCATCCAGCAGGCCCACGCGAGCGCCGAGGCTGGCCAGTGCGACCGCCAGGTTGACCGCCGTGGTGGACTTGCCGACGCCGCCTTTGCCAGAGCCCACGGCGATCACGTTGCGGACGCGCGGATGGGGCGACAGGCCCTTCTGCACCTGGCTGGCGTGGGGACGACGGGCGGAGCTGTTCACTGCGGACACCAGCTGGATCAGGAAGGGGAACCGCACATCATACAAGCACGCTCCCGGCGACGCCGACGGAAGCCCCCGCACGCACACGCCGCGCCCCCGGATGCCCAACGCCCACATTCAGCCAGTGGTCATACTGACCGACTTGGCAAAAGCAACGTAAGTCACTGCGCACACTCGAAAAAGGGCGCGAACCTGAAGTTTTCATCGCCCATTCATTTTAATGTAACAAATGAGACAAATTCCGTTAACCACATGTTAATTTCGATGGCAGGCAAGGCTTGCCTGAACACACACTCAACACGGAACGTTGTCGTCTTTCGGCCGTTCCGAGGGACGAAACGATTTGAAGATCTCGCACCACGGCGCTCCGGCGCGCAACACCCTGACCTCCGCACTGATCGCCAGCCTGGTGCTGGCCGCCTCCCCGGCGCTCGCCCAGGACGCCCCGGCGACCACCGAGCTGGACAAGGTCAGCGTCACCGGCTCCCGCATTGCCCGCACCGGCTTCGTGACCTCCTCCCCGGTCACCGCCATCACCGCTGAAGAAATCCGCCAGACCGGCGCATTGACCATCAGCGACCTGATGAACAAGATGCCGCAGCTCACGCCCTCGTTCACCCTGGGCAACTCCACGCGCTACATCGGTACCGCAGGTCTCGGCCTGATGGACCTGCGTGGCATGGGCTATGACCGCACCCTGGTGCTGGTCAACGGCCGCCGCCATGTCGGCGCCAACCCCGGCAGCACCGCCGTGGACGTCAATACCATCCCGGTGGAATGGATCGAACGCGTTGAAGTGATCACCGGTGGCGCCTCGGCGATCTACGGTGCCGATGCCGTGGCCGGCGTCGTCAACTTCATCATGAAAAAGGACTTCGAAGGCTTCGAGGCGCGCGCGCAGAAGGGCATCGCGGGCGAAGGCGGCTTCAACCGCTCCTTCGTCGCCTTGACCGGCGGCACGTCGTTCGCCGATGGCCGTGGCAACGTTGCCGTGGCGCTGGAATACAGCGAACAGGACCGCTTCGGCCGTGGCGACCGCTCGATCGGCCGGCAGTACGACGTCAGTGTCCCGAACCCGAATTACGACACCAGCCGTCCGCCCAGCCAGAGCAACCCGCAGACCGTGCTGGCCCGCCCGGGTGGCAACTACTCGACGTCCTACGGCGGCTCCTTCCAGATGGGCGGCGTCTTCAACTACCAGCGCCCGGAGACCTACGGTTACCGCTACCACTTCAATCCGGATGGCAGCTTCAGCCAGAACCGTTTTGATGGTCCGGTGGTCAGCCCGACCAGCTGCGTCAACTGCGATTTCACCGATCTCAACGCCGTGGCCGATCTGCAGCCGAAGTTCGACCGCATCAGCTTCAACACCGCGGCGCACTTCGATCTGAACGATCGCCACCGCCTGTTCTTCGAAGGCAAGTACACCAAGACCGAGTCGACCTTCTTCGGCCAGCCGACCTTCGATTCGTCGCTGCGCCTGCGTCGCGACAACGCCTATATGACTCCGGAGCTCGGTGCAGCGATGGACGCGGCGGGTGCCAGCACCCTGATCGTGAACCGCTTCAACGTCGATGCCGGCCGTCGTGGCGAAGAGGTCAAGCGTGAGACGCGTCGTGCCGTGTTCGGCGCCGAAGGCATGTTCGGCGACAACTGGAGCTACGAGGTTTCCGGCAACTACGGCGAGACCGAGATCAACCGCGTCAACGTCAACAACCGCTACAACGAGCGCTGGTTCGCCGGCCTGGACGCCGTACGCGCGCCTGACGGCCGCATTGTCTGCCGCATGGACCTGGATCCGGGCGCGCTCAACCCGCAGACCGGCGCTCCGTACCGCCGCGACCTGATGGGTGATGGCTGCATCCCCTTCAGCATCATGGGCAACGGTGCCGTCTCGCAGGAAGCGGCAGACTGGTTCAACGTGCGCTCGCAGTACCACGGCAAGCTGCAGCAGAGCGTGTTCGCCGCCTCGGTGGCCAATAACGCACTGTTCGCATTGCCGGCCGGCGATGTCGGCGTCGCGGCCGGTGTCGAGTACCGCAAGGAGAAGAGCACCGAGCGCACCGATCCACTGGCCGCGCAGGGCCTGACCTTCCTCAACGCCATTGCCGGCGGCGGCGGTTCCTACGACGTCAAGGAAGTGTTCGTCGAAACCAACGTCCCGCTGCTGGCCGACATCCCGGGCATCAACCGCCTGTCGCTGGATCTGGCCGGTCGCTACTCGGACTACAACACGATCGGCTCGACCAAGACCTGGAACGTGGGCCTGGACTGGGAAGTGATGCCCTCGCTGCGCGTCCGCGGCACGGTCGCCAAGGCGATCCGCGCCCCGAACATCGCCGAACTGTACGACGAGCAGTCGCAGAACTTCGCGGTCATCAACGACCCCTGCAACACCAATGCGACCAACCCCAACCGTCCGGCCACGGCGGGCGACCCGGCACTGCGTGCGGCCAACTGCGCGGCCATGGGCGTGCCGGCTGACTGGGTCGACTCGTACAGCGCCAACCGCCCTGGCCTCAGCGGCGGCAATCCGAACCTGAAGCCGGAGCAGGCCGACTCGTCCTCGATCGGCTTCGTCTGGCAGCCGGAGTTCTTCGAAGGCTTCGGCATGTCGGTCGATTACTGGCGCATCACCCTGAAGGATGCGATCGGCTCGGTCAGCGCACAGAACCTGGCCACCCGCTGCGTCGATTCGCCGGCAGGCGTGAACAACGTGTTCTGCGCGATGATCAAGCGTGCACCGGCAGGCGGCACCATCGGCTCCAACGGCGCCGAGTTCCCGGAACACAGCATCTACGACTGGACCGCGATCACCGAGAACCTGGCCAAGAGCCGTCGTACCGGCGTGGACGTGGAGTTGAACTACGACTTCGGCATGGCGGGTGGCCACACCAACCTGCGCCTGGTCGGCACCCGCCTGCTGGAGTCGCGTGAGTGGGAGTTCCAGGACTTCCCGAACGAGTACAAAGAGCGCTCCAACTACGTGACCGACCCGCGCTGGCGCGGTCAGTTCACGGCCAAGTACACGCTCAACAACTTCCGCGCCAGCTGGGACATGGTGTACATCCACAAGAACCTGCGCGTCTTCCCGGAGAGCTACAACAGCAACCCGGGCTCGCAGAGTCCGATCTGGAACCCCTCGATGACCTACCACAACCTGCAGGTGGGCTACACCATGGCCGACTCGGGCGTGGAGGTGTACCTGGGCGTGGACAACGTGTTCGACAAGAACCCGCCGGTCAACTACTTCGGTTCCGACGTCGGCAGCGCGTACTACGACAACATCGGTCGCTTCATGTACATGGGCGTGAACTACAAGTTCTGATCCATCCACAGCGTCACCCCCAACAAGCCCGGCACCCGCCGGGCTTGTTCCGTTCTGGCGCAGCGGACCCGGGCGGGACTACCGGCAAGGCGTCGAGCGGGTCCAAACGGGAATCGTTTTCAGTCGCAAATATTCAGGCGGGAGTCATTCGCCGCGAAGTTACATTTTGATACATTTCAATACATGATTGATTTAAAAGCGTTTTATAAGAAAAACCAACGCTCATGTCGGATCGTCATGTGACCAGAACGTGTAAGCCTTGTTAAGCCCGTGTTACGTTCGATGACGAAGCAAGGAAGGCTTCTGCACCTCGTGCAAGCGCTCCCATGGATGGCCTCAACCACGTCGACACCGCACTCGGGGATGCCCATGTCTCGCTACCGCTCCACTCTGTCTCGCCACCCGCTGACCGCCGCCGTACTGACCGGCATGCTGCTGACCAGCGCCGTCACCGCCTTCGCCCAGGACACCGGCACCACCAACCTGGACAAGGTCACCGTCACCGGTTCGCTGATCCCGCAGACCGAGATCGAAACCCATACCCCGGTGGTGACCATCACCGCCGAAGACATCCAGACCCGCGGCTTCACCAGCGTGGCCGATGTGCTGCAGCAGTCCTCGCTGACCACCGGCGGCCTGCAGGGCGGCCAGACCTCCGCCTCGTTCACCCAGGGCGCTGAAGCGGCCGGCATGTTCGGCCTGAGCCCGAGTTACACCAAGTACCTGATCAACGGGCGCCCGATGCTGTCCTACCCCGCCCTGTACAACGGCGGCGACACCTTCAACAACATCAGCGGCATCCCGATCGACATCGTCGAGCGCATCGAAATCCTGCCGGGTGGCCAGTCCTCCCTGTACGGCTCGGACGCGATCGCCGGCGTGGTCAACATCATCCTCAAAGAGCGGATGGACGGCAGCGTGCTCAATGTACGCGGCGGCACCTACACCGAAGGCGGCGGCAGCACCTTCCGCGTCAGCGGCGCGACCGGCTTCAACAGCGCCGATGACCGCCTCAACGTGCTGGTCAATGCCCAGTTCGAGTCGAGCAATCCGATCTGGGGCTACCAGCGCGACGTCACCAAGACCACCAATGGCAAGGGCTATACCGCCCAGGTGCCGACCAATGACTTCCTGGTCGTCAACCCGGCCGCGGGCAACGCCTACCTGATGATGGACCCGAACCTGTGCGCCAACGTCGCCGGCCAGTTCGGCGGCACCACGGTGCTCGGCACGCGTGCGGCCGGCCAGTCCTGCGGCTCGATCTACAGCCCGGGCTACAAGACCGTCAAGAACGGCAAGGACAGCGCGCAGCTCTACAGTTCGTTCACCTTCGACGCGAATGACAGCCTGCAGCTGTTCGGTGACGTGCTCTACAGCTACGAGGACGTGAAGTACGCCACCGGCTCCAACTACACCTGGTGGGGCACCGCCTCCGGCTACGGTCGCTTCTGGGACCAGACCAGCGGCCAGTGGATGAACCTGCAGCGCGCGTTCGCCCCCGAAGACATCGGCGCCAACGGTTACAAGGACATCCTCAATACCGACCGCAACAAGGCTTACCAGGTCACCCTGGGTGGCCGCGGCACGCTGGGCAACTGGGATTACAGCGCCAGCTTCACCCGCGGCGAGTACAAGCTGACCGAGCGCAACTTCGTGCGCTGGGCCGATCCGATCAACAACTACTTCGAAGAACACGTGCTGGGCCCGCAGCTGGGCACCCGCAGCGGCTACGCGGTGTTCGCGCCGAACTGGGAAGCCTTCTACGCGCCGATCCCGGCCGGCGACTTCGCCACCTTCACCGGTTACACGGAGAGCCAGAGCCGCACCTGGCAGAACCTGGGCCGCTTCCAGCTCACCAACGGCACGCTGTTCTCGCTGCCGGGCGGTGATGCCGGTTTCGCCGTGGTTGCCGAGGCCGGCAGCGAAGGCTGGGATTACACCCCGGACGAGCGCCTGATGGATGGCAGCGTGTGGGGCACCACCGCGGTCGCCGGTGCCGGCCATCGCAGCAATTACTCGCTGACCTCCGAGCTGCGCCTGCCGCTGCTCGACTCGCTGACGGTCACCGGCTCGGGCCGCTATGACGCCTTCAAGATCGGTGACAGCACCGTCGACAAGGCGACCTACAGCGTCGGCGTCGAATTCCGCCCGATCGAGAGCCTGCTGTTCCGCGGCAAGTACGGCACCGCGTTCCGCGCGCCCAGCCTGTCCGATGCTTTCCAGGGCCTGAGCGGCTATTACGCCAACGGCGCCACCGACTACTACCGTTGCGGCCTGGCAGGCTACGCTCCGACCGATACCACCGGTTGCGCCTATGACAGCGTCTCGGTGTTCGGCCAGCGTGCCGGCAACCCGGACCTGGAGCCGATCACCGCCGATGTGTGGAATGCCGGCGTGGTCTGGGCACCGTTGAACAACCTGTCCTTCTCGGTCGATTACTACAACTGGAAGATCAAGAACGAAGTCGACACGCTGAGTTCGGACCAGCTGCTGCTGGCCGAGTACTACTGCCGCAACGGCCTGGTCAACAACACCTCGGCCAGCTGCGACAACGTCAACGAGTGGATCACCCGTGATGCGTCCGGTGTGCTGGACGAGATCTACACCCCGAAGATGAACGTGGCCAGCCAGAACCTGCAGGCCATCACCGCCAGTGCCAAGTACGTGCAGGAACTGGGTCGTTTCGGTGCGCTGCAGTTCTCCACCAACTACACCAACATGATCAAGCGCGAGCTGCAGCCGCAGCCGGGCGATGAGTACCTGGACCTGCTGCGCGACCCGTACAACATGTGGATCTACGACTCCTACGCCAAGGTGCGCGCCGATGGCTCGCTGGCCTGGGCACTGGACAAGTGGACCACCACGCTGTACTTCAACTACGTCGGCAAGACCCCGAACTACCTGGCCTACGCCGGCAACGGCTATGACTACGTGCATCCCTCGGGCGCCAAGGCTGGCAAGTGGGGTTCGTACACCACCTACAACCTGAGCGTGAACTACCGGGCGGCGGAGAACATGACCTTCTCGGTCATGGTCAACAACGTGTTCAACAAGATGCCCGACAACCAGGCGAGCAACTACCCGGGCACCTCGGGCACGCCGTACAACAATTACTTCTACAACATCTACGGCCGTGCCGTGTATGTGCAGGCCAAGTATGAGTTTGGCGGAAAGTAACACCGTCACCGTCGAACGTTGACATCAGAAAGCCCCGCCGCAAGGCGGGGCTTTTTTTTGCATGCAGCGGCGACGGATTTCGGAATGCGATCGCCCTTTTAATCTCACTTGTTAATAAATGACATATTCAGCAATCACCCGTGGCGGAATATAAATAAAAATTCATGTTCGCCCAGCCCATTGTTTTTCAACATCTTTCCACGGGGCCTTGTTACTGGTGCTGATCGCTCGTGACCATTCAGCGTAATTCACGTTAAGCCTGTGTTACGTTCGCCGCACGCCGGTACCGACTGAACGCAGAATGAAACTACCAAGGACGGCCACGCAGGCCTGATACCGGAACGTTGTTGAACGCAGTCAAGACGTCCCACGGAAGGGAAAGCCACGACATCACCACTACACGGGGTTGCACATGTCTCGCCAAGGTAATCCGATCTCGCGTCACCCGCTTGCCGCCGCCGTCCTCACCGGCCTGCTGCTCACCAGCGCCTCCGTCTTCGCGCAGGACAACGCCGCCACCAATCTCGACCGCGTCACCGTCACCGGATCGCTGATCCCGCAGACCCAGATCGAGAACCACACGCCGGTCCTGACCGTCACCGCGGAAGACATCCAGACCCGCGGCTTCACCAGCATTTCCGAGGTCCTGCAGCAGTCATCGCTGACCACCGGCGGCCTGCAGGGCGGCCAGACGGCCGCATCGTTCACCCAGGGTGCCGAAGCAGCCGGCATGTTCGGCCTGGATCCGGGCTACACCAAGTACCTGATCAATGGTCGGCCGATGCTGCAGTACCCGGCGCTGTACAACGGCAGCGACGCGTTCAACAACCTCAGCGGCATTCCGATCGACATCGTCGAGCGCATCGAGATCCTGCCCGGCGGCCAGTCTTCGCTGTACGGCTCGGACGCGATCGCCGGCGTGGTCAACATCATCCTCAAGGAGCGCATGGATGGCGGCGTGCTCAACGTGCGCGGCGGCGCCACCACCGAAGGCGGCGGCAACAACATCCGGGTCAGCGGTGCCAAGGGCTTCAACAGCGCCGATGACCGCTTCAATGCGCTGGTCAACGTGCAGTATGAAAAGAGCAACCCGATCTGGGGCTACCAGCGCGACCTGACCCGCACCAACAACCGCGTCGGTTACAGCGCGCAGGTCCCGGCCAACGATTTCCTGGTCTACCTGCCGGCCGACAACAATGCGTTCGTGATGATGGATCCGACCCGCTGCGCCAGCGTGGCCGGCCAGTTCGGCGGCACCACCGTGCTCGGCACCCGCGCCGCCGGCGAGTCCTGCGGTTCGGCCTACGGCGCCGGCTACCGCACGCTGAAGAACGACAAGGAAAGCAGCCAGTTCTACAGCTCGCTGACGTTCGATGTGAACGACAACTTCACCCTGTTCGCCGATGCGCTGTACAGCCTGGAAGAGGTCAAGTACACGCCGGGTTCGGGCTATACGTTCTGGGGCAGTGACCTGAGCTTCGGCGCGTTCTATGACCAGGACACCGATCAGTACATGAACCTGCAGCGCGCGTTCGCGCCGGAGGACATCGGACCGAACGGCTACAAGGACATCCTCAACACCGATCGCAACAAGGCCTACCAGGTCACCCTGGGCGGACGTGGCACGTTCGGCAACTGGGACTACAGCGCCAGCTTCAGCCGCGGCGAGTACAAGCTGACCGAGCGTGGCTTCGTGCGCTGGGCCGATGACATCGACAGCTACTTCGAAAACCGCGTGCTCGGCCCGGTACTGGGCACCACCGACGACGGCTACAACATCTACAGCCCGAACTGGGGCGCGTTCTATTCGCAGCTGCCGGCCGGTGATTTCCAGAGCTTCACCGGTTACACCTACAACCAGAGCAAGACCTGGCAGAACCTGGGCCGTTTCCAGATCACCAACGGCTCGCTGTTCACCCTGCCCGGTGGCGATGCCGGTTTCGCCGTGGTCGCCGAAGCCGGCAGCGAAGGCTGGGACTACCGCCCGGACGAGCGTCTGATGGACGGCAGCGTGTGGGGCACCACCTCGGTGGCCGGCAATGGCCACCGCAGCAACTACGCGGTGACCTCAGAACTGCGCCTGCCGTTGCTCGAGTCGCTGACCGTCACCGGTTCGGGCCGCTATGACGCCTACAAGATCGCCGACAACACCGTCGACAAGGCTACTTATAGTGTCGGCGTGGAGTTCCGTCCGATCGAGAGCCTGCTGTTCCGCGGCAAGTACGGCACCGCGTTCCGTGCGCCCACCCTGCCCGATGCCTTCCAGGGCGAGAGCGGCTACTACGCCAATGGCGCGGTCGATTACTACCGTTGCGGCCAGCTCGGCTTCGCACCGGCCGACACCCTGCGCTGCCCGTACGGCAACGAGTCGGTGTTCGGCGTGCAGGCCGGCAACACCGAACTGGAGCCGATCACCGCCGATGTCTGGAATGCCGGCGTGGTCTGGGCACCGATGAACAATCTGTCGGTCTCGGTGGACTACTACAACTGGAAGATCGACAACGAAGTCGACACCCTGAGCTCGGACCAGCTGCTGCGCGCGGAATACTACTGCCGCAATGGCCAGGACAACCCGACCTCGGCCAGCTGCGACAACGTCAACGAGTGGATCACCCGCGATGCGGCCGGCAACATCGAGCAGATCTTCACGCCCAAGCTCAACGTCGCCCGCCAGAACCTGCAGGCCGTCACGGCCAGCTTCAAGTACGTGCAGGACATCGGCCGCTTCGGTTCGCTGCAGTTCGCCAGCAACTACACCAACATCCTCAAGCGTGAGCTGCAGCCGCAGCCCGGGGATGGTTACCTGGACCTGCTGCGTGACCCGTATGCGATGTGGTACTACGACGCCTACGCCAAGGTCCGTACCGATGGCTCGGTGGGCTGGGCCAAGGATCGTTGGACCACCACGATGTACTTCAACTACATCGGCAAGACGCCCAACTACATGTCCTACCTGGGCGAGAGTTTCGATTACGTCCACTCGTCCGGTTACAAGGCCGGCAAGTGGGGCTCGTACACCACCTACAACCTGAGCGTGAACTACCGGGCGCTGGACAACCTGACCCTCTCGCTGATGGTCAACAACGTGTTCAACAAGATGCCCGACGGCCACGCCCACAGCTACGCCGGCAACGTCGCCTCGCCGTACAACAGCAGCATCTACAACCCGTACGGTCGGGCGGTGTACGTGCAGGCCAAGTACGATTTCGGCACCAAGTCCAACTAAGCCGTCTCCGGGATGAGCCCCCAGCCCCGCCGCAAGGCGGGGCTTTTGCTTGGCCGTCGCCGGGCCGGGACCCTGCCCGCGATTGACCGGATCAGGCCTCTTGCCATCGGCCATGACCTTCGACACCCTTGCAGGCCGGGCCGGCGGCGTATCGTCTGGCCCACAGGCCTGCAAGGGCCATTCCTGCATGACTTT
The DNA here is from genome assembly GCF_059422145.1 of Stenotrophomonas sp. GW821-FHT01H02A. Taxonomy (NCBI): domain Bacteria; kingdom Pseudomonadati; phylum Pseudomonadota; class Gammaproteobacteria; order Lysobacterales; family Lysobacteraceae; genus Stenotrophomonas; species Stenotrophomonas sp. GW821-FHT01H02A. The sequence continues at coordinate 149,331 of NZ_JBWKWI010000002.1, forward strand.
CCGGCCTGGAGGCCAATCACGTGATCGCTCGTACACCCAAACTGGTACTGCTGACCCTGGCCGTTTCGGCCGCACTGGTCGGCTGCGGCAAGAACGAAACCCCGGCGACGGACAGCGCAGCCTCCACCGCCGCGCCGGCTGCCCCGGCCACCACCGAATACAAGCTCGACGAGAGCAAGCTGCCGGCCTACAACGCCTTCCACCCGTCCGACCTGGACACCAGCATGGACGCCTGCGGTGCATTCGGCGACTACGTCAACAGCAAGTGGCTGGCCGCCAATGAGATCCCGGCCGACCGCACCAGCTGGGGCGCCTTCACCATCCTCGACGAGCGCTCGGTCGCCGTGCAGCACCAGCTCGCCGAGCAGGTCGCGGCGGTCAAGAATCCGGCCGGCATCGAGAAGATCGTCGGCGATTTCTGGGCCACCGGCATGGACGAGGCCAAGATCAATGCCCAGGGCATCGAGCCGATCAAGGCCGACCTGGCCGCCATCGACGGCCTGCAGGACAAGGACGCGATCGCCAACTACCTGCGCACCAGCGCGGCCAAGGGCGAGAACGTGCTGTTCGGCTTCGGTCCGGAAGCGGACTTCAAGAATTCGAGCATGAACCTGGCCTACGCCAGCCAGGGCGGCCTGGGCCTGCCGGACACCACGTATTACACCGACGCCAAGAACGCCGACAAGCTCAAGGCCTACCAGGCCCATGTGGCCAAGGTGCTGGAACTGGCCGGTGTGGCGACCGCCGATGCTGAAAAGCAGGCTGCCGACGTGGTCAAGTTCGAAACCCGCCTGGCCAAGGCCTCCAAGTCCAGCGTCGAGCTCTCGCGCGATGTTTCGCTGTTCTACAACCCGGTCAGCGTGGCCGATGCGGACAAGCTGACCCCGAACTTCAGCTGGACCGAGTTCTTCAAGGCCCAGGGCATCGCCGCGCCGGAGAAGTTCTCGCTGGCCATGCCGGGCTTCCACCAGGAAGTGAGCAAGGCACTGGGTGACACCGATGCGTCGGTGTGGCGCGCCTACCTGCGCTTCCACACCGTGGACAGCGCCTCGCCGTACCTGGCCGACGCCTTCGTCAACGAGAACTACAACTTCTACGGCAAGACCCTCAACGGTCAGAAGGAGCAGAAGCCACGTTGGAAGCGCGTGCTGGGCACCATCGAAAACGATGCCGGCGATGCGTTCGGCCAGCTGTACGTCAAGGTCGCCTTCTCGCCGGAAGCCAAGGCCAAGATGGAAGAGCTGGTCAAGAACCTCGCCGCTGCGCTCAAGGAGCGTATCCAGGGCCTGACCTGGATGAGCGATGAGACCAAGGCCAAGGCGATCGCCAAGTGGGAAACCTTCACCCCGAAGATCGGCTACCCGGACAAGTGGCGTGACTGGAGTGGCCTGACCACCGGTCGCGACAGCTACCTGGGCAACGTCCGTGCCGCCAACGCGTTCAACTACAAGTTCGCGCTGTCCAAGATCGGCCAGCCGGTGGACAAGACCGAGTGGGGCATGACCCCGCAGACCGTCAACGCCTACTACAACCCGCTGCAGAACGAGATCGTGTTCCCGGCCGCCATCCTGCAGCCGCCGTTCTTCGATCCGAAGGCCGACGACGCGCTGAACTACGGCGGCATCGGTGCGGTGATCGGCCATGAAATGACCCACGGTTACGACGACCAGGGCAGCCGCTTCGGGCCGACCGGCAACTTCGAGAACTGGTGGACCGAGGCCGATACCAAGAACTTCAGCGGCCTGACCGGCAAGCTGATCAAGCAGTTCGACGGCTACCGGGTCGACGGACAGCCGGTCAACGGCAAGCTGACCCTGGGCGAGAACATCGCCGACCTGGGTGGCCTGGCCACTGCCTACGATGCCCTGCAGAAGGCCTCGGCCGGCAAGGAAGACCCGAAGGTCGACGGCTTCACCCGCGACCAGCGCTTCTTCTTCAACTGGGCCACCGTGTGGCGCACCAAGTACACCCCGGAGAACATGAAGGTCCGTCTGGCGACCGACCCGCATGCCCCGGCGCAGTTCCGCGCGATGGGTGCCCCGTCGAACCTGCCGACCTTCGCCGCTGCGTTCCAGTGCAAGGCCGGTTCGCCGATGGTGCGTGCCGGCGACCAGCAGGTCGTGATCTGGTAAGCCATCACGCCCATGCGTGATGTGGTGCATGCAAAGGCCCGGGATTTCCCGGGCCTTTGCTTTTGCGGCGCGCGGTACCCATCACGCTCTTTTCGCTTTGCTTGGTACACTCGCGCGATCCCAATCCTGCTGGATTCGCTTTACATGTCCAACCTCCGTCCGCTCGCCATTGCCCTGGGCCTGAGCCTGGCCTCCCTGGTCATCGCACACGATGCGCACGCTGCGCCGAAGAAGAAGGCCGCCGCCCGTGCGCCGGCCGTCAGCGCCCAGTGCAGCGACTTCTACGAGGCCACCAATGCGACCTGGCTGAAAGCCAATCCGGTGCCGCAGACCGGTGCCACCACCGCGCTGGGCCAGCTGGCCGACCGCGCACGCCAGCAGCAGCGTGAACTGCTGGATGCGTCGATGACCGCCCCGCAGGGCAACGTGCAGAAGCTGCTCGGCGACTTCTGGGCCAGCGGCCTGGACGAAGCGGCCGTGGAAGCCGATGGCTCCAACCCGATCGCCCCGCTGCTGACCCGCATCAACGCGATCAAGAAGGCCAAGGATGTCCCGGCCTCGATCGCCGCGCTGCACCAGGTCGGCATCCCGGTGGCGTTCAACTTCGCCCCGGACGTGGACCTGAAGGCGCTGGACCGCCACATCGGGTACTTCATGCAGGGCGGCATGGGCCTGCCGGACCCGGCGTTCTATACCCGTACCGATGCCGACACCGTCGCGCTGATGGCGCGCTACCGCACCTACGTCAAGCAGGTGCTGGCGCTGACCGGCACGCCGGCCGACAAGCTCGATGCCGAATCGCAATCCGTGATCGCACTGGAAACCGAACTGGCGCGCAACGCACAGTCGCTGGCGGGCATCAACAACCCGTTCAACAATTACGCACCGATCTCCACCAAGGAGCTCAACAGCCGCTACCGCAACCTGCAGCTGGAGGCCTTCCTGAAGGCACAGGGTGTCAATGACGACCTGGTGTCGCTGTCCGATCCGGCGCTGTTCAAGCAGCTCGACGGCATGGTCACCCGGCTCAAGCCGGAGCAGTGGAAGGTCTACCTGCGCTGGCGCGTGGGCGACGCGATGGCCCCGTACCTGTCCAAGGCCTACCGCGATGCCGAGTTCGAGTTCCGCGGTCGCGTGATCCGTGGCCAGACCCTGCCGCCGGCACGCTGGGAGCAGGTGCTGGATGCGATCAACGTCGCTGCTGGTCCGATGGTCGGCCGCGAATACGCCGCCAAGCATCTGTCGGCCGATGACCGTCGCAAGGCGGCGCTGGTCGTGGACAAGATCCGCGAAGTGCAGATCGATGCGGTCAAGCGCAGCACCTGGATGAGCGATGAGGCCAAGACCGAAGCGCAGGCCAAGCTGGCTGCGCTGAAGATCGAGATCGGCACCCCGCTGCGCGATCTGGACTACACCGTACAGCCGATGGGCCGTGGCAGCTTCGGCGGCAACATGCTGATCGCCTCGACCTGGCGTCATCGCGAAGAGATGAAGCGCATCGGCAAGGGCAACGCCGACCGTCGCTGGGACGTGCTGCCGCAGCAGCCGGCCCTGGCCTACGACATCGCACAGAACCGCCTGATCGTCACCGCCGCCGTGCTGCAGGGCCCGGTGTTCAATGCCAAGGGCGATAGCGCCGACCTGTTCGGCAGCTACGGCGCGCTGGTCGCGCACGAGCTGACCCGTGCAATCGATGCCAAGGGCGCATTGGTCGATGCCAAGGGCGAACTGCGCAGTTGGTGGACCCCGGCCGACAAGACCGCCTGGACCCTGTTCGGCAATCGCGTCGCGGCGCAGTACAGCGGCTATGACTTCCCGGGCGTGAAGGGTGCCAAGGTCAACGGCGAACTCACCCGCGAGGAGAACCTGGCCGACCTGGCCGGCATGGAACTGGCCTGGGAGGCTTACAAGGCCGTGGAACCGGCCGCCAAGCCGGCTGCACAGCAGGGCTTCTTCCGTGCCTGGGCGAGCCTGTGGCCGCAGCAGCTGTCGCCCAACGTGGCTGCCCAGCGGGTGAGCTCGGACATCCTTGCTCCGGGCCGCTGGCGCACCAACGGCCCGCTGTCCAATCTGCCGGCCTTCGGCGCCACCTTCACCTGCAAGCCGGGCCAGCCGATGCAGCGCGTGGAGAACGACCAGATCAAGGTCTGGCGCTGAGTCCTGCGGCATCGCAAACGAAAAGGGCGCCCACTGGGCGCCCTTTTCATTTAACGGGGACGGAGGTGGTTATTAATCCCCTCCGTCCCTGTTATTTGATGCTGCGCAGGTGGTTGGGGCGCTTGGGCGGGCCCGGCGGACGCCGGTTGTTGAACGGGGGTTGGCCGCGCCAGTAACGGATCAGCAGCCAGCCGAACAGCATCCCGCCCAGGTGGGCGAAGTGGGCCACGCCGGGCTGCCAGCCGGTGGCGCCCAGCATCAGCTCCATCGCACCGAACACGATCACGAAGGTGCGTGCCTTCATCGGGATCGGCGGGAACAGCAGCATCACCCGCTGGTTGGGGAACAGCATGCCGTAGGCCAGCAGCAGGCCGAACACGCCACCGGAAGCACCCAGCACCGTGGCCGGATCGGCCAGCATCATGCCGACCAGCAGCTGGCACAGGCCGGCGCCGGCGACGCACACCAGGTAGTAGGTCAGGAAACGCTTTTCGCCCCAGGTCTGTTCCAGCGGCGCGCCGAACATGAAGAGCGCGAGCATGTTGAAGAACAGATGGCCGAAGCTGCCATGCAGGAAACCATAGGTCAGCAATTGCCAGGGCTGGAAATTGCCGCCGGGCGAGAACGGATCGAAGCCGCCGCCCAAGGGCTGCAGCATGAAGGGCTCGAACGTCGCATTGCCGAGCAGGAACGGCTGCTGCAGCAGGAACAGTACGGCGTTGGCGATCAGCAACGCTTTGGTGACGGTAGGCAGGCGCGGAAACATGGGGGCATCCTTTGGAACTGTGCCCATCATAGCCGCAGCGCCCGGCCGCGACCTGCGCGCCAGCGCGTGCGTTCAACCCGCAGGCAGCGTCAGCCCGGACCCCACAGGGCGGCATCCAGATCGTGGGCACCGGCCGCCGGCATGCCCTTCACCCGCCCCCGCTCGATCACCACGCCCTCGGCGCGCAGCCGCTGGCTCTGCTCCTTCCAGCCAGCCGAGCCTTCCGGCATCGCGATGCGGCCATCCGAGCGCAGCACGCGGTGCCACGGCAGATCCGGATCGTCATTCATGCCAAGCACGCGTGCCGTCAGCCGAGCCCTGCCCGGCAGGCCCGCCTTGGCGGCAACCTGGCCGTAGCCCATCACCTGGCCGGGCGGGATCGCATGGATCACCGCCAGGATGCGGGCGCGTGCCTGCGCGGCCGGGTCGTCGCCCACCGCAGCGGCGTTCACGCGCGCACCCGGCTGACCAGCAGCACGCCGAGCAGGACCAGTGCCGTGCCGAGGATCTGCCACGGCCCCATGGGTTCGTCGAGCAGCCATAGACTCATCACGATGGTGGAGACCGGACCCAGCATACCCACCTGCGCAGCCAGCGACGAGCCGATCCGCTTCACCGCCAGCATGATCGCCATCACCGGCAGCACCGTGCATACCGTCGCATTGATCAGCGACAGCCAGTACACCGGCGTGGGCGCCTGGCCCAGGGCCGACATCGGATGCAGCACCGCGAAGTGCAGCACGCACAGCACGCAGGCCACGCAGCTGGCATAGGCGGTGAGCCGGATCGCGCCGATCCGCGCCACCACCTGTCCGCTGCCGAACAGGTACAGCGCATAGCTCAGCGCGCTGGCGAACACCAGCGCGCTGCCCAGCACGATGCGCCCGCCTTCCAGCTGCAGGTCATGGCCGAAGGCCAGCAGCACGCCGAGATAGCTGAGCACCAGCGCCGCCAGCTGCCAGCGACCCGGTCGCTTCTTCAGCAGGACCAGGCTGATCAGCAGCACCAGCGTCGGGTTCAAGTACAGGATCAGCCGTTCCAGGGTGACGCTGATGTACTGCAGGCCCTGGAAGTCCAGCAGGCTGGACAGGTAGTAGCCGGTGAAGCCCAGCCACACCACGCGGCCCCGATCGCCCCAGGACAGCGCCGGCGCGCGCCGCGCCGACCATGCCGCCAGCAACGCGAACAACGGAAAGGCCATCAGCATCCGCAGCGCCAGCAGCGTGGTGGCGTCCACGCCGTGCCGATACGCGAGTTTGACGATGACCGCCTTGCCCGAGGCGGCAATCGCCCCGATCGCGGCCAAGGCGAGGCCGCCGGCAGCGATACGGCTGGAGGACGTGGGCAGCGAGGAAGCGGGTGAAGACATCAGGACGGCGGACAGCCGCACGGGGCGGCGGGACAGGTACGGAACGTCCATTGTCGCATGCGGGGTAGTGGGTGCTTTCCGCAGGCAGACCGTGAAGGAACGCCGCTCCGATCCGGTTTCAATGGCGGAAAGAACCAGGTCGACCGCCAGGCCCCGCGCCTGCGGGTGGTTGGGCCGCGCGGTGCGCAGTTGCCACGCATGGCGTGGCACTACTGGATTCCCGGCGCGACTTCGGCGGCTGCACGCCCCGGATGCGCTTTCAGCGCATCAGTACTACTTCTTCTGCGGAGGTCGGATGGATCGCCACGGTGTCGTCGAACTGGGCCTTGGTCACGCCCATCTTCACCGCGAGCGCAAAGCCCTGCAGGATTTCATCGGCGGCCTCCCCCAGCAGGTGCACGCCGACCACGCGCTCCTCTTCACCGACGCAGACCAGCTTGAACAGACTGCGCTGCGTGCCGTCGGCCAGCGCCTGCAGCATCGGGCGGAAATTGCTGCGGTACACGCGCACGTCGCCATGTTTCGCGCAGGCCTCTTCTTCGCTCAAGCCCACTGCGCCCAGCGCCGGGTGCGAGAACACCACGCTGGCCACGTTCTCGTAGTCCATCTTCGCCTGCGGCTGGCCACCGAACAGGCGATCCATCAGCTTGCGCGCCGCGGCGATCGCCACCGGGGTGAGGCCGACCTTGCCGGCGATGTCGCCCACCGCATGCACGCTGGGCACGGCGGTGGTCTGCCACTCGTCGACCTCCACCTCGCCCTTCTCACCGACCACCACGCCCACCGCTTCGAGCCCGAGATCGGCACTGTTGCCGCGTCGCCCCGTGGCGAAGAACACGGCGTCGAAGTGAGCCTCGGCGGGGCCATCGTGGCCGAACGCCACCACCGCTTCGCCATCGCGCTGCAGTTCACGCAGGCGATACCCGAAATGGAGCTGCACGCCTTGATGGCGCAGGTTCTCGGCAAGCTGTCCGGTCAGTTCCGCATCGAAGCGCTCCAGCAGCCGTTCGCCACGGACCAGCAGGGTCACGCGGCTGCCGAGCGCCTGCAGCAGTCCGGCCAGTTCGACCGCGATGTACCCGCCGCCCACGATCGCGACCCGCTCGGGCGCGCTGCACAGATTGAAGAAATCATCGGAGACCAGGCCCAGCTCGGCACCAGGAATCTCCGGGCGCTGCGGATGCGCGCCGGTCGCGATCAGGATGTGTGCGGCGCTGATGCGCACGCCATCGCTGCATTCCACCGTGTGCGCATCGACCAGCCGGCCGCGGCGCGGCACGCGCACCACCTGGTTGTCATCGAGACGCTTGAGATAACTCGCGTGGATATTGGCGATGTAGGCCTGGCGATGCACCACCAGTTCCTTCCAGTCCAGCGTCGGGCGTACCGGCACATCGAAGCCCATCGCCGCGGCCAGGCCGATCCGCCCGGACAGATCGGCGGCCAGCCACATCGCCTTCTTCGGCACGCAGCCGACATTGACGCAGGTGCCGCCGAGTTCGCCCGGCTCCAGCATCGCCACCCGCTGCCCATGCTGCGCCGCGCGGAAGGCCGCGGCCAGGCCGCCGGAACCACCGCCCAGCACGATCAGGTCATAGTCGTATTGCGTCGTCATTGGCATCGCTCAACTCGGTAAGGGGCAGGATCGATCGCCGGCGCGCGGCCGTTGATCAGGTCTGCCATCAACTGGCCGGTGCCGACGCTCATGCTCATCCCCAGCATGCCATGACCGGCCGCGATCCAGACGTGAGGGTGCGCCGGCACGCGGCCCAGCATCGGCAGGTCATCGACGCTCATCGGGCGCCAGCCATACCACCGTTCCTGCAGTGCCGGGCCGCGCGGCTGCCTCAGGTACAGCGCGGCGGCATCGTCCAGCGCGTGCAGGCGAGCCGCAGTGAGCCGGGTATCGGCGCCGGCGAATTCCATCGTCCCCCCCAACCGCAATGACTGCGCCCAGGCGATCACGAACACCGAATGATCTTTCAACACCACCGGCCGCTGCGGCACCAGCGCGGGGCGTGCGTAGGTCAACGAATACCCCTTGCCGGGCTGGATCGGGATGCGCAGGCCGAGCTGGCGGGCCCACTGCGGCGACCACGGCCCCGTCCCCAACACCACCTCGGCCCCCATGCGCGGCCCATCGGTGGTCATGATCGATACCCCTGTCGCGTCCGGGCGAAGCGTCAGCACGCGGGTGTGTTCCTCGATCACCACGCCGCGTGCGCGAAGTACGCGGGCGAGCTCGGCGGTGAAACGGTCCGGTCGCAGCTGCGCGTCGCCGGGGAAGTGGATCGCGCCGGCCAGGCCATCGCAGAAGGCCGGCTCCTGCCGCGCGTAGCGGCCGCCGTCGAGGATCTGCGTGGCGATGCCCAGCGCATTGAGCGCCTCGCACTCGGCCGCATGCTGGTCGAAGTTGCGCGGGCTGCGGAACACGTAATCCAGGCCACGGGTATCGAACTCGCACGCCAGCCCATGCCGCTGCACCCAGTCCGCCAGACGCGTGCGTGAATCATTGAGCAGTGCCGCGCGGGCCCGGGTGCTGTGCAGCCAGTCGGCGCGGTTGCAGCGCCGGGCGAACTGCCACAGCCAGCGCCACAGCGCCGGATCCAGCCGTGGCGGAATGTACAGCGGCGCCCGCGGCGACAACATCCATTGCAGCGCACGCCACGGCACGCCCGGGGCGGCCAGGGGCGGCGCATGGCTGGGCGTGATGGTGCCGCAGTTGCCGTGGGAGGTGCCGCCGCCAATGCGTCCGGCGTCCAGCACGCGTACTGCACGGCCCTGTTCGCTGAGCGCCAGCGCGGTCGCCAGCCCGATCGCGCCGGCCCCGACGATGATCACCTCATCGCGCACGGCCATCGACTCAGGGCCGGCGCAGCGGTGGCCACTGCAGGTAGGTCATCGCGCGCCAGATCCATTCCAATGGCCCGAAGCGGAAGCAGCGGAGCCACAGATGACTGATTCCCACCTGCAGCGCGAACAGCCCGAACGCGAACGGAACCTGCCACAGCCGCGGCATCGTCTCGAATGCGCCGAGTCCATACCCATAGAACACCCAGGTGCAGACCAGCGACTGCCCGATGTAGTGGGTCAACGCCATCCGCCCCATCGGCGCCAGCAGTTGCAGGTGCGCGCGCCAGTGCACGATCCAGGCCAGATAGCCCAGGCACATCAGCAGACCGGCCAGTGCACTGATGGCATACGCCAGGCCACCGGCCAGGTCCAGCGTGCCGGGGGCCTGGTAGGGGTGCCACATCGCACTGGCCAGCATCAGCAGCAGGCCGACCGGCAGGGCAATCCAGCGCAGCCGCGCATACAGCCGCGCGAAACGGTCCGGCTGGGCCAGCGCGCCGCTGCGCGCGAACCAGCTGCCGATCAGGAACATGCCCAGCACTTCCGGACCGATCACGAAGATGCCCGACAGCATCGCGCCGAGATCGCGCAGGCGTTGGCCGACGGCCTCGCCCCAGCTGCCATGGGCATAGGCCTGGCGCTGCAGCTCGATCGTCTGCTGGGCCTGGGTGATCGCTTCGCGCAGCGGTTGCTGCGTATGCTCCATGCTGGCCATCCAGCTCATCAATGCACCGAGCACCAGCACCAGCGCGGCCGCGCCGAGATAGCAGATCACGCCCATCGCGGGCAGCCAGCTGCGCGGCGCCTCGCGACAGGCAAGCAACAACAGCGAGATCAGCGCGTAGACCACCAGGATGTCGCCGGACCACACCAGCAGTGCGTGGCACAGGCCGATCAGCAGCAGGGCGGCGCTGCGGCGCAGATAGAACGGTGCGAACGCGCGGCCCGACTGTTCGGCACGCTGCGCCATGACCGAAAAGCCAGCGCCGAACAGCAGCGAGAACAGGGTGAAGAACTTGCCCTGGACCAGCACGTAGATCGCCGCGTCGGCCCAGTAGTCGGCCCCGTGCCAGTGCGGATCGATGCCGGTGAAGGACAGGTCCAGCGGACCGCTGAACGCCTCCATGTTCATCAGCAGGATGCCCAGCAGCGCGAACCCACGCAGGATGTCGATGACGGCGATGCGCTCGTGCGCAGCCACCGGCTGCAAAGGAGAAGAAGCTGCGTTCACAGGCAATCCGCTGACCAGGTCCGCCATTATGCCGTGCGCGCGCACGCCTGCCGCGGAAACGAAAACGGCCCGCCGAAGCGGGCCGTTGGATCAACGAGGGGACGCCGCACTCAGTGCTGGTGGCCGCCGTCGCCGTGCACGTGGCCGTGCTCGATTTCTTCCTTGCTGGCTTCGCGCACGTCGACGATCTCGACGCTGAAATGCAGGTCCTTGCCGGCCATCGGATGGTTCAGGTCGACGTCGACCACGCTCATGCCGACCTTCTCGACGGTCACGGCGCGCGGGCCGAAGTTGGTCTGCAGCACGACCTGCTGGCCCGGGACCAGCTTGCTGGTGCCGAAATGCTTCTTCGGCACGCGCTGGGTCAGGCCTTCGCGGCGCTCGCCGTAGGCATCGGTCGCCTTGACGTCCACCTCGAAGGTGGCGCCGGCTTCCTTGTCGATCATGGCGTTTTCCAGGCCCGGAATGATGTTGCCGTGGCCGATCAGGATCGCCAGCGGATCACGGTCCCTGGAGCTCTCGATCGGCTCCTGGCCCTGCTCGGCGACGGTGTAATGGAAACGGACGACGCGGTCTTTTTCGATCTTCATGCGCAACTCTGGTCTGGAGACTGCCGAGGGCAGACGGGTGAGGCGGGTTGTGGCCTGCCGGATACGCCGCCATCATGACGGCCTTCTAAGGTCGCGCATTATCCGGACAACATGCACATGACGCCAGTTTCGCGCCTGACCCGCCTGCCCAGCCAACTGGCCCTGCTGGCGATCATCGCCCTGCTGAGCGCCTGTGGCGGCGGCAAGACCACCCGCCCGACGCCGCCGCCTGCCTCCACCCAGGTCTGGCCCAGCGTCACCCCGAACGATCCGCAGGCCGCCAACGCGGTGCTGATGCGCGCCATCGGCCTGGTCGGCACGCCCTACCGTTACGGTGGCAACACCCCCGAATCCGGTTTCGACTGCAGCGGCCTGGTCGCGTATGTGTATCGGGAAATGCTCGACCTGCGCCTGCCGCGGACCTCGCGCGACCTGGCCGCCGTGCAGGGGCCGAAGATCGATCCCAAGCGCCTGGCGCCCGGCGACCTGGTGTTCTTCGGCAACAAGGGCAACGTCTTCCATGTCGGCATCTACGTGGGTGAAGGGCGCTTCGTGCATGCCCCCAGCACCGGTGGCACGGTCCGGCTGGACTCGCTCGGGGGCCCCTACTGGAAGGACCATTACACGGGGGCGAAACGCGTACTTGACTAAACTGAACAGGGGTAAGGTCCAAATTTGTGATGCGAATCACACAGTTGTAAACGAAAAATTAACGGAATTTGTACCTAATCACTGCGCTTACACGGCATCATCACCCATCGTTTTTATTCAGTGACCGCCGCGTGACGACAGACGACCTGACTTGCAAAGGCCAGACCGCCGCAACCCGGCGACGCGCCCGACCCGCTTTCTTCGCTGCAGCGCTCTGCCTGGCCAGCCTTCCGGCCTGGGCACAGTCCGCACCGACGACCGCTCCCGAGGCTTCTGCAACCCCCGTCACTGTTGCCCCCGATTCTTCCGCGCCGGCCAAGCCCAAGGCTGATGCGCCGGCCCGCAGCAAGGCCGATGCCGCTGCCAGCGCCACCCTCGCCGCCCTGCTCCCGCACCTGGCGGCCAACGACACCATCCCCCTCATGGACCGCTCGGCGATGTTCGCCGGCGACCTGAGCCGCCTGCTCGCCAACTACGATGCCAGCGCCGGTGCCAATGGCGCGGTGGTCGGTGATGCCGCCGACAACGGCAAGGTCCAGTCCCTGCTCCGTCGTGCGATGACCCTGCTGGGCACCCCGTACCGCTGGGGCGGCACCTCGCCGGACAGCGGTTTCGACTGCAGCGGCCTGGTCGGGTATGTGTTCCGTACCGCGCTGGGCATCGAGCTGCCGCGCGTCTCGCGCGAGATGGCGCATGACGGCGCCGCCGAGCTGATCAATGACCGCAATGCCCTGGCCGCCGGCGATCTGGTCTTCTTCGGCCGCAAGGGCCGGGTCGACCACGTCGGCATCTATGTGGGTGAAGGCCGTTTCCTGCACGCCCCGAGCACCGGCAAGGACGTCCGCGTCGACAGTCTGGTCAGCGGCTACTGGGGTGGCAAGTTCATGCAGGCCCGCCGCGTCGACCTCTGACCCGTCCTGCTGGACCCCCCGATCGAAGGCCGCTGCCCCGCAGCGGCCTTTTTCGTTGCGGTGCGGCCATGGCCGCTGGCCACCCCAACCCGCGTTCCTTTCTCTGTCACGGCCGTTTTTCCGACCGGCGACGCGCCCGGTGCATACGCGCCGAGGCGGGGGACGGACCCGGACGTGGGGCGGCACGTCCGTGGCAACCGATCAGGCAGCAGACACCGCCCGCGATCCTCGTCGACAAGGTGACGCATGGCGGCTGTCCCCGATTTTCCTGCCCGGTGTGTGATCTGGTTTGGGCAACCCCTCGCGCTGGAACGGGCGACACTGGCTGCGGCCGGGTGGCAGGTCCGCAGCGTGGCCCCCGAGCAATGCGCCGGCATCGGCATGCGCGGCAGCGACCAGGTGGTCGGCCTGCTGGACCTGCGCACGGTGGTGCCGGCCAACCTGGCCCATCTGCAGCAGTTGCTGATCGATCACCGCCACATGAACCTGCTGGCGCTGTTGCCGGCAGCGCCCCTGCGCGCCTCGCCGGTACTGGATGCGCTGCTCGCGGCCTGTGTGGACACCTACTCTGCCCCGATCGACCTGCCCCGCGTGGTGCAGCGGCTGCAGCAACTGGCCGGCGCCGCCCCCCTGCACGCCGATCATGGCCCGCAATCCCTGATCGGCGACAGCGCGGTGCTGCAGGTGACCCGTGCTGCCATCCGCAAGTACGCGCCGGTGGACCTGCCGGTACTGATCACCGGCGAGACCGGCACCGGCAAGGAACTCGCCGCGCAGGCACTGCATGCCCTGTCAGCACGGCACGCGCGCCCGTTCCTGGCGGTGAACTGCGGCGCCATTCCGGCCGCGCTGGTCCAGTCCGAGCTGTTCGGCCATGAACGCGGCGCCTTCACCGGGGCGGCAACGCGGCGCCTGGGCCTGTTCGAATCGGCCAGTGGCGGCACCGTGTTCCTGGACGAGATCGGCGACCTGCCGCTGGATGCGCAGACCAACCTGCTGCGCGTCCTGCAGGAAGGCACGGTCGAACGCGTCGGCAGCAACCGGCCGCTGGCAGTCGATGTGCGCGTGCTCGCGGCCACGCACGTGGATCTGGAGAAGGCGGTCGACCAGGGCCACTTCCGTCGCGACCTGTTCTACCGCCTCAATGTACTGCGCCTGCCGTTGCCGCCCCTGCGCGAGCGCGGCAGCGACATCGCCCTGCTCGCCCACCATTTCCTCACCAGCTTCCGGCATCGCCATGTCACCCGTGCGCGCGGATTCACCGCCGAGGCAGTCCAGGCGCTGGAGCGTTTTGCGTGGCCGGGCAACGTGCGCGAGCTGCTCAATCGGGTGCAGCGTGCGGCGATCGTCAGCGATGCCGAGCTGATCACCGCGGCGGACCTGGAGTTGAGCCAGCCGTTGCTGGCCAGCACCGAGCGCGGCCTGCACGGCGCAAAGCAGCTCGCCGAACGCGAGACCTTGCTGCATGCGCTGCGCCAGAACGATTTCAACATCACGGCCTGTGCCCGCCACATGCAGGTCTCGCGGGTGACGGTCTACCGGTTGTGCCGCAAGCACCAGCTCGCGCTGCCCGAACTGCGCTGACCGGGACCGCCGTGTGGGCGCGACCGCTCACAGGCTGTACGGCACTTTGAACGCCAGGGTGAAGTCGGGGGCATCCGGCGTCAGGCCGATGCCGAGCAGGCTGACCAGGGTGGTCTTCTGGTTGAGCGCATAGGTGATGCCCAGGTTGAGCGTGCCCGCATTGGCGTCGCTGCCGATCACCTTGAGCCACTGGCCGTTCCTGTAGCGCGTGGAGGCCCGCGCGCTCAGCTTGTCGCTGAAGGAGATGCTGAGGCTGGTGCGCTCGTTGAACGCGAACGCCACGCCGGCACCGAAGTAATAGGAGCCTCCCAGCTTCACATCGCCCGGGTTGGTGGTGTCCGGGTTGGCGTCGATGTCATCGAAGCTGCGCGGGAAGGAATGGATGTAGCCGATGTTGGCGAACAGGATCGCCGGGTCGGCGGTCTTCACGGCCGACAGGCCGACGTTGGCCTGCCACACGCCATTGCCGGTGGGCTGTTGCTCGGGCACGGCGAAGCGGATGAAGTCATCGTCATCGCGCTCGAGCACCTTCCAGTCCAGCCCATAGGGCGCCCGCCCGGTCGGCGCGGTCGCGCCCACGGTGAGCACGGTCTCCGGCAGCCGCCCGCGTTCGGCGAACAGCCGATAGTTGGCACTCAGCCCGACGTCGCCGATACCGTTGCCGGTGGTTTCCTCCTGCGCGATCGCCGCCGCCGAGCCGCCGGCACCGCCCTTCTGGAACACCGTCTTGCGCGCCAGATTGGGCACGTCTAGGTTCAAGGTCAGGCGCGGGCTGACGCCCCAGCGTGCGGCCAGGTTATAGGTCAGCGTGTCCGACTCCACGTTTTCAATGGCGATGTTGCCCAGAAAGATCGCATCCAGCGCCAGGAAGCCGTTGAGGCTGAGCTGCTTGCGGTCGTAGCGGGCGTAGGAGAGGCTGTTTTCGATGGTGAAGCGGCGACTGAAGAGCGCGGCCTGCTGCTGTTTGACGTCATCCACGCTGCGCCGCGATTCCTGTTTGGCCTGCTGCGCTTCGGCCGCCGAACTGGCGTAGCCATCGGCACTGGCCGGTGCCGCTGGGGTGCCCGCCGGCAGCGCCTGCTGCGGGGGCGGCGCGGTGGATGCGACCGGTGCGGTCTTGCCGGTCAGCCGCGCCTGCATGGCCTGCACCTGCATGTCCAGTTCGCGCAGGCGTCGCACTTCCTGCGCGTAATTCGCTTTGAGGCTTTCCAGCTGCGCCATCAGCGCCCTGACGTCGGCCTCGTCATTCGGCGCAGGCTGTTGTGCCTGCGCACGGGCGGACGCAGCCGCCATGAGTGCCAGCGCCGCCAGCGCCAGCGGTGTTGCGCGGATCATCGTGTGCATTGCCCTGGCCCACTGTTGTGTTGACGCTCCCCCTGCCGTGCCGATGGATCACTGGCCCGGCCCCATGCCTACCCCGCGTACCAGCGTCATCGCCTGTGCCACGTTCTGGTTGAGCGGCACGTTGTTGGCCAGCGACTGCCGGACAAGATCGATCTGCAGCCGGTTGCTGACCGACTGCCCGTCACTGCCCAGCGCGATGCTCTGCCCGACGCTGCCGTTGCGGATCCACTGCTGGACCGCACCGACACCGTCGATCTGCAGCTGCACCTTGGCCGTGTTGCCTTCCAGCTGGGCCAGCGCACTGACCCCGCCCTGCTGCAGGCTGGCCAGGTTCACGCCTTCGCCGGTGGGCGTGGGCGCGGCGCCATCGCGCACGGTCAACTGGGTGGCGTTGCTGGCCAGGTTGCCATCGCCGGCGACCTGGATGCTCTGGCTCAACCCGGCCACGTTCTGCAGGCCGCTGGACTCGATGCTGCGCCCCGGTGTCACCGGCAGCGGTGCATCGGCTGCGGTCACGCTCACGCTGGGCGCGAAGCTGATCCTGGGGGTGTTGCCGCCATGGCTGAAATCCATGCCCAGCTTCAGCGCGCTCTGCGCGGACTGCCCACCGGCGGTCTGCCACTGCGAGACCATGGTGACGCCGAACCACGCCACCGTATTGCCACCGACGGTGTAGCGACCACGCATGAGGTTCAATTCCGGATCAGGGATTTCGCTCAGCCCCTTGCCGGGCCGGCTGTCGTCGGCATGCGCCGGCGCGATGCCCAGCAGGGCAAGCAGCACGATGCCGGGCGTCCAGGTTGCGATGTTCATGTTGCCTCCTTAAAACAGATCGGCATGGGTGAATCCGAAGTCGACCAGTTCCGCGTCGGTGATCGGTCCCTGCCTGGCGTACAGCGAACGGGCACTCGGCCGTTCGCCGGGCTGCAGCAGCACCGTGTTGCGATCGAAGTCACTGCCGATCACGACAAACACGGCGCGCGACGGCCACGCCTGGAGAAATTCGCTGACGGGAATGCTGCGGTTGCCCAGGATCGGGTCGGCCACATCCACCAGATCGCCGCGGACCTGTTTGAGGACCACGAAGTGGCGGAAGCCCCGCACATCCATCAGCACCAGCCCGGGCACGCGCAGTGAGCGCAGGCGCTCTTCATTGACGCGGTAGCCGCGTCCACGCATGCCCATCGATTCGACGTAACGCTTGATGTCCAGCAGCGAGAAACCACGCTGGTGGACCAGTTGTGGATCCGAGACCCCCATCATCCCTTCGATCACCGTGCCCTCATCGGCCTCGAGGTGGTAGGCGTAGCGCAGGATCGTCGCCAGCGCAGCGGCGCCACAGCTGTAATCGGTGTGTTGCCGCACGACATTGCGGAAGCGCCGTTCCTGCATGCTTTCCACGCGCTGGGTGAGCACCGCCCCGTTGGGCAGCACGCCACTGAAGCCGACATCGCCGGCGCGCACGATACCCATCGGCATCATCAGCACCGACAAGGCCCACACCAGCATCCACGTGCGCATACGACTGGACATGCGTGACTCCGGCTCAGGAAGGAGCCCCTGCCCCAAGGGGGAGAAGGGACAGGGGCTCCCGGGGAGCCCGGTCATTGGCGGATGACCGGGTTTGTTGCGCTCAACGCGTACTGCTTGCGAAAACGGACAGACTTACTGTTCCGGGCCGCCGCCACCGCCGCCGCCGGTGGAGGGCTGCGCAACCGCCAGGGCCAGACTGTTGGCCTGCAGGTTGCCGGTACCGGAGGCCACGTTCACCCCGATGTTGCCGGAGGCGCCGGAGAACGCACTGCCGGACAATGCCGCGGTGTTGGTCGCATCCACGTTCACCCAGCGGGTGGTGGACACGGTGCCGCTCAGGCTCGCGTAGAGATCGGCCACGCCCAGTTCGACGAACTGGCTGGTGCCGTGCTCATCGGTATCGAACGCAATGCCGCCCACGCCCGGACGATTCGGGTTGGCGGTGGCATTCTGGATCTGGCTGTCCAGATCAAGATGACCGTTCGCGTTGCCGCTCGGGTGATCCAGCGCGCCGCTCCAGCTGTCCAGGTAGTAGTTGTCTTTCTGATAGGCACTACCCGTGCCGCTGTAACGACCTGCACCGACCGCCAGCGTTGCACCGGCAACGCGACCACTCAGGTTCACGTCCACCGTGTCGGTCATCGACTGCAGGTAGCCGGCGTTGCTGACGGTGTTGCCGGAGGACACCTGGTTGGAACTGATGCTCGAGGTCGCATAGGCACTGGTGGCCACCGACGCGGCGAGCGCGTTCTTCTGCTCGTTGTTGTTGCCCGAGGCGACGTTGGCGCCGATGTTGCCGGACGCACCGCTGAAGGCATTGCCACCCAGGCCCGCGGCGTTGGTCACGCCGGAGTTGATGGTGGTGTTGCCGCCGCCGAACTGGTTGACGAAGACTTCCGCGTCGGCCATGCCGAAGCTGAAGGACGCATCGGCCGCGGACAGCGAGGCGGCGTTGTCCTGCGCGTTGTTGTCACCGGCGGCGACGTTGAAGCCCAGGTTGCCGGAGGCATCGGCACCGACGTCGTCGGCGATCGAAGCGCTGTTGGTCACCAGGCTGTTGCCGGCCAGGTTGTTGGTGACCGACTGGCGGTTGTCGATGACGGCGATGGCGGCCGAATCGATGTCGATCGAGCCGGTGATTTCCGGATCACCCGAGAAGCGGATGTCCGAGCTCAGGCGCAGGTCCTTTTCGATGTTGACGTCGACGCCGTGGTTGTTCTTTTCCTGGCGTTCGTCGGCCTGGATGTTGCTGGTCTTGTTGACGTTCTCGGTGACGTTGCGGTTGCTGGTCACGTTGCGGTTGCTGGTGACGTTGGTGTTGCTCGTCACGTTGTCGTTGATGGTGGTGTTGCTGGTGCTGTTGTTGTTGCGGGTATTGTTCCAGGTCCGGTTCCAGGTGCGCGAATCGGTATCGGTGTTGGTGGTCGTGTTGGTTTCGGTATTGGTATCGGTGTTGGTGTTGGTACGCGTTTCAACCACGTTGTGCAGGTGGTTGATGTTCGCGTTCTGGTTCTGGTTGTCGCGGTCGTTGCCCCAGCCGTTGGCGCCCGCGGAGGCGGATGCAGCGGCGACGGCGATGGCCAGTACGGTCCGTTTCATGGTGGTGTTCATGGTGCCCTCTCTCTCATCACAGACAATCGGGTGGATGTGACTACTCACGGGGTGGACTGCAACGAAATGCTCAGTTGGTTAGCGGTGGCGTTGCCGGATCCCGCGATCTGATTGAGTTGCAGGACGCCGTCGAATCCCTGCAGCGCGGAGGCTTCGACCGCCACCCTGCGAGTTCCGGCCGACCGACCGCTGTTGACGGCCGCCTGCCCCCCTGCTGACGCGAGCGCGCCCGACGCGGCCAGGGCCTCGTCGTTCGTTTCGCGTATGCCCTGTTGCGCCAGCGTGGCGGTGACGACATTGAGCGTCGCGTTGCCATTGCCGCTGGCCTGGTTGATCGATGCGACGCCACTGGCGCCGTTCAGTGCCTGGCCGCCGAGCGTGGCGCTGGCGTCCATGGCGGTATCGCTGATGCTGAGGTTCTTGGACTGCTGCTGGCGTGCGTCCACGTTGATGTGGGCATTGCGGCCGTTGGCGATACCGATCAGGTTGGCTTGCTGGTTGAGATCACCGGCCGCCATGTTGACAGTGATGGCGCCGTCGGCGCCGGCCAGCGTGCGGCCGTCGATGCGGCTCTGGTTGAGATACGAGAGCATCGCGGCGTAGTCGTTGCCCTGCTGCGCGTACGCGGCCAACGGGGTGAGCAGCACGCTGGCCAGCACTGCAGTGCGCAGGACGGTGTTCATTTGCCCGGCCCACCAGCAGGCTGGCCGAGCGGGAACTGGGCGAGCGCGCCGCGGACCTGGTCGCCGATGCCGCGGGTAGCGTTGCCGACCGCGCCCATGGGACCACCGATGGTGTTGCTGAACTGGCCGCCGGAGAGCATGCCGCTGTCGGTGACTTTGCCGAGCGTGCCGTTGACGGTGTGGCCGGTGACGCGTTCGATGGTGGTGGCGCTGCGCGGAATGCCGGCACCGG
This sequence comes from Stenotrophomonas sp. GW821-FHT01H02A, assembly GCF_059422145.1. Classification (NCBI taxonomy): domain Bacteria; kingdom Pseudomonadati; phylum Pseudomonadota; class Gammaproteobacteria; order Lysobacterales; family Lysobacteraceae; genus Stenotrophomonas; species Stenotrophomonas sp. GW821-FHT01H02A. Next base: position 168,978 of record NZ_JBWKWI010000002.1, read on the forward strand.
TGTTGGAGCCCAGCGAGGCGTAGTCGTCGTCGCTGAGTTCGTCCATGCCAGTGGAGGTACCGAGGGCCTGGCCGACTTCGCGGCGGGGGGACGGATCGGCGATGAGCGCCATGCCCGGGGGTGCGGGACGATAGGCCGGGCGTGCGGAGACGTCACGCAGAAGGACGATTTCGCCCGGCTGGGCTTTGACGCCCTGGCGGGCGCCGGAGGCGTTGGCGGCCGCCGGCGCCACCAGTGCGGCGGCGAGCAGCCAGAGTGTGGTGTGTCGAGTGCGGTGTGCGGCAACGCTGTCCATGGCGACCTCCGGTGACATGCGGAGGGTTGGAGCAGCATTCGTGCCAAGTTCCCGACGCCCGTGTTTCCGAGGGTTTTGTGCGGGTCGGGTTAATGGCGCGCAACATTGCTGTTACAGGAACGTTGGTGCGCGGGCCCATGAATACGGTGATGCGGTGATCACGTGGTGCTGACAGGCAGGCGCGGTGCGGGTGTATCACGGGTGTTACACGGGGTGATACAGGGGTTTACGGTGCGGGTTCAGGCGTGCCGCGGGTTTGCTTGTACAGCTTCAGCCCGTCGCTTTGTCGTGAGGGCTGGCGTGCCAAGCCCGCCAGACACCTGCCTGTGCGGCAGGAAGAAGCGAAGATGCGAAAGCAGTTGCACACAAGCAAAAAAGACCGGCTCTCGCCGGTCTTTGGGTGGTGCAGTGGTGCCTGCATCAGGACGTTCGTTCTTCGCCTTCATCCACCCCCAGGTTGGTGGATGGGTTGTCGTAGACCGCGCGGTCGAGCAGGCCGGTTTCCTTGGCGACGATGACCGGGACCAGCATCTGTCCGGTGACGTTGGTCATGGTGCGCATCATGTCCAGGATGCGGTCGATGGCGTAGAGATAGCCGATGGTTTCCAGCGGAAGGTTGGCCGCGCTGAGGACGACGGTGGCCATGACCACCGCGGTGCCGGGGACGCCGGCGGTGCCGAAGCTGCCCAGGACCGAGGCGATCAGGACCACGATGTACTGCTCGGGGGTGAGCGGCACGCCGGTGTATTGGGCGATGAAAACGGCGCACAGGGCGGGATAGATCGCGCCGCAGCCGTCCATCTTGATGCTGGCGCCCAGCGGGACGGCAAAGGAGGCGTAGTCCTTGTTGACGCCGAGGTTGTGGGTGATCGAGCGCATCGCGGCGGGCATGGCGGCGAAACTGGAGGAGCTGACGAAGGCGACCTGCATGCCGGGGGCGGCGCCGCGGAAGAACTTGAGCGGGTTCAGGCCGTGCATGAGCAGGAGGCTGCCGTAGACCACCACGATGTGCAGGGCACAGGCGATGTACAGGGCCAGCACGAAGTTGCCGAGCGGCAGCAGTTTTTCGAAGCCGTAGCTGCCGACCAGGCCGGCGATCAGGCCGAAGGTGCCGAGCGGGGTGATCTCCAGCACGAAGCGGGTCACCTGGATCATGATGTCGCTCATCTGCCCGGTCAGCTTGCGCGCTTCGCTGACCTTGTCGCCGAGCTTGACCATGGCAAAGCCGAGCAGGCCGGCGAAGAAGATCACCGGCAGGATCGAGCCACGACCGGCGGCCAGCACGGTTTCACCGGCGGCGTTGACGCGGGTGCCGATGCCGGTCAACGCATAGAACACGTTGGAGGGCACGACATCCATCAGCACCTTGATCACGCTGGGCACTTCGCGCGGGGTGTAGCTGTGGTCCATGCTCAGGCTGAGTGCGCCGCTGCCCGGCTGCATGACCGTGCCCACGGCCAGGCCCACGCAGACCGCCAGCGCGGCGGTGATGATGAACCACAGGAAGGTGCGCCCGCCGAGGGCCGCGACGGACTTCTGCCCGTGCAGCGACGAGATGGCGTTGATCACGGCGAAGAACACCAGCGGCACCGCGATCATCTTGATCAGGGTGACGTAGAGATCGCCGAGTGGGCCGAACCAGGTTTCGGCCGCCGGGCCGAGCAGCCAGCCGGCCAGCGCGCCCAGCACGAAGCCGCCGAGGACCCGTTGCCAGAAGGGGATCCGCAGCCAGGCAGAGACCAGCTTCATGAGCATTCCAGAGGTAATGTGACAGCTAGGCACCTTAGCCCAAGCCGCGTCCGGGAACGAGGCGTGCACGGAAAATCAGCGTGTCATCGGCGTGCCTTGCAGCGTTCTGCATAATGAACGCCCGTTTCACATGTGAGATGCATTCATCCATGTCCCGTTTCACGCCCCTGGTGGCTGCCGTCACCACCCTGCTGCTCGGCGCCTGCGCCAGTACCGCTCCCTCCTCCAGCGCCCCTGTCGGCGCGGTCCAGGTCGATGTGCCGGCCATTGCCCACCCCGCCGGGGAAACCCCGCAGTGGTGGTACCGCAGCGGCGCGGCCCGGGCCGCCAGTTCCGGGGCGATGGACGGAAAGGCCAAGAACGTCATTCTGTTCCTGGGCGACGGCATGAGCCTGACCACGGTGGCGGCCGCACGCATCTTCGAAGGCCAGCGCAACGGGCGCCCGGGCGAGGAGAACCTGCTGTCCTGGGAGCACTTCCCGGCCACCGCGTTCAGCAAGACCTACAACACCGACTCGCAGACGCCGGATTCGGCCGGCACCATGACCGCGATCACCACTGGCGTGAAGACCCACATGGGTGCGATCGGGGTCAGTGCCGGCACCCGCAATGACTGTGCCGACAGCCTCAACAAGGGGCTGCTGACCTGGCTGCAGCTGGCCGACAGCGCCGGCATGGCGACCGGCATCGTCACCACCGCGCGCCTGACCCACGCCACCCCGGCGGCGACCTACGCGCACTCGCCGGAGCGCAATTGGGAAAACGACACCGACCTGCCGGAAGAGGCCAAGGCCGCCGGCTGCCGCGATATCGCCCAACAGCTGCTGTCGACCGCGCGCTTCGGGCGCGGCCCGTTGGTCGCCCTGGGCGGTGGCCGCGGTGAGTTCACCACCGTGGAAGAGCGCGATCCCGAATACGACGACAAGGTCGGCCAGCGTCTGGACGGGCGCAGCCTGGTGACCGAATGGCAGCAGGCGCACCCGCAGGGTGCATATGTGTGGAACACCAGGCAATTGCAGGCCGCCGCGAATGCGCCGGCGATCCTGGGCCTGTTCGAGCCGGACCACATGCGATACGAAGCCGAGCGCAAGGACGACCCGGCAGGTGAGCCAAGCCTGGCCGAGCTGACCCAGGCGGCGATCGCCAACCTGTCCCGCCACAAGGAAGGCTACGTGCTGATGGTCGAGGGCGCGCGCATCGATCATGCCAACCACAGCGGCAACGCCTACCGGGCGCTGACCGATACCGTGGCGTTGTCCGATGCGGTGCGCGCCGCGATCGAAGCAACCTCCGACCAGGACACGCTGATCATCGTCACCGCCGATCACTCGCACACGCTGAACTTCGTCGGCTACCCGGCCCGCGGCAACCCGATCCTGGGCAAGGTCAAGGACAAGGGGGGCGAAGACGGTGCCGGCAAGCTCGAACTGGCGCGCGATGGCCTGGGCCTGCCCTACACCACGCTGACCTACGCCAATGGCCCGGGCTACACCGGCACCACCAACCAGCAGCCGGCGGGCCCGAAGCGTTACCCGCACAACCCGAGCAGCTTCGACCCCGGCGCCGGTCGACCGGACCTGACCGCAGTGGACACCGAACACCCGGATTACATGCAGGAAGCACTGGTCCCGACCAAGAGCGAATCGCATGGCGGTGAAGACGTCGGCATCTGGGCGAGCGGCCCGGGCAGCAAGGCGGTGCGCGGCACCATGGAACAGAACGCGATCTATCACATGATCGTGCAGGCCACTCCGCGCCTGCGCCAGCGCCTGTGCGACGCCGGCACCTGCGACGCCAAGGGGGTACCGGTCGAACTGCCCAAGCCGACTGCGTTCGAGCGCCAGGCCAGCGACGTCAAGTAATGCATCCGCCTCTCCGCAACGCCGTGAACAGGGGCCGCCGTGTCCGGCCCCTGCTGCTGGTGGCCGGCCTGGCCATGTCTACCCTTGCCTGGGGCGCCGACACCGGCTGCGCCGCCCTGACCGAGGAGGACGGGCTGCAGCCCCTGGCCGGGTGCCAGTGGGTCGACGGCCATCTTGAACTGGACGCGCAGTCGCTGGTGTCGCTGTCCTATGACCGTCATGGGCTGGCGCCGATCCATGCCGGCGGCGGGTATCACTACGTCCGCGCCGATGGTCGGCAGCTGCCGGTGATCACCGCCGACAATGGTCCGGACCCGGTGGTGGACGGCCTGGTCCGCGGTCGGATCGGGCAGCGCATCGGCTATTTCGATACCCAGCTCCGCCAGGCGTTCCCGGCCACGTTCGATTTCGGCTGGGCCTTCGATGACGGCGTGGCCCGGGTCTGCGAGGGCTGCCGGCCGGGCACGCCGGACGACCATGGCCACATCGCCATGGTCGGTGGCACCTGGTATCGCATCGATCGCCAAGGCCGTTCGGCAATGGGCATCGCGGCACCGTGACGGCCCCGCGTGGCGGTATCGCCGCACTGCGCCGATACTGCCGGTCTGCCTGAGCTCGCGGTTCCCATGATGACCCTGCTGCCGCCCCCTCCCTCTGTCGCCCATCCCGTGCTGGTGGGCTTCAGCGGCGGGCTGGATTCCACGGTTCTGCTTCATTGGCTGGCGACCTCGCCCGCGCAGTGCACGGCCGGCCTGCGCGCCGTGCACATCCATCACGGCCTGCAGGAACAGGCCGATGCCTGGACCGTGCACTGCACGCAGGTATGCGCGCGCTGGAACATTTCGCTGCGGGTGATCCGCATACAGGTGCCGCGCAACCAGGGCCAGGGGCTGGAAGCCGCCGCGCGGCAAGCACGTCGCGAAGCATTCGCCTCGCAGCTGCTGCCTGGCGAACAGCTGGCCCTGGCCCATCACCGCGATGACCAGGCCGAGACGTTCCTGCTGCGCGCGTTGCGCGGCTCCGGCGTGGATGGGTTGGCGTCCATGCAGGTCACCAGCGCATTCGGCGCCGGCACCGTGTGGCGGCCATTGCTGGAGGTGCCGCGCAGTACGTTGCGCGCGCATGCGCAGGCCGAGGGCCTGGCGTGGATCGAAGACCCCAGCAATGCCAGCGACGACGCCGACCGCAATTTCCTGCGCCTGCACGTGCTGCCGCAACTGCGCCAGCGCTGGCCGCAGGCCGACGCCGCCTTCGCGCGCAGCGCGGGGTTGTGCGCGCAGTCGCAACACCTGCTCGACAGCGCCGACCGCGATGCACTGGAACGCTGTGCTGTCGGCCCCGGCGTGATCGACTGCGCGCGCCTGCAGCGCCAGCCGGTCGAGCGCCGCGCGCGGCTGCTGCGGCACTGGGTGCGCGGCAGCGGTCTACCGCCGCTACCGGCCGCGGGCGTGGAGGCGGTTGAACGCGAACTGCTCCCGGCGGCCCATCATGCCGATGCACAGTTCGCGTGGCAGGGTGCGCGCATCCGGCGCTGGCGCGGCCAACTGCACCTGCTCTCGGCCAGCCTGGCGTTGCCGGCCGACTGGAGCGTGCACTGGGACGGGCGCGCGCCGCTGGCATTGCCAGATGGTGGCGAGCTGCGCCTGCTTGGCACGGACGCCGGTTTCGATAGCCCCGTGCAGATCCGCGCGCGCCGCGGTGGCGAGCGCATCCAGCTGCCAGGCCGCACGCATTCGCATGCGCTCAAGGACCTGCTGCAGCAGCAGGGCCTACCGCCGTGGCAACGCCGCCAGCTGCCCCTGTTGTTCGATGAGGACGTGCTGCTGGCCGCCGGCGACCGGGTGATCGGTGCCGCCCTGCAGCCGTGGCTGCAGGCCCATCATGCGCAGTTGCAGTGGATACCCGGCGCGGCGTGAATTGACCCCGCCGGGCCGGCGGCCCACACTTGTCGCATGGCAAAAAAGTCCCCCAATGAAACCTCCCCGGTCGCCCACTTCGAGCAGTCGCTGGAAGAGCTGGAGCAGCTGGTGGAAAAGATGGAAACCGGCGAAATGAGCCTGGAGCAATCGCTCAGCGCCTACGAGCGTGGCGTCGGCCTGTATCGCCAGTGCCAGCAGGCGCTGGAACAGGCCGAGCTGCGCGTGCGCCTGCTCAGCGATCCGGCCCAGCCCGACACCGCGGTGCCTTTCGACCCGCCCGGCCATGACGGTTGAGTCCACCTTCGCGCGTTGGCGCGATCGGATCGAAAGCCAGCTCGACGCCAGCCTGCCCTCGCCCTCCGACGCCCCGCGGGGGCTGCATCAGGCGATGCGCTATGCGGTGCTCGGTGGCGGCAAGCGCATGCGGCCACTGCTGGTGTATGCCAGCGGCCGGATTTTCGGCGCCGACGAGAACGCCCTGGACGCACCGGCGATGGCGGTGGAGTTGATCCACGCCTATTCGCTGGTGCATGACGATCTGCCGGCGATGGACGACGATGCCCTCCGCCGTGGGCGCCCGACCACGCATATCGCCTTCGATGAAGCCACCGCGATTCTCGCCGGTGATGCCCTGCAGACCCGTGCATTCGGCCTGATCGCCGACGCGGCGTTGTCGGCCTCGCTGCGCGTTGCCTGCCTGCAGACACTGACGCAGGCCTCCGGCGCGGCCGGCATGTGCGGCGGCCAGGCGCTGGATATCGATGCCACCGGCCGTCAGCAGCCGCTGCAGGATCTGGAACGCATGCACGCGCTCAAGACCGGCGCGCTGATCCGCGCGGCGGTGCGCATGGGGGCGCTGTGTGGCGAAGCGCCGGCGCGCGATCTGGCGACGCTGGACACGGTGGCCTCGGCGCTGGGCCTGGCGTTCCAGGTGCGCGATGACATCCTCGATGTCGAGGCCAGCTCCGAACAGCTTGGCAAGACCGCCGGCAAGGATGCGGCACACGCCAAGTCGACCTTCCCGGCGCTGCTCGGCATGGATGGCGCGAAGGCGCATCTGCACAGGCTGAGCGAACAGATGTTCGACGGTCTGGCCGGCTATGACGAGGCGGCCGATGCACTGCGCGCGCTGGCCCGGCTGGCGGCTGAGCGGGACCATTGAGGCCAGGGAATCAACCAACGGTCGATCGCTGCACGCGGCTCCAACAAAAACGCCCGGGAATCCCGGGCGTTTTTCGTTCCAGCGCTGCGGATCGATTACTTGATCAGGCGCAGGGTGAACGGATAGCGGTAGTACTCACCGTTGTTGGCCTTGACCCCGGCGATGATGCAGAACACCAGGTTCAGCAGGCCGACCAGCGGCGCCAGCAGGCCGCCGATGATGACGATCATCAGCACGATGCAGACCAGCATCGCGATGGTGATGGTGATCTGGAAGTTCAGCGCCTCCTTGGCCTGGTCGGTGACGAACGCCTTGCTGCTGTCGTCCTTGTTGATCAACCAGATGATCAGCGGACCGATGAACCAGGTGAGGATGCCCAGCAGGTGAGCCACCAGCGCCATGGTGCGCTGGTCGGTCGGGACCGGCGCAGCGCCAACCGGCGGCGGCGGGGTGGTGACGTTATCGAAATCGCTCACGTGAAACTCCTTGTTCGAGGTTATGGGTATTGCACGCGGCAGGCTCCCCGCCTGCCAGGGCAGCCTCCATAGAATACGTCAATCGTTACCGGCAACGGTCATTCGTCCTACAAGGATCGAACCGGTGTGCACATGCGAGCGGGTGTCGATGTCGCCACCGACCGCTTCGATGCTGGCGAACATGTCCTTGAGGTTGCCGGCGATGGTGATGCCGTCCACCGGGTAGCTGATCTCGCCATTCTCCACGCGGAAGCCGCCGGCGCCGCGCGAGTAGTCGCCGGTCACGCTGTTGACGCCCTGCCCCATCAGCTCGGTGACCAGCAGGCCATTACCCATCTGCCGGGCAATCGAGACCAGATCACCCGCGTTGGCGGCGACCTTCAGGTTATGCACGCCGCCGGCATTGGCGGTGGTCGGCAGGCCGAGCTTGCGCGCCGAATAGCTGCCCAGGATGTAGCGCTCCAGCACGCCATCGCGGATCAGGGCGGAATTGCGGGTAGCCACGCCATCACCGTCGAAGGCGGCCGAGCGCAGGCCGCGGTGCAGCAGCGGCAGTTCGTCGATGCCGAACCAGTCCGGGAACAGGCGGGTGCCGACGCTGTCGAGCAGGAAGCTGGCGCGGCGGTACAGCGCGCCGCCGGAGACGGCCCCGAGCAGATGGCCGATCAGCGAGCGGGCCACTTCCGGTGCGTACAGCACCGGCATCTGCGCGGTGGTCATCGAGCGCGGCTCCAGGCGGGCGACGGTGCGCTCGGCGGCGCGGCGGCCGATCGAGGCGGCATCATCCAGGTCTTCCCGGGCCAGCGCGCTGCTGTACCAGCCATCGCGCTGCATGCCATCGCCCTGCCCGGCGATCAGCGCGCAGCCGATCGAGTGGTGGCTGCTGCGCTCGCGGCCGATGAAGCCGTGCGAATTGGCATACACCGACAGGCTCTGCGCCGTCGCGGCCGAGGCACCGTCGGAATTGCTGATGCGGGTGTCGGCCTCACGGCCAGCAGCTTCGCAGGCCAGCGCCAGGTCCAGCGCCGCGTCGGCGCTGAGCTCCCAGGGGTGCCAGCCGTCCAGGTCCGGGGACTCACGGGCCATCAGTGCCGCCTCGGCCAGCCCGGCCGCTTCGTCGTCTTCGGTATGGCGGGCGATCGCGCAGGCTTGGGCCACGGTCGACTCCAGGCTGCTGTCGCGCAGGTCGGCGGTGCTGGCGCTGCCCTTGCGCCGGCCGAAGTAGACGGTCACCGCGATGCCGCGGTCACGGGTGGACTCGACCGTTTCGACCTCGCCCAAGCGCACGTTCACATCCAGCCCGCGCTCATCGCTGCAGCTGACCTCGGCCTGGGTGGCGCCCAGGGCTTTGGCCCGCTCCAGCAGTCGCTGGGAGATGTCGGCCAGCTGCTCCAGGCGCTGCAGGCTGTCGTCGGCCGGGGAGACTTCAGGGGAGATCACGTTCAATGCTTTATCCTGTACAGGTGAGTGCCCGGCGCGACGCCGGCACAGTTTACGGATGTGGAAATAAGACGATGCGCGGACGCGACGAAGAAACCGGTGAATTCCTTGATATCAGCCGCAGCCAGAACCGCCGGGCTGCGCTGGACGTGCTGGCCCTGGGCGAAAAGCTGGTCTCGCTGACCCCGGCCCAGCTGGCGCTCCTGCCAGTGCCGGAAGACCTGCTGCCGCACATCGCCGAGGCCAAGCGCATCACCGCCCATATCGCCCACAAGCGCCAGCTGGCGTTCCTGGCCAAGCACATGCGTCGCGAAGACGACGCCGTGCTGGATGCGATCCGCAACGCGCTCGATGCCAACAGCGAGACCTCGCGCCGGGAAGTGGCGACCATGCATCGCGTCGAAGACTGGCGCGAGCGCCTGCTCAAGGACGGCGACAAGGCGCTGAGTGCGCTGCTGGACGAGTACCCGCACGCCGATCGCCAGGAACTGCGTACGCTGGTGCGCAATGCCCAGGCCGAGAAGGCCAAGAACAAGCCGCCGCGTGCCTACCGCGAGATCTTCCAGGTGCTGCGTACGCTGCTGCTGCCGGCCGCGCTCGGCCTGGAGGGCGTGAACGCCTCGTCCGACGATGACCTGGACGACGCGGTCGATACCGATACCGATACCGACGGCGAAGAGAACGCCGAGGACTGAGCCTCGGCGCTCACGCGGCACCGCCAGCACCAGGCTGGCGGCCGCGTCGTCGGGCAGCACGAGGGAACGCATCCCGGTTCAGGCCTGGGTGCCGCCCACGGTGATGCCATCGATCAGCAGCGACGGCTGGCCCACGCCGACCGGTACGCTCTGGCCATCCTTGCCGCAGATGCCCACGCCCTCGTCCAGGGCCAGGTCATTGCCGATCATGCGCACCTTCTGCATGGTCTCCGGCCCGTTGCCGATCAGGGTGGCGCCCTTCACGGGCGCGGTGATCCTGCCATCTTCGATCAGGTAGGCCTCGGTGGCCGAGAACACGTACTTGCCGCTGGTGATGTCGACCTGGCCGCCACCGAAGTTGACCGCGTACAGGCCGCGCTTGACCGAGCGGATCATTTCTTCGGGATCGTGCTGGCCGGCGCGCATGTAGGTGTTGGTCATGCGCGGCATGGTCATGTGCGCGAACGACTCGCGACGGCCGTTGCCGGTCGGGGCCACGCCCATCAGGCGCGCATTGAGCGAATCCTGCATGTAGCCGACCAGGATGCCGTCCTCGATCAGCGTGGTGCACTGGGTCGGGTGGCCCTCGTCATCGATGTTCAACGAGCCGCGACGACCGTCCAGGGTGCCGTCGTCGACGATGGTCACGCCCGGCGCGGCCACGCGCTCGCCGATGCGGCCGGCATAGACGCTGGTGCCCTTGCGGTTGAAGTCGCCTTCCAGGCCGTGGCCGACCGCTTCGTGCAGCAGCACGCCGGGCCAGCCCGGGCCGAGCACCACGGTCATCACCCCGGCCGGGGCCGGGATCGCCTCCAGGTTCACCAGCGCCTGGCGCAGCGCCTCGCGGGCGAAGCCTTCCGGGCGCCCGTCGGCAAACAGTTCTTCGTAGCTGTAACGACCGCCGCCACCGGAGTAGCCGGATTCGCGACGGCCGTGCTGCTCGACGATCACCTGCACGTTCAAACGCACCAGCGGGCGAATGTCGGCGGCAAGCACGCCATCGCTGCGCGCGATCAGCACCGTGTCCACGCCCCCGGAGAGGCTGACCATCACCTGCTGCACGCGCGGGTCGGCGGCGCGCAGGTAGCGGTCCAGGCGCTTGAGCATCTCGACCTTGGCCTCGTTGCCCATGCCATCGATGGGGTCCAGCGCCGGGTACAGCGCGCGGCCGCTGCCAAGCACCAGCGAGCGGGCCGACTGCGCGCCCCCCTCGCGGGAGATCGCGCGGGCCGAATTGGCTGCCGCCAGCAGTGCGTCGCTGTGGATGTCGTCGGAATAGGCGAAACCGGTCTTTTCACCGGCGATGGCGCGCACGCCCACGCCCTGCTCGATCGAATGCGCACCGTCCTTGACGATGCCATCCTCCACGCTCCAGCTTTCGCGGCGCGCGTGCTGGAAATAGAGATCCCCGAAATCGATGCCCGGCCCCAGCAGGGTCCCGAACGTGCGTTCCAGACCGCTCGCATCCAGCCCGGCGGGCAGCAGCAGACGGTCGGTGGCCAGCGAAAGTGCGTTGTTGTTCATGCTCTTTGATCTATGGGCGCCGGGCGCGATCGCAACCCGGGCGCGGGAAAGGGGTCAGTGCGCCGGGGGTGCGGCCGGAGCCGGCTTGGGCGCGGTGTCGCGGTCGATCACCTCGACCTTGGGTTCGGCCCAGGGACCGGTCACGCGGTAGGTCTTGGCGCCGATCTCGCCCAGCGGCTTGGACAGCACCGCATTGGCTGCCGCGCCGACCGCCGCCCCGACCGGCCCCCCGGCCACCGCACCGACCACGGTCAGCAGGTTGCCCGCGCGCGGATTGACGTCGATGGTCTGGTCGAAACGCTGCTGGCGCAGATCGGTCTGGCCGCGGATGGTGATGTTCGCCGCCGGGCCTTCGATCAGCACCTTGTCGGTGGTGGCCATGCCGTCGCCGAAGGCCACGCTGCCTTCGACCTGGTTGAAGGCGAAGCCCTTGGAGAAGAAATCGCGGAAGTCGAACATCAAGCGGCGCGGCAGCTGGGTCACGCTCAGCAGGCCGAGCACGCGGCCGGCGCCCGGCTCCAGCTCCAGCAGCTGGCCGTTGCGGGCATGCACGTCGAGCTGGCCCTGCAGTGCGCCCAGCTGGAAATCGGACGGGCCGCCCTGCCAGCCGGCGCTCATGCTCAGCTGCCCCTGGCCGCCGCGCAGCTGGCCGCCGTAGTCCAGATTCTGCATCAGCCCGCCCAGGTCCTCGCTCTTGACCTGCACGTTGAACTGGCTGCGCGCGGCCTCGCCCATGCCCATCCAGCGGCCGTTGACGTCGATCTCCTGCTTGGGCGCGCGGAACTGCAGCTGGTCCACGCTCAGACCGTTGGCCATCGGGCGGGTGCGCAGCACGGCCTGGCCGAGCCTGGCCTTGCCGAACTGCAGGTCATCGATATCCAGCGACAGCGGCGGCACCTTGGCCGGATTGGTGTCATTGGCACTGGCCTGGACCCGCGCCGGCAGGGCCACGTCCGGCGGCAGCAGGATCGGGGCGCCATCACTGGGCGCCTTGACCGGCGTGGGCAGCGATTGCCAGTGGACGCGGCTGAGCTTGCCGACGATGGTGCCGCCGTCGGCGTTGGGCACGTTCAGGCTGCCGGCCAGCGACGGGCCATCCAGGCGGACGTCGACGCTGTTGCCGGTCGGGCGCAGCTGCAGCCGGGTCTGCTCGAACACGCCGCCGGCCAGCAACAGCTGCCCGACCTGCACGTCCACGTGGCGCAGCGGCATGGGGTCCTTGTCATCGCCGCCGTCGGGCGAACGGGCCAGGCCGATCCACTCCAGCGCATCCAGCGAGCCGCTGCGGCCGTTGACGACCAGGCCGCTGGCGGGGGGATCGCGGTCCACGTGATCGCTGCCAAGGGTGACCTGTACACCGGTCTGGTTGTCATGCGTGCGCGCAGCCAGGGCCAGCCGCTGGCCGAAAGCGACGTCGACGCGGCCACTGCCCATCGGCAGCTGGGCCGTGACCGCCGTGGCCAACGGGGTGGCGGCCGGCTTGTCCAGGGGTGCGGGCAGTTCCAGCGTGGTGCCGACCAGGTCCGAATGCAGCTTGAGCACGGTCGGCGGTTCGACTTTGCTGCCGGCCGCGACCTTGGGCAGGGTCACGCCGATGGTCCAGCGCGAGGTGCCCTGGATATAGGGTTTGAGCCAGTTCAGTTCCGGCGCGCGGTCAAGCAGCGCGCCGGCCTCCAGCGAGGCGGTCAGTTCGGATTCGAACGCCTGCTGCGGATCGCGGACGAACTCGCCGGCGCGCAGGCTGAGCAGCCCGTCCTGGCCCTGGTGCCGCACCGCCAGGTGCTCCGCATCGAAGCCGCCGTGACCATAGCGGGCCTGGCCGCGCATGTTCTCGAAGACCAGGTCGAAGCGCTTCTCGGTGAGCGTCGCACCGTTCAGATCGACCGTGCCCTGCAGGTGGCCGCCCCCCTCATCGTGGTGCAGCGGCTGCAGCAGATCGAAGGTGACCGCCGCCGGTCCCTTCGCGGTGAGGTTGTCCAGGGTCTCGCCATAGGTTTCCTGCAGCGGGCTCTGTTTGAGCATGGCCAGCAGTGCTCCGGCATCGCTGTGGCTGGTCGCTTTGACGTACAGGTCGGTCGCACCGAAATCGGGAATGCCGGCGTCGAAATGGTCGACCGCCACCCCGGCCAGGTCGCCCTTGCCGTGCAGTTCGAAGCCGGGACCGATGAAGGCGATATCCGCATCGACCTTATCCATCGCCGGCCAGTCGTGCTGGAAGCGGATGCTGCCGGCGTCGATGTGCCCGGTCGCCTCGAAGCGGCCGTTGTTCTTGTCGAAGGGCCAGTCTTCCAGGTCGCCGGTCACCAGGCCCACGCCGCCGCGCACCTGTCCGGAGACCAGTGCGGCATCCAGCCAATCGGTGGCGGCCTTGCTCATCTTGGAATGGATCCAGAAGCGCTTGGCGGCGGTCATCGGCACGTCGTCGATCCTGGCGGCCAGTTCCAGCCACGGCCGCGTGCCGTTGTTCTGGAACCAGATGCCGCCGCGCACGTCGGCGGCGTAATCGGTGCCCTGCACGCGCAGCGCCGCCGTGCCGATGCGCCAGCCACCGGCCTCGTCACGCCAGCCGACCAGACGGCCGGCCAGGCGCACGTCGTGGCGCTCACCGAATCCGCTCGGCCAGTCGAAGTGCATGACCCGCTGCGGCTGCAGATCCAGGGTGAATCCATCGGCATCGCCGTCGATTCGGCCACCCACGCCGCTGAGCCCCGGCGAATGCCCGACCGCGGCGAAGCGGATGTCTTCCAGATCACCCTCGACCGACAGTGGGCCGCCCTGCTCGCCCGCCACCCGCACCCGGGTCATGCGGACCTGCGGTGCGGCGTCATGCAGCCACTCGCGCAGGCCGGGATCGATCCTGTCGGTCAGCGCCAGGCCGCGCAGCAGCGCGGTGGCGTCGATATTGTCACCGGCCAGCGCGAATTGCCGGCCGCCGGCCAGCAGCAGGCCGTCCAGTGTCTGGGTAGCACCTTCCAGGCCGATCCGCAGGCGCGGGGCATCGGCGCGCCAACCGCCCTGCACCCAGCGCCAGCGGGCGCGCATCTCCAGCGTGTCCAGGCTGAGCTGCGGGCGGGTGCCGTCGGTGAGTTCCACGCCGCGCACCTGCACATTCTGCAGATCCGCATCCGTGGTGATCATCACCACCCGGTGGTCGCGCAGGTCCACCCAGGCATTGAACTCACCGTTGCCCTGCTGCAACCCGATGCCGCCGAACTGCAGCAGCGCGGACCACGCACGAAAATCGGCCGGATCGGCCGACAGCCAGGCCTGGCCATCGCCGCGGTTGCGCTCGAATTCCAGTACCGCCGTCAGCGGCTGCGCGGCCGGGTCGGCCCAGGCACGCGCCCCCACCCGCAGGCGCTGCCCGTTGACGCGCAGGCGCAGATCGATCCGCGGCAGCGATGCATTCACGCCCAGCGAGGGCGCATCGACGCGCAGCCGCCCTCCGATCACCTGCAGTTCGCCCAGGCGGCGCAGCGTTTCCAGCGGATCGCCGGCCCCGGACTGTGGCAGGCCCTGCACCGACCAGCGGCCATCGTCGGCCCGTTGCAGCACCAGGGCCAGGCCACGCAGGCGCAGCTCGGTCAACGAATGGCCCGGCAGCAGGCCGGCGTACATCGAGACCAGTACCTCGGCCTCGCCGATCCGCAGGCCCTGCCCTTCACCGATCCGCAGGCCCTTGAGCTGCAGCAGCGGACCGCGCCGGGTCCAGGCGGTATCCAGCGCATCGAAGCGGACCGGCTGGCCGGCGCGCGCGCTCAGCCACGCTGCCACCTTGTCCGGGTGGCGCTCGGCCAGTGGCAGCAGCTGGCTGGCCGTGCCGACCAGCAGGGCCACGCCCACCAGCAGGACCGCCACCGCATACACAGCATGACGGCGGATCCGGCGCAGGCGCAGGCGGAGCGGTGTGCTCATCGGACGCTGGGCGTGCCTGACCGGCCGCGGTCAGAGCAGCACGACATCGAACTGCTCCTGCAGGTACTGCTCATCGGCCTGGAAGCGGATGCTCTTGCCCAGGAACTCCTCCAGTTCGGCCACCGCCGAGGATTCCTCGTCCGTGATGCGCGCGACCACCTTCGATGAGGCGATCACCAGCAGGCGTGCGGCATCGAACTGGCGCACCGCCCGGGTGATCTCGCGGAAGATTTCGTAGGTCACCGTTTCGGCGGTCTTGATCGAGCCGCGGCCGCTGCACTCCGGGCACGGCTCGGACAGCTGGCGCTCCAGGCTCTCCACGGTGCGCTTGCGGGTCATCTCGACCAGGCCCAGTGGCGAGAAATCGTAGACGGTGGTCTTGGCGTGGTCGCGCGCCAACGCCTTCTCCAGCGTGCGCAGCACCTGGCGGCGGTGTTCGGCGTCATCCATGTCGATGAAGTCGATGATGATGATGCCCCCCAGGTTGCGCAGCCGCAGTTGCCGCGCCACGGCCTGCGCCGCTTCAAGATTGGTGCGGAACACCGTCTCTTCGAGGTTGCGCTGGCCCAGGAACGAACCGGTGTTCACGTCGATCGTGGTCATCGCTTCGGTCTGGTCGATCACCAGGTAGCCACCGGATTTGAGCGGCACCTGCTTGTCCAACGCGCGGCCGATCTCGTCCTCGACCCCGAACATGTCGAAGATCGGGCGGTCGCCGCTGTACAGCTCCAGCTTCTCGGCCAGCACCGGCATGTACTTGGCCACGAACGCCTGCAGCTGGTTGAAGGTCTCCTTGGAATCGACCTTGACCTTGTCCACGTCCTTGCGGATCAGGTCGCGCACCGAACGCAGCGGCAGACTCAGGTCTTCATAGATCACGCTGCACGGGGCGGCATCGCGGCCACGACGCTCGACCACGTTCCAGACCCGCGACAGGTAGGCCACGTCCTCGGCGATCGCCTCGGCCGGTTGGCCTTCGGCGTTGGTACGCACGATATAGCCGTAGCCCCCGTGCTGGGCCGACAGTTCGGTCACCAGGGTCTTCAGGCGGGCGCGCTCGGCTTCGTCTTCGATCCGCGCCGACACCCCCACCACCTTGGACTGCGGCAGCAGCACCATGTAGCGCGAGGGAATGCTGATCTGGGTGGTCAGGCGGGCGCCCTTGGTCCCGATCGGGTCCTTGACCACCTGCACCACGATGTCCTGGCCGTCGCGCAGCAGCTCCACGATCGGCACCGAAGACGGCGGCGGCAGGGTGGTGCCTTCGGTATCGGCGCTGGCCACCGGGGCCGGACGGATCACATCGTTGGCGTGCAGGAACGCGGCGCGCTCCAGCCCGACCTCGACGAAGGCGGCCTGCATGCCCGGCATCACCCGCTGCACCTTGCCCTTGTAGATGTTGCCGACCACGCCACGGCGCCAGCCGCGTTCGATGTGCAGTTCCTGCAGCATGCCGTTTTCGATGACGGCGACGCGGGTTTCCCGCGGGGTGACATTGACCAGGATTTCTTCAGACATGGGCGACTCCCTTCAGTTCAAACGCCTGCAGCAACTGCTCGGTCTGTTGCAGGGGCAAACCCATCACACCCGAATAGCTTCCCGCCAGGTGGCGGATATATCGTTCGGCGCCGCCCTGGATCGCATAGGCGCCGGCTTTGTCCATCGGCTCGCCGGTGGCCACGTAAGCGGCGATCCGGTCCTCATCGATCGCCGTGAACGTGACCTCCGAAACCACCAGCACACCCTGTTCCCGGCCAACGGCAACCAGCGCCACGGCGGTCATCACCTGGTGGGTGCGCCCGGCCAGCGTACGCAGCATCGCGCATGCATCGTCGGCATCGACCGGCTTGCCGAACACGCGGCCGTCCAGCACCACCTCGGTATCCGAGCCGAGCACCACCGCCTGCGGATCATGCGCGACCAGCGCCAGGCCGGCACGCGCCTTGTCGGCGGCGACCCGCTGGACGTAATCAGCGGCGGACTCGTCGGCTGCGCGGACTTCGGGCACGTGAAGGTCGAGCGCCTGGAACGGTCGGTCCAGGCGCGCAAGCAGTTCGTTTCGTCGGGGGGATCGAGAGGCGAGATAAAGCATCGAGGAAGCATAACCTGAGGCTACTGTCTGAATCGCAAGCAACACGACCGAATCGTGATCAACCCCGTCAAACCTCACGACGCGTTCATCGCCCCGACACCAACCTCAACGTCTTCACAAGGAGATGTACATGCGCCGCCCGTCCCTGTCCCCGTTGCTGCTCGCCCTGTCCCTTGCCCTGGGAGCTTCGATGACCGCCCACGCCCAGTCCCAGCCCACCATCGCCGTGCCAGCCGACGGCACCCTGCTCAACATCTCGGCCAACGCCGACGCCAGGCGCGTGCCGGACGTGGCCACGCTCTCGGCCGGCGTGGTCACCCAGGCCGTGGACGGCAACACCGCCATGCGCCAGAACGCCGAGCAGATGACCAAGGTGCTCGCTGCGATCAAGGCGGCCGGGATCGCCGAGCGCGATGTGCAGACCAGCGGCGTCAACTTGAGCCCGCAGTACCGCTACGCCGACAACGAAGCACCGAAGATCACCGGCTACCAGGCCAGCAACACGGTCAGCCTGAAGGTGCGCGACATCGCCCGGCTCGGCAAGGTACTCGACGCACTGGCCGCCCAGGGCGCCAACCAGATCAATGGCCCGCAGTTCGAGATCGACCAGCCCGAGCCGGTGTATGACGAAGCCCGCCTTGCCGCTCTGAAGAAGGCCCAGGCGCGTGCCGAGACGTATGCCAAGTCGCTGGGCCTGCGCGTGCGCCGGATCGTGAGCATCTCCGAAAGCGGTGGTGGCAACTTCCGCCCGGTGATGATGCGTGCCGCGGCCGCGCCGATGGCGGCCGATATGTCCACCCCGGTGTCGCCGGGTGAATCGACCGTGTCGGTCAACCTGGACGTGGTGTTCGACCTGGGCCGGTAACACGCCAGCGGAGAGCGGACCCACGGTCCGCTCCTGCCGGGCATGACGGCGCCTGCGGGCGCCGTCATGCTGTCTGCGGTTGGATCCTGACTGCCAGCCAACTGCCCACCCTGCCGCTGACTTCCGGCCCGTGCCGGGCTCGGGTATTGCTGTCATTGCGCGGCCCCGCCCGACCCCATGCGCCGCGCAGGCACGTTGATGTTCCCGCACATCTGGCAAGGAGAGTGGAGCATGGTCCGTACCCCGTCCCCGGTCGTCCCCCTGCACATCGACGCCTCCCGCGTGCTCGGGTGGAGCACTGCCATCGCGGTCCACGCGCTGGCCCTGATGCTGTTGTTGATCCCGGCCGCCCAGCCCCTGATCAAGCCACCTCGCGAACGCTTGCAGGTGACCTGGGTGGTGCCGCCGCCACCGCCGCCGCCGGAGATCATCCGTCGGCATCCGGCAGACCCGCCACGGCTGCCCCCGGCCGTGCCCGTGACCACGCAACGCGTGCCGGCACCGTTGCCGACCCCCACCGCCACCTTCGACGAGGCGGCTGCGGTGGCACCGATGCCCGCCAGCAGGACCGCCGCACCGGCGCTGGAACCGGCCCCCGCGGCTGCGGGACCTTCCGAGGGCGCGCAACTGCAGTACCGCAGCGCGCCGCCGCCGTATCCGATCGCGGCGATCCGGCTGGGCCAGCAGGGTACGGTGGTGCTGCGCATCCGGGTCGGGACCGATGGCAGCCCGCTGTCGGTCAGCATCGAGAAGAGCAGCGGCTCACGGCTGCTGGACCAGGCGGCCCGCCAGCAGGTGCTGCGCCACTGGCGCTTCGTGCCGGCCCAGGTCGATGGCCAGATCGTCGAAGCCGATGGCCTGGTCCCGGTGGCGTTTTCGTTGCCGCAATGAAGATGCCCGGGGAGGGCCCGACACGGGCTCTCCCCATTCATACAGCGTCGTCACATGATCTTTCGCGAATTAAGCAATTTTTCACACCTGCGTCACCTGCCGGAAACCTAGATTGGCGCCGTCGCCAGTGATTTTGATGACGACCCTCACACATGTAGGTTTTCCCAGTCAGGAGAGAAGCTGTGAAACACCCGATCCAACGCCGCGACGACAGCCGCCGCAATACCTTGGCCCATTCCATTTCCACGATCCTCACCGGCAGCGCCCTGCTGCTGGCAGGTGCCATGGCGTCGTCCTCCGCGTTCGCGCAGGAGCAGGCGACCAACCTTGACCGGATCACGGTCACCGGGTCGAACATCCCCCGCACCAATACCGAAACCCCCTCCCCTGTCCAGGTGGTCACCCGCCAGGAGATCGACCGTACCGGCAAGACCACGGTCGCCGAGTACCTGCAGACCCTGACCGCGGACGGCTCGGGCTCCATTCCCAAGACCTTCGGCAACGGCTTCGCCGGTGGCGGCGCCGGCATCTCGCTGCGCGGCCTGGGCGCCGGCTCCACGCTGGTGCTGTTGAACGGCCGCCGCATGGCAACCTACGGCCTGGCCGATGACGGCCAGAAGGTCTTCACCGACCTGAGCACGATTCCGCTGGATGCGGTCGAGCGCATCGAAGTCCTCAAGGACGGCGCCTCTGCGATCTACGGCTCGGACGCCATTGCCGGCGTGGTCAACATCATCCTGCGCAGCGACTTCAACGGCGCGATCCTGCGCGCGTCCTACGGCCTGTCCGGTGACAGCGACGGCGATGCCAAGAAGGCCACCCTGACCGCCGGTACCGGCGACCTGGCCACCGACGGCTGGAATGCGTTCTTCAGCCTGGACGTGGGCAAGACCGACGCGATCAAGATCAGCGACCGCAAGGACCGCAAGTGGATCGGCACCGGTGACATCCGTCGCTGGGGCTACGGCAACAACGCGCAGTTCCTCGGCGGCGCCGCACTCAACGGCGGCACCAGCGGTGGCTCCGGCCCGAACGGCTCGGTGTTCGACGATCGCCTGCCGCCGCCGGCCACGCCGACCCTGGTGACCCTGCCCGGGTGCGCCGGCCTGACCACCATTCCCGGCCAGACCGACGCGACCGCGCAGCAACAGGGCTGCCTGTGGGATCCGGTGCAGCAGTACCGCGACCTGACCCCGGAAGAGAAGTACGTCAACGTGTTCGGCCGCGCCAGCTTCGCCTTCGGTGAAGGCGGCGAGATCTACACCGAGATCGGCTACTCCAAGAAGGAAACCACCTTCAGCAACACGCCGTCGGGCGTGTCGGGCGGGTGGGGCTATCCCGGCGGGCCGGTTAACGCCAGCAGCGGCGCCGGTGCCGTCGTGCTGAGCCCGACCCATCCGGACAACCCGATCCCGGGCCAGGCTTCGCGCCTGCGCTACTCGGCCTGGGACGTGGGTCCGCGCGTAACCAACAACACCAACGAGTTCAACCGCTTCCTGGTCGGCGTCAAGGGCAACTGGGGCGAGTGGAGCTACGACACCGCCTACCTGCATTCGGGCACGGACCTGGTCAACAAGCGCACCGGCTTCCTGCGTTACAGTGCCGTCCAGTGCGCGCTCGGCAACCCGGCCTGCCCGGGCGGCGTGTGGCGCATCGGCGACGACGCCGGGCTCAATTCGCAGGCGCTGTATGACTACATCTCGCCGGAGATCAGCGCACGCGCCAAGTCCAGCCTGGACATGTTCGACTTCACCGTGTCGCGCAGCCTGGCCGACCTCAAGGGTGGCCCGCTGGGCCTGGCACTGGGTACCGAATGGCGCAAGACCAGCAACAGCCTGACCCCGCAGACCTACACCGACCAGGGCGACATCATCGGTCTTGGCTACTCGGCGTATGACGGCACGCAGAACGTGTATGCCGGTTACGTCGAACTGTCCGCGCCGGTGCTGGAGCAGTTGGAACTGTCCGGTGCGGTCCGCTATGACAAGTATGAAAGCGGCGAAGGCAAGGCAACCCCGAAGGTCGGCATCAAGTGGACCCCGGCCGATTGGATCGCGGTCCGCGGCAGCTATGCCGAAGGCTTCCGCGCCCCGAACCCGGCTGAAAATGGCGACGGTGGCCTGGCCGCCTTCTCCAACGCCCGCGATCCGGTCCGTTGCGCTGCCAGCCCGGCGGCCGATGTCGGCACCAACTGCAGCTCGCGACCGGTGGCGATCATCACCCGTCCGAACAAGGACCTGAAGCCCGAAGAATCCAAGAGCTACTCGTTCGGCGTCGTGCTGCAGCCGACCACCAGCACCTCGCTGACGGTCGATGCCTGGCAGATCAAGCGCACCAACGAAATCGCCCAGGGCGCCACGGCCGATGCAATCGCGGCCGGCGACGTGCTGCGCGACAGCGATCTGATCAATGGCATTCCCGGCACCGGCACCATCCTGGCGGTCAACACCGCGTACATCAATGCCGCTTCGACCCGCGTCCGGGGTATCGATACCGACATCCGCCAGACCTTCGACATCGGCCCGGGCCAGCTGGAGATGGACCTGCAGTGGAGCCACGTGCTCAAGTTCGAGCGCACCGATTCGGACGTGACCGTCGACTATGCCGGTACCCACGGCAACTGCGACGTCACCAACTGCATCGGCACCCCGAAGGACCGCATCAACTTCGGTACCACCTGGAAGCAGGGCCCGTGGAGCGTCAGCGGCGTGGCCAACTACATCTCCAAGATGGAGAACACCGACTTCCGCGGTCCGGACGGCTCGTATCAGTTCTCCTACGCCGACGGCACGGACGTCACCAAGATCTCCTCGTTCACCACCTTCGACCTGTCCGGTCGCTGGAACATCACCGAAGCCTTCGAGTTGAACGCATCGGTGCAGAACCTGTTCGACCGCATCGCTCCGCTGGATCCGACCACCTACGGTGGCGTGAACTACAACCCGCTGCACTTCAGCGGTGCGATCGGCCGTTACTTCACCGTCGGTGCCAAGTACACCTTCGAATGAGGTAGCCGCACTTGGGGAACAAAGAGCCCGGGCAGTGCCCGGGCTTTTTGTTGCTCGCGACGGCGGGCGCATCGCGGACGAAAAAAAGCCCCGCATCGCTGCGAGGCTTTTTCTCGAATCTTGGCGCCCGAAGTTGGACTCGAACCAACGACCCCCTGATTAACAGTCAAGTGCTCTAACCGGCTGAGCTATTCGGGCGGGGTGCGCATTGTAGCCCGTTTTTTTGCGAGATGTAACCCGTCTGGCGACAACTATTTCACGCGCGGTGATACGGATGGTTGGCCAGCATCGCCGCAGCGCGGTACAGCTGTTCGGCGACGACCAGGCGCACCAGCATGTGCGGCAGGGTCAGCGGCCCGATCGACCACGCTTCGTCGGCCATCGCCGACACTTCGGCTGAATGGCCCTCCGGCCCACCAATCAGGAACGCCAGGTCCCTGCCCTGCCCTCGCCAATGCTCCAGGCGCTGCGCCAGCTGCTCGGAACTGAGCTGGCGTCCCGGCACATCGAGCGCAACCACGTAGGCATTCTTCGGCAACGCGGCAATCACCCGCTTGCCTTCGTCATCGGTCGCACGGCGCGCGTCACGCCCCTTGCCACGCAGGCCGGGCTCGATCTCGACCAGCTCAAACGGCAACCAGTGCGAGAGCCGCTTCTGGTACTCGGCAAAGCCCTGCGCCACCCAGGAGGGCGCGCGCTCGCCGGTGGCGATCAACTTGGCTTTCATCTGTCTCCTCCGCAGGCACCGCGCGCGATGCCGCACATGACAACGGCGCCATCGGCGCCGTTGTCGTGACCCTGCACGCTGCGATCAGCGCGCGTCGTAATCGTCGTCCGCATCGTCGAGCAGTTCGATCGGCGGCTGGTCGCCCACGGTCCACAGGCGCTCAAGCGCATAGAACTCGCGAACGCGCGGCAGCATCACGTGGACGATCACATCGCCCAGATCCACCAGCACCCACTCGGCTTCGCGCTCGCCTTCCACACCCAGTGGCATCACACCCAGCTTCTTGGCGAACTTCACCACTTCGTCGGCGATCGACTTGACGTGACGGCTGGAGGTGCCCGAGGCGATCACCATGTAGTCGGCCACACTGGAGCGGCCGATGACGTCGATCTCGACGAGATCCTTGGCCTTCAGTTCTTCGGTGGCTCCGCGCACGCACTCGAGCAGCTGCAGGACGGAGGGCGCCGGAGTGGGCAGTTGGACCTTGATGGTCTGGGGCTGGGCTTGGTTGCTCAAAGCGGGTCAACTCGATAAATGTGGGGCCGATTATACGGGGCGGCGGGCCCGCGCGTATTCACGACGGTGTTGCGCCGTACAGGCGGTGGTCGATGATGTAGCCCGCGACCGCCTCGGGCAGCAACTGCTGCCAGGGCCCGCCGGCGGCGATCCGGGTGCGCACTGCCGTGGCCGATTCCTCGCGCAGCGGGGCCTGCAGACGCATCAGACGCCCGGCCGGTGCGCTGAACAGTTCACGCTCGTGGCGGGCCCAGCGCCCGTCCAGGGCTTGCGCCAGCACCGGGTCGCGCGCGTCGGCCAACGGGCTGCCCGGGCGGTCGGCGACAATGAAATGCGCCAGTTCGAACAGTGCAGCCCACTCGTGCCAGCTGGGCAGGGCCAACAGGCTGTCGGCCCCGACCAGCCAGGCGATCGGCTGGCGCGGGCCCAGCTCGGCGCGCAGCTCGCGCAGGGTATCCACGGTGTAGGACGGCACGCCGGGCTGGCGTTCGGCCCGGTCAAGCTCGCGCCGGTCCAGCAGGAGCCCGGGTTCATCGCCAATGGCCAGCGACAGCATCGCCAGGCGTTGCAAGGCGTCCGCACCAGGCGCGGCGCGGTGCGGCGGATCGGCGGCCGGCAACAGGCGCACGGCGACCTGCAGCTGGTCGCGTGCGGCACGGGCAATGGCCAGGTGGCCCAGATGAACGGGATCGAAGGTCCCGCCGTAATAGATGCGCAGCCCCATGGGCTCAGGCCCGGGCAAGCAGGCGCACGGCGCGGGCTTCGGAGACGGCGATCAACAGCCGCTCCAGCGCCAGCCAGGCATCGCCGTCGGCGCGCCCCTTGGCGATGCGGTCCACCAGCCCGGCTTCGGCCACGAAGCGCTCCCAGCGCTTGACCTCGGGGTGACGCTGCAGCGCGCGCTTGAACGGCGCCTGCCGCGACTCCCAGATGCCCCGGCTCTTCATTTCCGCGGCCAGGTTGCCACCGCGCGCCTGCACCCGCGCCAGACCGGCGGTGGAGAGCAGTTCGCGGATCACGATCGGGGTCAGTGCCGCCACCGCTTCGCCTTCGGCACGCAGCCCGGCGATCATCCGCAGCACGGCGGCCGGCTGGCCGGAGAAGGTCGCCTCGACCAGCCGGAACACGTCGTAACGGGCGGCGTCGGCCACCAGCGACTCCATGGTGTCCACGTCCAGCGCCTGCCCATCGGCCAGCAGGGCCAGCTTGTCGATTTCCTGGGCGGCGGCCAGCAGATTGCCCTCCACCCGCTCCGCCAGGCGCTGCACGGCCTGCGGATCTGCGCGCAGGCCCTTGCCACGCAGGCGACGCTCGATCCACTCGGTGAGTTCGTGCGGCTTGATCGCCCAGGCGACCGAGATCACCCCGGCACGGCCAACCGCATCGGCCCACTTGGTCTGGTGGGCCTTGCTCCATTCGTTGCAGGTGATCAGCAGGATCACGTCCGGTGCCGGATCGGCACAGAACCGACTGATCACTTCGGCGCCGTCCTTGCCCGGCTTGCCGCTGGGCAGGCGCAGTTCCATCAGACGACGCGCACTGAACAGGCTGGGCGCATTGAAACTGGCGTCGAGCTGGTTCCAGTCGAAGTCACGGCCATCGGCGTCGAACACTTCACGTTCGTTGACGCCATCGGCGCGTGCGCGCGCCCGCACGGCATCGGCCGCTTCCAGCACACGTAGCGTTTCCGGACCGGCGATCAGGTAGACCGGGGCCAACGGCTGGCTGGCCGGTTGGCTGGCAAGCTGTTCGGGACGAAGTTCCATCCGGGCAGGCCGATCCGCAGGCGGACCGGACTCAGTGCCCCTGCGGCACGTCGACGGGCACCGCCGGCGTGGCCGGTGCGGTCGCCGGAGGCGTCGCCGGGGTGGTGCCGGACCTGGCCGGGGCGCGGCCGTGTTCCAGTTCGGCGCGGACCACGCTGTCGATGCGGCGCATGATCGAAGCCGACATTTCACGACGCAGTTCGTCGGACAGGATTTCGCGTTCGGTGGTGGTACCGGTGGCGTCGGTCGGCGGCGACACATAGTCGCGCGAGAGTTCGATCACCTGCTGCGGCACCAGCTCGCTGCCGTCTTCGCGGCGGAAGATGAAGATCACCGCATAGCGCAGGCTGTATTCCTGGGCACGGCCCTGGGCATCGATCGCGATCGGCAGGTCGCCCCAACGCTCGGACAACACCTGCAGCTGCGCGGCCGGTGCCGTGCTGTCGCTGTCGGCGATCTGTGCCCCGGAGGCCTGCAGGCCACGACGCAGCAACTTGACCAGTTCACTGTAAGGCGCGGTGGAGACCACCTGCACCGCAGCCGTATCGGCCGGCAGCATCAACTTGTTGCGCAGATGGAAGCCGCACCCGGCAAGGGTTGCGGTCAGGACAAGGGCAAGCAGGAATCGGGTCATGGACACAGTCTGTAGGAGCCGGGCGGTCGCGGCAACAAGCAGTGATCCTGCCGGACGCCGCGTGAACAGGACTTGATACCGGACCGCACGCACGGCGTGCCCGGACCCCGCCCCTGGGGATCCGCGCCACCGGGCGCACGGGCGCCCGGTGGCGCGACAGGATCAGCCCTGCGGGGCCGCCACGATGTTCACGATCTTGCCCGGCACGATGATGATCTTGCGCACGGCCAGGCCTTCCAGGAACTTGGCCGCGTTCGGCTCGGCCAGGCCGAGCGCTTCGATCTGGTCACGCGGCGCATCGGCGGCGACTTCGATCGTGCCGCGCAGCTTGCCATTGACCTGCACCGCCAGCGTCACCGCGTCGCGCACCAGCGCGGCCGGATCGGCGTGCGGGAACGCCTGGTCTTCCAGCAGCTCCTCGGCATGGCCCAGCACCTGCCACAGCGCATGGCTGGCATGCGGGGTGATCGGGTTGAGCAGCAGCACGGTGGCGCGCAGTGCTTCCTGGCGGACCGCACGGCCCTGCTCGCTGACGTCATCGAACTTGGCCAGCGCGTTCATCAGTTCCATCACCGCGGCGATCGCGGTGTTGAAGCTGTGGCGGCGGCCGTAGTCGTCGCCGACCTTGCCGATCGTCTCGTGGGTCTTGCGCCGCAGCGCCTTCTGCCCGGCGTTCAGCGCGGCCACGTCCAGTGCCGGTGCGGCACCGTCGGCGGCGTGCTTCTGCACCTGCGCCCACAAGCGGCGCAGGAAGCGGGCCATGCCATCCACGCCGGCTTCGTTCCACTCCAGCGACTGTTCCGGCGGCGCGGCGAACATCGAGAACAGGCGCACGGTGTCGGCGCCGTACTTGCTCACCATCACCTGCGGGTCCACGCCGTTGTTCTTGGACTTGGACATCTTTTCGGTACCGCCGATCACCACCGGCTGGCCGTCGGCGATCAGGGTCGCACCGATGATGCGGCCGCGTTCATCGCGCTGCACATCGACGTCGGCCGGGTTGATCCAGTCCTTGGACCCGTCCGGATTCTGGCGGTAGTAGGTTTCGGCGATCACCATGCCCTGGCACAGCAGGTTCTGCGCCGGCTCGTTGCTGTCCACCATGCGCGCATCACGCAGCAGCTTGTGGAAGAAACGGAAGTACATCAGGTGCAGGATCGCGTGTTCGATGCCACCGATGTACTGATCCACCGGCAGCCAGTAGTTGCCACGCTTGTCCACCGCATCGCGGGCACCCGGCGAGGTGTAGCGCGCGTAGTACCAGCTCGACTCCATGAAGGTATCGAAGGTGTCGGTCTCGCGCTCGGCCGCGCCGCCGCAGTCCGGGCAGGTGGTCTTGCGCCATTCCGGATCGGCCTTGATCGGCGAACCGGTGCCGACGAAGTTGACGTTCTCCGGCAGGACCACCGGCAGCTGCTCTTCCGGCACCGGCAGGGCGCCGCACTTGAGGCAGTAAATCACCGGGATCGGGCAACCCCAGTAGCGCTGGCGGCTCACGCCCCAGTCGCGCAGGCGGTAGTTCACGCGGCGCTGGCCCTGTGCCTTGCGCTCGAAACGCTCGGCCAGTGCCTCGAAGGCGCCCTGGAAATCCAGCCCGTCGAACTCTTCGGAGTTGACCAGCTCGGTCTCGCGGGTCTTGTCGCCGTACCAGTCCTGCCAGCGGGTGGCGTCGTACGCGCTTTCTTCCTTGCGCAGCGACTTCAACGCGATGACCTGGCGGATCGGCAGGCCGTACTTGTTGGCGAATTCGTTATCGCGCTGGTCGTGGCCGGGGACGGCCATCACCGCGCCGGTGCCGTAGCCCATCAGCACGAAGTTGGCGACCCACACCGGCACCTGGGCACCGGAGACCGGATGGATGGCGCGCAGGCCGGTATCCATGCCGCGCTTTTCCTGGGTTTCCAGTTCGGCTTCGGAGACGCCGCCCTGCTTCATCTCGGCCAGCAGCGCGGCCAGCGCCGGGTTGGACCTGGCCGCGTGCTGGGCCAGCGGATGTTCGCCGGCGATCGACACGAAGGTCACGCCCATCACGGTGTCCGGACGGGTGGTGAACACACGCAGCGGGTCCAGCGTGCTGCCGTCGGCATCGCGCACGTCGAACTGGATCTCCAGCCCTTCCGAGCGGCCGATCCAGTTGCGCTGCATGGTCTTGACCGAGTCCGGCCAGCCCGGCAGTTCGTCCAGGCCGTCCAGCAGTTCCTGGGCGTAATCGGTGATGCGCAGGAACCACTGCGGGATCTCGCGCTTCTCCACCAGCGCGCCGGAACGCCAGCCGCGGCCGTCGATGACCTGCTCGTTGGCGAGCACGGTCTGGTCGATCGGGTCCCAGTTCACCACCGCGTTGCGGCGGTAGGCCAGGCCCTTGCGCATCAGCCGGGTGAACATGCGCTGCTCGTGCACGTAGTACTCGGGCGTGCAGGTGGCGAACTCGCGCGACCAGTCGATCGCATAGCCCATGGCCTTGAACTGGCCACGCATGTGCTCGATGTTGGCGTAGGTCCACTTGGCCGGCGCGGTCTTGTTCTTGATCGCCGCGTTCTCGGCCGGCAGGCCGAACGCATCCCAGCCCATCGGCTGCAGCACGTTGTGGCCGGTCATCCGCTTGTAGCGGCTGATCACGTCGCCGATCGTGTAATTGCGCACGTGGCCCATGTGCAGCGCACCGGACGGATACGGCAGCATCGATAGGCAGTAGAACTTCGGCTTGTCCGAGGCCTCGGTGACCTCGAAGGCACGGGTGGCATCCCAGTACTGCTGGGCGGCTGATTCAACCTGCTGCGGATCGTAAACGTTGGGTTCGACGCTGGTCATAAAAACGCTAGTGCGGCGGCAAAGCGGCACAGGGTACCGCAGTGCGGCATAGGGCTCCAATCGACGCCGGCCACTGCGGTGGCCAAACCAGTCATCTCATTGAATTGACTGAAGATTGGCCGAATGCGTCAACCCTCGGCGCCGCGGTCGCGGGCGTACCGGGGCGCAGCACCGGCCCAGCCCCCACTCAGCCGCGGCGCGCGGACGGGGCCAACGGAAGGACCGTCGCCAGCCACAGCAGCCACACGCCGAAGGCCACGCGCTGGGCCAACGGGGCCGGCAGCAGCGCCTGCAAGGCGAACGCCGCGAGCAGCACGCCCAGCCCGCAGGCCAGGTGCAGGCGGCCCACCGCCCGCCATGCAGGCAGCCGCAGGGACCCGACCCCGGACATCACCGCGCCCGGCACGAAGGCCAGCACCCAGACCATCCATGCACTGGCGTGGTATTGGCTGGCCGGATTGTCCAGGTCGCTGGTATCCAACGGCAGCACGCCCATCGCGGTGAACCCGACCCCGGCCAGCATCAGCAGCTGCGCGCCCACCCGCATCGACCAGGGCGCGGTGCGCGGCACCCGCAACAGCAGGCGCAACGCGACGATGCTGGCCAGCAGGCCGGGCAACGCAAAGCCGACGATGTTGAAGGCCAGTGCGTGCGGCACGCCCATCGCGCCAAGCAGCGCGACCGGATGGCCGATCGGATCGAACAGCGGCAGCGCCGCGCCGAAGCCCAGCACCGCCCCCACGAACAGCACCGCGGCCGCGATGCCAAGCGCGCCTTCCCAACGTTGGATTCCCTGCATGTTGTCCACCGGCTGCGTCACAAGGCCCGCATTGTCGCCGTTTCCGACCGGATCCGCCCGATGGGGTTGCGTCCAGTCGCGGCCGGCACCATACACTTCCTCTCCAGTTTCCCGGTTGATTTGAAACCATGAGCGATCTGTCCCACGTCTTTGACGCCACCACCGAGACCTTCGAGACCGAGGTCCTGCAGAAATCCCTGCAGACCCCCGTGCTGGTCGATTTCTGGGCCACCTGGTGCGGCCCCTGCAAGACCCTGGGCCCGATGCTGGAAAAACTCGCGGGCGAGTACCACGGCGCCTTCGAACTGGCCAAGGTGGACGTCGACAAGGAACAGCAGATCGCAGCCGCGTTCCAGATCCGCTCGGTGCCGACCGTGTTCCTGGTCAAGGGCGGCCAGATCGTGGACGGCTTCCCCGGCGCGGTGCCGGAAGGCCAGCTGCGTGAGTTCCTGACCCAGCACGGGGTCCACCCGCTGGAGGCTGCGCCGCAGACGGAGGAGGTCGTCGAGGCGCCCCCGCTCGATCCGCAGGCCCAGGTGGATGTCCTGCGCGCGGCGATCACCGCCGAGCCGGACAAGGAAGAGCTCAAGCTCGACCTGGCCCTGGCCCTGCTGCAGACCGGTGCCACCGCCGAGGCCACCGCGCTGATCGACGCACTGCCGGCCAATCTGTCCACCGATGACCGCGCCGTGCGCGCCCGCGCCCGCCTGGAGTTCGCCAGCGCCCTGCAGGATGCCCCGGCACCTGACGTGCTGGAGGCACGCATCGCGGCCGATGCCGGTGATCTGCAGGCCCGCCACCTGCGCGGCGTGCAGTTGCTGCTGTCCGGCCAGGACGCCGCCGCGCTGGAGCAGTTCCTGGACATGCTGCGTCGCGACCGCAGCTACGATGACGGCCGCCCGCGCAAGCTGCTGATCGACGCCTTCAAGGTGATCGAAGATGAAGACCTGGTCGGCCAGTACCGCCGCCGGATGGCCTCGCTGCTGTTCTGATCGCCTACGGCCAGCGCCTTCCGGGGCGCTGGCCGAACGAAGCCGCCTATCCGAACCTGCGACTTCGATGTGTGACATGAATCACGTTCAGAAACCCTGCACGGCTCCCGCGCAATAATGCCGCCGCAGCCCGCTGGTGGCTGCGATCCATCGGGGAGGATGAGGTCTGGGCCATGGCGGCCTACTTGGCTGCGCCCCGCCTTGCAGGGCCGTGAATGACCGTGAGATTGACCCGAGTGCCTCGTTTCCCTTTGGCTGCCCGCCTGCTGGTCGTGGTGGCCCTGCTGCTGTCCGCCGCGCCGCTGCTGGCGCAGGACTGGACCTACCGGGTCCGCCCCGGCGACACGATCTGGGACCTCAGCGCCCGTTACCTGAAGCCGTCCATCGGCTGGGAACAGCTGCAGTCGCATAACGGCATCGCCGACCCTTATCGGCTGCCGCCCGGCAGCCGGCTGCAGTTCCCGGTGGCCTGGCTGCAGGTGCAGCCCGCCCCGGCGCGCGTGCTTGCCGTGCGCGGGCCGGTGCACAGCCAGGCCGCTGGCCAGACCCGTCGCGAGGTAGTCGAAGGAGACCTGCTGCGGATCGGCCAGGAACTGACGACCGGCGAAGACGCCAGCGTCACCGTGGTGTTCGCCGATGATTCGCATCTGCAGCTGCGCGAACGCTCGCGCCTGCGTTTCGACCAGCTGTCCCGCTACGGCCACACCGGCATGGTCGATACCCGCCTGCGCCTGCAACAGGGGCGCGCCAGCAACCGGGTTACGCCCGCCACCGGACCAGCCTCGCGTTACATCATCGATGCCCCCACGGCGACCAGCAGCGTGCGCGGCACCGTGTTCCGGGTCAGCGCCGGCCACGACGGCGATGGCGCGGCCACTGAAGTGCTGGAAGGGCGCGTGCAGGTGGGCAACCGCCGCGGACAGCGGCTGGTCACCCGCGGCCAGGCCACGCGCAGCCCCTCGCTGGACGCGCGTCCGGCCGGCCTGGAAACGTTGTTGCCCGCACCGGAGCTGTCGATCGATCCGCAGCGCCTCGGTACGCTGCCCGCTGCCCTGGCCTGGCAGCCGGTCGCGGGTGCCGCCGGGTACCGGGTCGAGGTGGTCCGTGCCGATCAACCCGAGGTGCTGCTGTTCGCGCGCGACTCCGCCGCCACCACGCTGACCCTGCCCGACCTGCCCCCCGGCGAGCTGCGGCTGCTGGTACGGGCCGTCAGTACGGAGCAGGTCGAAGGCCTGGATGCCGAGCTGGACTTTGCCGTGCCGGACCAGCCGGTCGCACCGCTGACCGTGCGGCCGCTGCACGGCCAGACCGTCAACAGTGCGCGCCCGCGCTTCGAATGGACCCGGCTGGCCGAGGCCGAGCGGACCGTGCTGCAGATCGCCCGCGATCCGCAGTTCCTCGATCCGCTGCTCGAACAGGACAGCCGCGGAACCCACCTGCGCCCGAGTCGCGACCTGGTGCCGGGCGACTATCTGTGGCGCGTGGCCTCGGTGGATGGCAACGGTCATCGCGGCCGGTTCGGCCAGCCGCTGCCGCTGACCATCACCGACCTGCCGGTCGATCCCGCCCTGCAGCCGCCCGAGGCCGCCAAAGGCCAGTTGACGCTGCGCTGGCAGGCCGGCGAACCGGGCCAGCGCTACCGCGTGCAACTGGACCGTCGCGGCGATTTCAGCGCCCCGCTGCTTGATCGCGAACTCGACCAGCCCGCGGTCTCGATCAAGCGGCCCTGGCGCGGCACCCTGCACGTGCGCGTGCAGTACATCGATGAGGACGGTTACGCCGGTCCGTTCTCGCCCGCCCAGCAGATCACCCTGCCGTGCCGCACCTGTTACGCCGCCGGGGGCGGCGCGCTGCTGTTGTGGCTGCTGCTGTGACGCCGCTGCACCTGCCTTGGCCGCACCGCATCGTGCTGGCCGCACTGGTCGGGGCGCTGGCGGTCGTGGCCAGCCATTGGCAGTGGTTCTGGAAACAGGACGAGGCGGTGTACGACGCCTACGTCGGCGGCTGGGAGTACACCCCCGATGCCCGCCTGCTGATCGTGGCGATCGACGACAACAGCCTGCAGCAGCTCGGCCAGTGGCCGTGGCCGCGCGGCACCCACGCGCGCCTGCTGGACCGGCTCACCGAGGCCCGCGCCGAGCGCGTGGTACTGGACCTGATGCTGTCCGAAGCCGACCGCCAGGACAGTTCCCAGGATGCCGAACTGGCCGCTGCGATCCGTCGCAACGGGCACGTGATCCTGCCGGTGCTGGCCGCCCCCGCCAGCGGTCCGCGGATGGCCGAGGAGCTGCTGCCGATCCCGCTGATCGCCGCCAACGCGGCCAGCCTGGGCCACAGCGATATCGAAGTGGACGGCGACGGGGTTGCCCGCGGCCTGTACCTCTCTGCCGGGATCGGCTCACCGCACTGGCCGGCCCTGGGGCTGGCGCTGGCCGACGCACGCGGCCCGCTGCCCGGGCTGCATGACGACCAGCCTGATCTGGCATCGCCTTACCAATGGCGCCGCGACCACTACGTGCGCGTGCGCTACGCCGGTCCGCCCGAGCGCTTCCCCCAGGTGTCCTATGCCGATGTGCTCAACGGCGCCGTCGACCCGGCCCTGCTGCGCGGTCGGTTGGTCCTGGTCGGCATGACTGCCAGCGGGATCGCGCCGCGCCTGCTGACCCCGACCACCCGCGAGCGCTGGATGAGTGGCAGCGAGTACCAGGCCAACGTCGCCTCGATGCTGCTTGCCGACACGGTGATCAACCCGTTGCCGTCGACCTGGCAGAGCGCCCTGACCGGGCTGCTGGTCGCGCTGTGCTGCCTGTTGCTGACGCTGCCGCGGGCATGGCTGAGTGGCGTGCTCGCCCTCCCGCTGACGCTGCTGCTGAGCTTCGTGCTGCTGCGTGCCGGCAACCTGTGGTTCGCGCCCGCCGCGGCCCTGACCGGCATGCTGGCCGTGCTGCTGGCGTGGACGCTGTGGCGGGTCAGCGCCTGGCGCCGCCAGGCCAACAGCGATGCCCTCACCGGGCTGGGCAACCGGTTGCGCTTCGAACAGACCCTGCAGGCCGAGCACGACGCCGGCCGCCGCAGTGGGCGGCCGCTCAGCCTGGTGTTGATCGATGTGGACCATTTCAAGCGCCACAACGACGAGTTCGGCCACCAGGCCGGCGACACCGTGCTGCGTCGCATCGCCCAGGAAATCCGTGCACATGCGCGCCGTCCGCGCGACATGGCGGCACGCTTCGGCGGTGATGAGTTCGCGCTGATCCTGCCTGACACCACGCCGGAAGGCGCAGTCCAGGTGGTACAGGACCTGGTCGCACGCGCACAGGGGTTGGAAATCCCCGCCGGCCGCGGCGCAACCACGCACATCACCCTGAGCGCCGGCGTGTTTACCCGGGTGCCGACGCCCCGCACCGAGCCGCGCCATTTCTTCGAAGGCGCCGATGCGGCGCTGTACCAGGCCAAGGCGGCCGGGCGGAACGGCTACGCCGCGAATGACGCGGAGCAAGGCTGAACAGCCCCCCCATACGCAAGCGAATGGTAGACTCCGGGCACCTCCCCAGCGTGACGTGACCCCGAATGAAGGCTTCCCTCTTTCGCCACGGCATCAATCTGTGGCCGCCCTTCCTGTTCACCGGCATCCACGTGACCGACGTCAGTCCGGACTACCGCCATGTGCGCGTCGAACTGCGCATGCGCCCGTGGAACCGCAACTACGTGGGCACCCATTTCGGCGGCAGCCTGTTTGCGATGACCGACCCGTTCTGGATGCTCACGGTGATGCAGAACCTGGGGCGCGACTACTACGTCTGGGACCGCGCTGGCGAGATCGAATTCCTCAAGCCGGGCCGTGGCCCGGTGGTGGCCGAATTCCGCCTGGACGACGCCCTGCTGGAGCAGCTGCGCGCGGCCACCGCCGGCAGCGAGAAATACCTGCACTGGTTCAGCAATGACATCGTCGATGCGAAGGGCGAGGTCATTGCACGCGTGCGCAAGCAGGTCTACCTGCGCCTCAAGCCAGACGCCCGCAGCCGCTGCCTCGCGCCTGGCGCAGCACCCGGAACGCCACCGGGCAGAACCTAGGACCCGACTCCAGCAATGACAGCGTTGCCAGCGCCTAGCCGCTGGCCAGCACCACATCCCACCAGGCAAAGCGCGCGGTGCTTTCCATTCCTTTTCGCGCCGGCTCCAGGTTCAAGGTTACCGTGGCCCTATCTTCCGGCGACAGCGCCTGGTACAGCAGGTCGCTATCGTTGAGCGGCTCGCCGTCGAAGTACACTTGGGTGACCACACGATCATGATGGCCGGAAATATCGAAATGCAGGTGGCGGGTGCGGGTCCAGACCGGGGCCGCGTCCAGCACCGGATAATAACCCGGGATGATCGTCTTGAAGCGGAAGCGACCGTGTTCGTCGGCAACCTGCCGGGAGAACCCTTGGAAGCTATCATCCAGCGGCGCCGCGGTGTTCGGGTCGCTGGCGTGGCTGTAGCGGCCGTGCGTATTAGCCTGCCACAGTTCAATCCGGGCCCCGGCAACCGGCCGGCCGCTGCGATTGATGACCCGCCCCGCCAGATGCAGAATCTGGCCCTGCGCTTGTCCCGACTTGCCATTCACGCGGGTGAGATCCATGTCCTCGTCCAGCGGGCGTAGTACCGGATAGTACGGCCCCATGATATCGGCTACGGTTTGCCGCAGTCCCGGCTTTGCGCCGGCCAGGGGGGAAAGCAGAGTCCCAGCAGTCAGGGTCAACACAGAACCCAATAGCTGGCGTCGAGAAAGGTCGTTCATGGTCATCTCCAGAAATTGATGCTGGCAGGGTGTCGTGAGCGTCCACTGCAGCCGGTACAACTGATCTCAGGGCGCCGTTCCAGCCTACGCTTCGGCCGCCGACCGACAGTGTCGACCCGGTCATGAAACCGTTGTTCCATCGATCGACAGTCTGGTTGTAAAGCCTTGCACCAGAATGATCACGCAGATCGCAAACGGACCTGCGCACAGCATCGCGGGAGGTGCCTGATCTGCTCACGCACGGTTGTTCCCACCCCCTTAGCTATGCTCGTGCGCCAGCTCTATCTCACCGTTGACCATGCGCACGCCTCTTCTCGCTGTACTGCTCTTCACGGCCTTGCCCACTTCCGTCAAGCAGCTGCAGATACCGCCGGTAGACTTTCCGGTGCTGCCTGCACGCGCCACCACGACGGTCGGCTTCGTCCCCGCCGGATGGCGCATCGAGCAGCAGCTGCACGGCGACCTCAATGGCGACAAGCGCGATGATCTCGTTCCGGTGCTGCGCCAGCAGGACCCGCGCAACATCGTTGAGCACGATGGCTTCGGCATCAGTCCGCTGGACAGCAATCCGCGCATGCTCGCCATCGCCTGGGCCACGCCGGCCGGCTACGCGCTCGCCGCGCAGAACCACACCCTGATCACCCGCCATGAGGCGCCGAACCTGTCCGACGTATTCAAGGGCGGCACCGGCGTCTCGATCGTACGTGGCACCCTGCGCACCACGCTGTTCTTCTTCTCCAACGCCGGCAGCTGGTCCACTGGTTCGGCCAGCTACACCTTCCGCTGGCAGGACGGCGCCTTCGCGCTGATCGGCTACGACCGCAGTTCGATGATGCGCAACTCCGGACAGACCGAAAGCCTGAGCATCAATTACTCGACCCGCCGCGTGCGCCATGCCGAAGGCAGCGTGGACACTGACCGCGAAACGGTCCGCTAGGAAGCCCTGACCTCGTCGCGGCGCTGGACCCTCGACACGGTCGGCGATGGCAGCGCATTCGAGCCACTGGCCGGCGCCGACGATCGGTAAACCGCCGCGGCGCCGCGCGCCGCTTACCGGGCAGGCGCGCGCATCGGCACCTGCAGCGTCGGCCCGGCCTCGTCCATCACCACGCGCCGCTCCACCTGCAGCCACTGGCCGTCGTCGCTGAGCACCGGCGTGCGGGTGGGCGAACGCAGGGCCTCCGGCATGCTCTGCAGCGCCACGGATGCCACCGTCGGCTGCTGCCGCACCCATCGCTGCGCCGCCACCAGGCGCAGCATCGCCGCGGCGTCCTGCGGGCGGCCTGCGTACTGCCGCATGTCCGGCCCGGCCATATTGGCCACGGCACAGCCCAACGGATTGGCGATGCACGCAAAGCGATCGCGCGCAGGCCCGGGAATGGGCGTGGGCGCGTCGCGTGCTGCCACCAGTTCCGCACTGCCAGCGCACGCCCATGCATAGCGGGGGGCCATGCGCATCCGGGTGCGCGGCACATCCAACAGCAGGCGGTGGCCGTCCCGGGTTCCGCTGGACACCTGCACTCCCGCCGCGGCCAGCGAAAACTCGCCGCGCATCGCCGTGCACAGGCTCTGCTCGCTGGCCGTCATCGGCGCCAGTGCAGCCTCGCAGACTGCGGGCACTGCAACGTCGGCGGGCAGCTCGACCAGGATGTCGGCCAGCAGCCGCGCGTTGCTCTCCACCATGGCCGCGCCGATCATGCTGCTGACCAGGGTATCGCCCTGCCCGGTCAGCCGGCGGCCACTGAGGATATCGGCGCATGCACCGGCGAGCGCGGGTCCACTGTCGCCGCGCACATGGGCCAGCGCATGCGCGGACAGCGGATCGAGCAGCGGCTGGAACGCGGGCAGCGGCACCATCGGGTCCGTGCCGAACGGCTCGAATGGCGACACGAAATGACCGTAGCCGGCGAGCGCGGCCACGCGCTGGTGAAGCCCATCATGTCCGGCATGCGCACCGGCGAAACCTTCGGGGTCCGCACGCACCGCCGCGAGGCACCCGACACCCCGCCGGCCGCAGCGCGCCAGGGCCGACAGCGGCGCCGCCGGGCAATGGCCCTCCGCGCTGGACGATACAGGCCGCTGGCCTGGCGTACCGCTGCGCCAACGCGCGACATCCTGTGCCATCACGGCCGTGCGCCCCTGTGCATCCAGGCCGTCGTAGCGCAGCGTCCACAACGCGGTGAAGCCGTTCTCGCCGCGCGTGGGCAGCGGCGCCTGCAGCAGCTTCATCGCGTCGCGTTGCTCGGCCGGCAGCGGCCAGAACCGCGAGGCGGCCCAGAGCACCACCGCGGCCAGCGCCAGGCTCAGGATCGAGATGCCGACCCATTTCAGTCCATTGCTCAACACAGCATTCTCCCCATACCCCGCGTCCTGCGGGGACCGGCAGCGTAAACCGGGCATCGCACCGCTACAATGCGCGGATGTCGCCCGAAGCCCCCCAACTCGTTCCGCGTCCCTCCCTGCAGCGCCTGTTCCTGACCGGCCTGCTGACCCTGCTGCCGATCTGGCTGACCTGGGTGGTGGTCAAATTCGTGTTCGTGCTGCTTTCGGGCATTTCCAGCCCGCTGGTGGTGCCGCTGTCCGAGCAGATCGCCGCCTCCTTCCCGCACTACCTGGGCTGGATCAAGGTGGAGTGGATGCAGGACATCATCGCCCTGGCCGCCACCCTGCTGGTGATCCTTTCGGTGGGTGTGCTCAGCCGCCGCGTGATCGGCCAGCGCCTGCTGCGCTGGTTCGGTGCGGTGATCAAGCGCATCCCGCTGGCCAGCATCATCTATGACAGCGCCAAGAAACTGCTGGACATGCTGCAGACCGAGCCGGGCAGCACCCAGCGCGTGGTGCTGATCGACTTCCCGCATCGCGACATGAAGTCGGTGGGCCTGGTCACGCGGGTGATGAAGGAAGAAGGCAGCGGCCGCGAGCTGGCCGCGGTGTACGTACCGACCACCCCCAATCCGACCTCGGGCTATCTGGAAATCGTGCCGGTCGAACTGCTGACCCCGACCGACTGGACCGTGGACCAGGCGATGAGCTTCATCATCTCCGGCGGTGCGGTCGCCCCGGAAACCATGCCGTTCACCCGCGCCGGGGATCGTTGACCAGCGCGGCGGCCCCGCGCTGCCGCAGCTGACTGGGTGCCGTACATGACAAAGCTGACCGCGGGCCGACGCTGGCCGTACGCAGGCGAATCGGGCAAGCTCCCGTGTCTGTGCGTTTACGGAAACAGCCGATGCCCCACCCCGCCCGCGCCCTGGCGCTTGCCATCGCAGCATTGATGGCCTTCAGCGCCGCCGCCCCGGCCGAAGCTGCCAAGAAAAAGGCCACCCGGCCCGCCACGGCCCAGTCCCGGCCTGCCGCCAAGCCCAAGGCCAAGCCGCGTGCGCGCCCGGCCGCCGCCCCTGCCCGCCAGCCGCTGGCGCGCCAGCAGAGCAAGGCCGCGCAGCTGGACCGGATCTACGACGAGTACTGGGATGCCTCGATGCGGCTCAACCCGCTGCAGGCCACCTTCCAGGGCGACAGCCGCCACAATGACCAGCTTCCCAACATTCTCTCGGCCGCGTACCGCCAGCAATCGCACGACTTCACCGTCGAGTGGCTGGGCAAGGTCGAAAAGATCGGCCCGGACGGCCTGACCGGCCAGGACCTGCTCAGCTATGAAATCTTCGTGCGCGATGCGCGCATGTCACTGGCCGCCGAGCAGTTCCCGGCCTGGATGCTGCCGGTGAGCCAGTATTACAACCTCGGCAGCATCATGGCCATCCTCGGCTCCGGCTCGGGCGCGCAGCCGTTCAACACGGTGCAGGATTACGACGGCTGGTCGCGCCGCTCGCTGGGCATTCCCGCGTTGTTTGACCAGGCCATCGCCAACATGCGCCAGGGCATGGCCGCCGGTGTGGTACAGCCGCGCGACCTGATGGAAAAAGTACTGCCGCAGCTGGATGCGGTGATCAAGCCGAGTGCCGAAGAGAGCATCTTCTGGGCGCCGGTGCGCAACCTGCCCGAAGGCTTCCCCGAGGCCGACAAGGCGCGCATCACCGCCGAGTACAAGCGCATGATCGAGTTCCGCATCATGCCGTCCTATCGCGCCCTGCGCGGCTTCATCGCCACCGAGTACCTGCCCGCCGCGCGCAGCACCGATGGCCTGGCCGGCCTGCCCGGTGGCAAGGCGTGGTATGCGCAGACCATCGTGCAGAGCACCGCCTCCACGCTGTCGCCCGAGCAGATCCACGCGCTGGCCGAACAGCGCGTGGCCTCGCTGCAGGCCCAGATCGCCGCGATCATGAAAGACAACCGGATCCGCGGCTCGCAGCAGAAGCTGCTGCGCAGCATGCGCACCGACCGCGATTTCCAGTACGCCAATGCCGATGCGCTGCTCAACCGCTACAAGCAGCTGCAGAGCCAGGTCAATGCGCGCCTGCCGACCCTGCTCGGCACGCTGCCGAAGGCGCCGATGGAGATCCGTGCGGTCGAGCCCGAGCGCGCCGCTACCGCCGGCGCGGTGAGCTACCAGCAGCCGCTGCCGGACGGCATGCGCCCGGGCGTGCTGTACATCAACACCGGCGATCTGCCGAGCCGCCGCCGCTGGGCCGCGCCGATGCAGTTCCTGCACGAAGGCATCCCCGGCCACCACGTGCAGCTCGGCCTGCAGCAGGAACTGGACAAGCTGCCGCGCTTCCGTCGGCTGGGTGGCGACATCGCCTTCGTGGAAGGGTGGGGCCTGTACGCCGAATCGCTGGGTGAGCAGCTGGGCGTGTACCAGGACCCGTACGAGCGCATCGGCTACCTGCAGGCCGCACTGACCCGCGCCGCGCGCATGGCGGCCGACACCGGCGTGCACGCACAGGGCTGGACCAAGCGCCAGGCGGTGGATTACCTGGTCAAGACCGCGGACATGAGCGCCAACGATGCCAGCGCCGAGGTCGAGCGCTTCATGGCCCTGCCCGGGCAGACCCTGGCCAACGGCCTGGGCGAGCTGAAGATGATGGAGCTGCGCGACAAGGCCAAGACCGCGCTGGGCGCCCACTTCGATGCACGTCGCTTCCACGAGGAAGTGCTGCGCGATGGCTCGATGCCGCTGGATATCCTGGATGCCAAGATCACCCGCTGGATCGCCGGCCAGAGTGGTGCGGCGACCCCCGCCCCCTGATCACCCGAGGAATCGAGCATGCACATCGTCCGGCGTCTGCGTGTGTGGGTCACCGCGATGTGCATCGCCGGAAGCGGCACCGTCGCCGCCGCGCCGGTGCTGACGCCGCCGGACCCGGGCATCGATGCGCTGATGCAACGCTACGACGGCCAGGTGCCGGGCGCCGCGGTGCTGGTCCTGCACGACGGCAGACCGGTGTTCCGTCGGGGCTATGGGCTGGCGGTGCTGGAAGATCGCACCGCCGTGACCGCGCAGACCAATTTCCGGCTGGCGTCGGTCAGCAAGCAGTTCACCGCTGCGGCGATCCTGCTGCTGGCCGAAGACGGCAGGCTGGCGTTGGATGACCCGCTGAAGCGCTGGTTGCCTACGCTGCCGGCCGCTGCCGATGCCATCACGCTGCGCCAGCTGCTCAGCCACACCAGCGGCCTGCTCGACTACGAAGACCTGATGGCCGGCGACGCCACCGCGCAGGTGCATGACCAGGACGTGCTGCGTCTGCTGGAAGGCCAGAACCGCACCTACTTTCGCCCGGGTACGGCCTACCGCTACAGCAACAGCGGCTACGCGCTGCTGGCGCTGGTGGTCGGCAAGGCCTCCGGCACCGACTTCGCGACCTTCCTGCACCAGCGCATTTTCCTGCCCTTGGGCATGCGTGGCAGCGTGGCCCATCAGGACGGCGTGGACGATGTCACCGGTCGCGCCTACGGCTACAGCGACCTCGACGGGCGCTGGCAGCGCACCGACCAGAGCCCGACCAGCGCGGTGCTCGGGGATGGCGGGATCTATTCGTCGCTGGACGATCTGGCCCGCTGGGATGCGGCGCTGTATGACCAGCGCCTGCTGAAATCAGCATCGCTGACGCAGATGTTCTCCCCTGCCACGCCCACCATCGAACCGGATGTGCCGTTCTACGGGTTCGGCTGGCGGCTCAACGGCGGTGCGCAGTGGCACAGCGGCGAGAGCATCGGCTTCCGCAACGTGATCCTGCGCTATCCGGCCCAGCGCCTCACCGTGATCGTGCTCAGCAACCGCAACGCCCCCGAACCCTATCCGCTGGCGCTGCAGATCGCGCGGCGCTGGCTGGACACCCTGCAATGAATGCTTCCGACACCCCACCACTGGTCGGCATCCACCACGTGGCCCTGATCGCTGCGGACTACGCCCGCTCGAAGGACTTCTACACCCGCGTGCTCGGCCTGCGGGTGATCGCCGAGAACTACCGTGCGGCGCGCGATTCCTGGAAGCTTGACCTGGCCCTGCCCGACGGCAGCCAGCTGGAGCTGTTCTCGTTCCCGGGGGCGCCGCCACGCCCCAGCCGCCCCGAAGCCCAGGGCCTGCGCCATCTGGCCTTCCGCGTGCACCTGCTGGAGCCGATGATCGAACGCCTGGCCGCCGCGGGCGTCGCCTGCGAGCCGATCCGGGTGGACGAGTACACCGGCCGCCGCTTCACCTTCTTCGCCGACCCCGACGACCTGCCGCTGGAGTTGTACGAGATCCCGGCCGACGCCGGCTGAACCGTGCGCCGGGCACGTTCCGTACCGGAGCGAATGGGTATACAGTCAGCCCGTACCGGCCGCCTGCGCCGGTGTTCACGGACATCCCTGGGAGGGGAACATGCGCAAGACCTTCAAGACCCTGTTGCTGGCGCTGCCGCTGATGATGGCCGCGATGTCGGCCAGCGCCGCCGACGGCGCCGTCGGCCGCTGGAAGACCATCGATGACAAGACCGGCAAGGTGAAGTCGATCGTGGAGATCACCCAGGCCACCAACGGCACCCTGACCGGCAAGGTCGTGGACATCCTGCACTCGGACAAGGGCCCCAACCCGGTCTGCGATGGCTGCGAGGGCGCCAACAAGAACAAGCCGGTCAAGGGCATGACCATCCTGTGGAACCTCAAGGCCGACGGCGCCAACGCCTGGTCCGGCGGCACCATCCTGGACCCGGGCAACGGCAAGACCTACAAGTCCAAGATGAAGCTGCAGACCGGCGGCGCCAAACTGGACGTGTCCGGCTGCGTGGCCTTCATCTGCCGCGCCCAGACCTGGGTGCGCGAGTAAGCCCCGCGCAGGTCCCGGCCCCGGTAACCCGGCTTCGGCCGGGTTACTGCGTTTTGGCGTGCGATAATCCCTGGTTCCCCTGGCAACAGCGCTCACCATGACCCGCACCGCTCTCGTCACCACCGCCCTGCCCTACGCCAACGGCCCGCTGCACCTGGGCCACCTGGTCGGCTACATCCAGGCTGACATCTGGGTGCGCGCGCGTCGAATGAGCGGCGGCAAGACCTGGTTCGTCTGCGCCGATGACACCCATGGCACCCCGATCATGCTCGCGGCCGAGAAGGCCGGCGTGACCCCGGAGGCCTTCATCGCCAACATCCAGGCCAGCCATGAGCGCGATTTCGCCGCGTTCGGCGTGGCGTTCGACCATTACGACTCGACCAACTCGGCGGCCAACAAGGCGCTGACCGAAGCCTTCTACCTCAAGCTCGAGGCCGAAGGCCACATCGCGCGCCGCTCCGTGGCCCAGTTCTACGACCCGGCCAAGGGCATGTTCCTGCCGGACCGCTACATCAAGGGCATCTGCCCGAACTGTGGCACCGCGGA
Organism: Stenotrophomonas sp. GW821-FHT01H02A; assembly: GCF_059422145.1. Taxonomy (NCBI): domain Bacteria; kingdom Pseudomonadati; phylum Pseudomonadota; class Gammaproteobacteria; order Lysobacterales; family Lysobacteraceae; genus Stenotrophomonas; species Stenotrophomonas sp. GW821-FHT01H02A. Next base: position 211,643 of record NZ_JBWKWI010000002.1, read on the forward strand.
CCAGTACGGCGACAACTGCGAAGTCTGCGGCGCCACCTACAGCCCGACCGACCTGAAGGACCCCAGATCGGTGATCTCCGGCGCCACCCCGGAAATCCGCGATTCGGAGCATTTCTTCTTCGAGGTCGGCCGCTTCGAAGGCTTCCTGCGCGAGTGGCTGGCCGGCGACGTCGCCCTGCCGGGCGTGAAGGCCAAGCTGGGCGAATGGCTCAATGCCGAAGGCGGCCTGCGCGCGTGGGACATCTCGCGTGACGCACCGTACTTCGGCTTCCAGATTCCCGGCCACCCGGGCAAGTACTTCTACGTCTGGCTGGATGCGCCGATCGGCTACCTGTCCAGTTTCCAGACCCTGTGCGCGAAGACCGGCGAAGACTTCGAGGCGCACCTGCGCGCAGGCACCAGCGCCGAACTGCACCATTTCATCGGCAAGGACATCGTGAACTTCCACGGTCTGTTCTGGCCGGCGGTGCTGCACGGCACCGGCCACCGCGCGCCGACCCGCCTGCACGTCAACGGCTACCTGACCGTGGACGGCGCGAAGATGTCCAAGTCGCGCGGCACCTTCGTGATGGCGCGCACCTTCCTGGATGCCGGGCTGGAACCGGAAGCGCTGCGCTATTACTTCGCGGCCAAGTCCTCCGGCGGCGTGGACGATCTCGACCTGAACCTGGGTGACTTCATCGCGCGCGTCAACGCGGACCTGGTGGGCAAGTTCGTCAACCTGGCCAGCCGCTGCGCCGGCTTCATCAGCAAGCGCTTCGAGGGCCGCCTGGCCGCTGCGCTGCCCGATGCCGCCCAGTACGACCGCTTCGTCGCCGCACTGGCGCCGATCCGCGAAGCGTACGAGCGCAACGATCCGGCCAGTGCACTGCGCCAGACCATGGCGCTGGCCGACGAAGCCAACCGCTACATCGACGATGAAAAGCCGTGGGTGATCGCCAAGCAGGAGGGCGCCGACACGCAGCTGCAATCGGTCTGCACCCAGGGCCTGAACCTGTTCCGGGTGCTGGTCGCCGCGCTCAAGCCGGTGCTGCCGGCCACCGCCGCGCAGGCCGAGGCCTTCCTGGCTGCGCCGGTGCAGGCCTGGACCGACATCGCCACCCCGCTGACCGCGCATACCATCGCGGTGTACGAGCCCCTGTTCACCCGTATCGACCCGAAAAAAATCGACGCCATGACCGACGCTTCCAAGGACACCCTGCAGGCCGCCACCGCGGCCCCCGCCGCACCGGCACCGGCGGTCACCGCCGAGGGCGAGGCCGCGCCGGCCTACATCGGCATCGACGATTTCGCCAAGCTTGATCTGCGCATCGGCAAGGTGCTGGTCTGCGAGTTCGTGGAAGGCTCGGACAAGCTGCTGCGTTTCGAACTCGACGCCGGCGACCTCGGCAAGCGCCAGATCTTCTCCGGCATCCGCGCCAGCTACGGCGAGCCGGAACAACTGGTCGGCCGCAGCGTGGTGTTCATCGCCAACCTGGCCCCGCGCAAGATGCGCTTCGGCCTGAGCGAAGGCATGATCCTGTCGGCCGGTTTCGACGGCGGCGCACTGGCCCTGCTGGACGCCGACAGCGCCGCCCTGCCGGGCATGCCGGTCCGCTGACCGCGGCGGCAGGGCGGCCTGCGGTCGCCCTGCCACGCTCTTCTGCCTGGAGGTGTGGGTTGGAACTGGCGCTGTTCGATTTCGACCACACGGTCACGACCTGCGATACCTACGGGCGTTTCCTGCGTCGCGTCGCCACGCCCGAGCAGCTGGCGCAGGCCTGGTGGAAAGTGGGCCCGTGGCTGCTGGCCTATCGCCTGAAGCTGATCTCCGCCGAACGCCTCCGCCGCCGCGTCACCCGCCTGACCTTCACCAATCGCCATCTGGAGGACATCACCGCACAGGCCGCCGGCTACGCGCGTGATGTGCTGCCCGGGGTGATGCGGGCGGAGATGCTCGACCAGATCCACTGGCACCTCAAGCAGCAGCACACCGTGGTGATCGTATCCGGCTCGCTGGATCTGTACCTGCGCCCGTGGTGCGAGACGATGGGGCTGGACCTGATCTGCAACCGGCTGGAGAGCCGCGACGGGCGCCTGACCGGGCGCTATGCCGACGGCGACTGCGGTCCGCACAAGGTGGCGCACATCCGCCGTCGTCTCGATCTCACGCGCTATCTGCGCATCCATGCCTACGGCGACAGCAGCGAGGACCGCCCGATGCTCGCCCTCGCCCACGAACGCTGGTACCGCGGCAAACTCATGAAGCCCCGCCGGGATGGGCCCATCGCCACCTCGCCTGCCCGCGGCACCCGGGCCTGATGCCCCACCGCGCAGCCACCGCCACGCCATGAGCCTCACCATCGATACCCTCACCGAACGACTCGACCGGCTGTTGCCACAGACCCAATGCGGGCAGTGCGGCTACGACGGCTGCCGCCCGTATGCCGAGGCGATGGCACGCGGCGAAGCGGGCGTCGATCATTGCCCGCCCGGCGGCGATGCGGGCGCGCGCGCGCTGGCCAACGTACTGGGCGTGGCAGCGGTGCCGTTCGACCGCGCGCGCGGCGAACACAAGGCACCGCAGGTCGCGGTGGTGATCGAAGCCGACTGCATCGGCTGCACGAAGTGCATCCAGGCCTGTCCGGTCGATGCGATCGTCGGCGGCGCCAAGTACATGCACACGGTCATCGCCGACCTGTGCACCGGCTGCGAGCTGTGCATCCCGCCGTGCCCGGTGGACTGCATCGTGCTGGTCGACGTGACCCGGTAAGCCCGCTGCTGCGCTCCTGGCGACAGCGGCGACCCCAGGGCGCATGGTGATGCGTCGATCGCCATGGCGCCCCCTGCTTCACGGCGCGGTTACGGCAAGGCCGCCGTCACCACGATCTCCACCTTCCAGCTGGGATCGGCGAGCTTGGCTTCCACGGTCGCGCGCGCGGGTGTCATGCCGGCCACCACCCACTCATCCCACGCAGCGTTCATGCCGGCAAAATCGCCGATGTCGGCCAGGAAAATTTCCGCGCGCAGGATGTGCTGCTTGTCGCTGGCCACCAGCGCAAGCAGCTTGTCGATCTCCTCCAGCACCTGGCGGGTCTGCCCGGTGATGTCCTGGCTGGTGTCTTCGGGGATCTGCCCGGACAGATACGCAACCTTGTTGTGCACGGTCATTTCGGACATGCGTGGACCAACGTCGAAACGCTCCAACATGGCGATTACTCCTCTGGATGAAACCGCATTGTCACCGATGCGGTGTGAGCCTGCCGGGACCAGCGCGCAAAGCAGCCACGGCAGGCACAGCGCCGCCGCTTGGCAAGCGTCGGCATCAGGCGCACGATTTGCCGGACCCGGCGGGCAGACCCGCCCTTGACTCTTTCATCGCCCATCCCGGAGCACGCTGTACCGATGACCGACACCGCCCCTGCTCCCACTCCGGCCCGTGCCCCCTGGCGTCGCGCTGCGACCGTGGTCATCCCCCTGGTGATCCTGGCCCTGGCCCTGCGCGGCCTGGCCAACGAATTCGATGAGCACGGCTACCGCGCGATCCGCGACGCGTTCCGTCATCTCGGCACCGGCCAGATCGCGCTGACCGTGCTGCTCGGCCTGGCCAGCTACGCCTGCCTGATCGGCTTCGATGCGATCGGCCTGCGCCGCAGTGGCAAACGCCTGCATCCGGCGCGGGTCGGCATCACCGCCTTCCTCGCGCATACGCTGGGGCAGACGCTGGGCTTTGCCGCGCTTACCGGGGGTGCCGTCCGCCTGCGCGGGTATGGCCGTGCCGGGCTGAGCCTGGGCGAGATTGGCCAAGCGGTGTTGATGAGCACGCTGGGTTTCGTGTTCGGTGCGTGGCTGCTGCTGGCGCTGGCCTTCGTGCTCGAGCCCGGCGCTGCCGCACTCGCGCTGCCGATTCCGGTGCAGGCGGTGCGCGTGATCGGCATCCTCGGCCTGTTGGCCTATGCCGGTACGGTGCTGGTGGTGGGACGTGAGGGCCGCGGTTTCCAGATCCGCGGGCATGCGTTGTGGCTGCCGGATCGGCGCACCATGCTCGGCGTCACCGCGCTGAGCGTGGTCGAACTGGTCCTGGCCAGCGCGGCGTTCTACGTGTTGCTGCCGATGGATACACCGACCGGGCTGCCCGGTTTCGTCGGGCTGTATCTGGTCGCGGTGCTGGCCGGCCTGATCTCCAGCGTGCCGGCCGGCCTGGGCGTATTCGAGTGGAGCCTGTTGAAGCTGCTGCCCCAGGTCGCTCCCGCTGCGGTGCTGGCGGCAGCGCTGATCTACCGCGTGACCTATTACGTGCTGCCGCTGCTGCTGGCCACGGTGCTGGCGGTTGCGCCGGCGCTGCGTCGCCCGCTGCGTGCCGGTGCCGGCGCGACCCGGGTCGGCTGGACCGCACTGCGCCCGTGGCTGCCGCAGATCATCGCGCTGGCGGTGTTCAGCGTCGGCGCCGCGCTGGTGATCGACGGCACCCTGCCGACCCCGCGCCGGCATCTGATCACGGCCTCGCTGCCGATCCTGGAAACCTCGCATCTGCTCGGCAGCCTGGCCGGTGTTGCGCTGCTGCTGATCGGCCAGGGCCTGCAGCGGCGCAGCCATGCCGCATGGATGCTCGCGCTCGGCATCTGCGTGCTGTCGCCATTGCCGATCTGGCTGCGCGGTGGGCAGGTACTGATCGCGCTGTCGGCGCTGCTGGTGGCGGCCGCACTGTGGGCCTCGCGTCGTGAATTCTATCGCCAGGGCGCACTGCTGGACGAGGCCTGGTCGTGGCCGTGGATCCGCAACCTCGGACTGGTGCTGGTCGCCGTGATCTGGCTGCTGTTCTTCGTCTACAGCCACGTGGAATACCAGAACGAGCTGTGGTGGCAGTTCGCGCTGCAGGGCAATGCCCCGCGTGCGTTGCGTGCGTTGTTGCTGGTGGCGATCGCGCTGACCATCTTCGGCCTGGCGCGGTTGCTGCACAGCACGCGCAGCCCGCTGCCGGCGGCCGATGCCGCCACGCTGGATGCGCTTGCACCGATCCTCGCCGCTGCCGAGGACACCCAGGCCTGCCTGGTGCTGACGGCGGACAAGGCGGTGCTGCGCGACGACGCGCAGCGTGGCTTCGTGATGATGCAGCGCTACGGCGGCTCGTTGATCGCGATGGGCGATCCGGTCGGGCCGCCGGAGGTGGTGCGTGCGCTGATCTGGCGCTTCCGCGAGGAAGCGGACCGGCTCGGGCTGCGCCCGGTGTTCTACCAGGTCGGCGAAGCGCATTGGCAGACCTATCTCGATCTGGGCCTGACCCTGGTCAAACTCGGCGAAGAGGCGATGGTGCCGCTGCAGGACTTCACTCTGGAAGGCCGCGATCGCGCCGATCTGCGCCAGGCCTGGAACCGCGGCAAGCGGGGTGGTTTGAGCTTCCGCGTCGCGCACCCCGAGGAAGTACCGGGACTGCTGCCGGCACTGTCGGTGGTCTCCCAGCAGTGGCTGGACGACAAGGCCGGTGATGAAAAAGGCTTCTCGCTGGGCAGTTTCGATCCGGCCTATCTGGCCCGCTTCCCGGTGGCGCTGGTCGAGGCCGAGGGACGCATCGTGGCGTTCGCCAACCTATGGCAGGCGCCGGCCGGCAATGAACTGTCGGTCGACCTGATGCGGCATGTCGACGATGCGCCCAAGGGCACCATGGATTTCCTGTTCATCGAACTGTTCCTGTGGGGCCGCGCGCAGGGCTTCCACCGCTTCTCGCTGGGCATGGCGCCGCTGTCCGGGCTAGCCCAGCACCGTCTGGCCGGGCGCTGGAACCGCTTCGCCAACGTGGTCGCGCGGCACGGCGAACGCTTCTATGGATTCAGCGGCCTGCGCCGCTTCAAATCCAAGTTCGCCCCGGTCTGGCGCGCCCGATACCTGTCCGCGCCGGGCGGCGTGCACCTGCCCGCCGCCCTGCTCGATGCGACCCGGCTGATCTCGCTGGATCCACGCCGGCACGATTGAGGCCGTGCCGCCGCTGGCGGTGCTCAGCGCGCCGGCAGGTGCTGCACGATGGTGTCGGCGAGGCGGTCGTAGTCACCCTTGAAGTGGTGATCGCCGGGCAATTTGATGATCTGCGCGTTGCCCGCCGCGGGCAGCGACGGGCACAGCGCATCGCGGTCATCTTCGCCATAGACGCACAAGGTTTTTCCCGCGGGCAGCCTGGCCACTTCCGGCGCGATCGGCAGGCCATCGCCACCGCCGCCGAGCCAGTTGCTCACGTGGAATTCGTAGTCCGCGTTCTTGCCGACCGACAGCAGCACGATCATCGCGACCGACTCCCGCGTCGCCGGTGACAGCTGGTTGATCGCTGCCGGCAGCACATCGGCGCCCTGCGAGAAACCGACCAGCACCACGTTGCGGCGCTGCCACTGCCGGCTGTAATGATTGGCGATGCGTTCCAGGTCGCGGGCGAAGCCCTCCGGCGTGCGTGCGGTCCAGAAGTAGCGCAGGGAATCCACGCCGACCACCGGCACGCCCGCCTCGCTCAGCGATGCGGCCACTTCCTTGTCCAGCCCCGCCCAGCCACCATCGCCGGAGACGAAAATGGCGAAGGTGTCACCTGCTTTGGTCGTCGGCACATCGACCACCGGCAGGCCTTTGAGGTCATCCGGCGGCGGAGCCAGGCTGACGCCCTTCTGGGCGCCGATCACCTTCGCGGCGGCCAACAGCCCGGGCAACGCCTCGCCCTGCGCGGTGCGCTCGAACTGACGCCCCATGCCGACCTTGCGCACGAATGCGGCTGACTCCCCCGCCGGGCAATGCACATCGCCGGCCGCGTTCAACCACGGGAAATTCAGTTCGGTCGGCTGCAGACGCCCGTGGCTGCTGCCGGCCCCGCAGACCTTTCGCTCGCGCACGCCGGTCGGACAGAACCCGGTGGTGAGCAGCCCGGCGAACACCTGGGTATCGGCCTGGGCAGCCACGGCATAGGCCAGCGCCGCGCCATCGCCATCGCCGCCGATCAACGGCAGGTGGTAACCCGGCACGTGCAGGTAGGCCTGGAACCAGCGCGAGAAATTCTCCACGTCGCCCGCGCCGAACGCACAATCGCCGCTCTTTTCGCGGGCCAGCACCTGGCGCAGATGGGCAACATCGACCTGGGCGACCAGCGCGCCTTCGGCACGCAGCGCGTCTATACGCTGCTGGCTGTCGGCGTGGCCAGCCATGCCCTCGAACCACACCACCACGCGTTGCGGGCGGCCATCGGGCAGATAGACCGGCACGTTCTCGAAGCGACCATGGCTGAGCTGCTGCGGTGGCGCGGCCAGCGCGCCCCCCGTCATCGCTGCCATCACCAGTACCAGCATCACCCCCAAACCGGCTCGCCGCATCGTCGCGTATCCCATGAATAGAGTGCCAACGATACGCCCCTGCTCCGCCAACGGCATGTACAGACCGTGGCCGGACGCTCAGCCCCGCTCGCGGCGCGCCTGTCGCCACAGCTGCCAGGCCACCGACACCAGCCAGACCAGCACCACCGCGATGACCAGCTTCTGCCCCGCGCCACGCGGTGGTCCGCGCCACAGTACGTGCAGCCACAGCAGCACGAAGCACCCCCAGGCCCACCACCATGCGGGGCCAGCCCAGCCGCGCCAGCGCGGGTCGGCGCGCAGGTACCAGCTCTGCAGCAGCATCGCCACACTCACGCACAGGAAGGCGGTATTGGCCGAGACACCGTGTACCAGCGGCGCCAGCAGCGGCGCGCGCTCGGGCAACCAGCTGTCGCCGATCGCCACGCCCATCAGGCCCAGCGCGGCCACCCAGAACAACAGCGGGGCCGCTGCACTGCGGCGCGGCGAGCGGCTGTTGGCATGCAGCGAGACCGCCAGCAGCATGATCGCCAGCGCGAGCACGCAATAGGCGGTACGCAGGGCCAGCCCCCAGGGGCCATGCAGGTAGAGGCTCAGGGTGGCCTGCACCCAATCCAGATCATCGCGCGCCCATTGCGTCCACAGCGCGGTGGCGACGAACAGTGCCAGCGCCAGCAGGATCACCATGGCGACGCGCCCGTGGTGCTGCGCGGGCCAACGCGAGGGGCGTGGCAGGGGAAGCGACATCGCGGCTCCTGGGCTCAGTCGGTGGCCTCGGGGTGGCGCGCCTGCCACGCGGCCAGCGCGACGCGATAGCGCTGCAGTTCATCGCTGTACAGATCCAGCACGCACAGCGGGCAACCGCTGCCGCAGCACTCGTTGGGGCCGGGTTCTTCCGGCGGCTGTGGACGCGGATCAGGATCTGGAACGGACACGGGCATGGCCACACACGTAGGGAAACAGCCCGCACAGTGTAGCGGACGATCTTGAGGGCGGGCGTGCTTCAGCGCTGGACCCGCCGGCGCAGGTTGTCGCGGGCGGCGGCATCCAGCCGCTGGTGGAAGAAGTCGCTCAGGAATATCCGCGGCTGGCCCAGCACCTGTTTGAGGAAGCGGCACCGGTTGAGCCGGAACAGGAACCCCGGCACGTGCCCGGCGTACTCCTCGGCGATGCCACGGTCATAGGCATCGAACACCGCCGCCGGCGCGCCGAGAATGGCCATGTCGCAATCCAGGAACAGGGCCGCCTCCGGGTCGACATCGCCGGGGGCGAGCTTGCTGTGGTGGGCGGTCAGTTCGATCAGGTCGACCACCCGGTTCACATCGATCCCGGCCGCCGGCAACCAGCGCGCGATGGCCTCCCGCGCCATCGCCGCCGAGCGCGCTTCGTTGTCGCCACGGCCGGCATCGTAGATGGCATCGTGGTACAGCGCGGCCAGTTGCACCTCGCGCGGTCGTGCCCAGCCCGGGCCGGCCTCGGCGACCGTGTTGCAGTGCTGCAGCACGGCCTGCACGTGCGACCAGTTGTGGTACGCCCGCGGCGGCCGGGCGTAGGCGGTTTCCAGTTCGGCAAGCTGCCCCGCAGGCAGTGGCATCGGTTCAAAGCGCATGCGCGCATGATTGGCCGTCGCGGCAGCGCTGGCAAGCCGGGCGGTGCTTTTTTGACCACCTTCACAGAACCGTTGCAGTGCAGTGGGTGCGCGGGGTTATCCACATCTTTGTCGACCGCTGGTCCACATCCTCTGTGGATGGCGCGGACAGCCGATGAACGGCACGCCGGCGCCCACCAACGCGCCTAGACTGGGCGCGACGGACCCCAGCGTCCCGCGAGGTGACGGCGATGACCGCGTGCAGACTACTCCTGGTGGCGTGGATGGCCCTGGCCGCCGCGCCGGTATGGGCCGACGATCCCGCGCCGCCGCCCGCCAGCGCCGGGCCGAGCCTCACCGACGTGCCTACGCCGTCCCAGATCCTGGACGTGCCCGCCCCGCTGCTGGCGATGCTGCACGAGCAGGTGACCGCCCCGGGGTATTCGCGTGAGCGCCGCCTGCAGCGGCTCGTGGCGATGCTCTTCGATGCGCAGGGGCTGCACCTGAGCTACGACCCGGATGCCACCAACACGATCAGCGACACCTGGCAGAGCCGCCGCGCCAACTGCCTGTCGTTCACCCTGCTGTTCGTGACCCTGGCCAATGCCGCCGGGATCGAAGCACACGTGCAGGAGGTGGCACAGGTCGTGTCCTGGTACCAGGCCTCGGGCGTGATCTACAGCATCGGCCATGTGAATGCCGGCATCATGCTGGACGGTCGCAGCGGCACCGTGGATCTGGACCACAACGTGCTCTATGACCGGATCGGCCCCCAGCGGATCAGCCAGCAACGTGCACTCGCCCACTTCTACAACAACCGCGGGGCGGAACGGATGACCGCGGGCGATGTCGCGGGCGCGCGCGCGTACTTCCGGGCCGCCCTCGGCATGGCCCCGGAGTTCGTCGCCACCTGGAACAACCTGGGCGTGCTCGACGCGCGCGTAGGCGACCTGGCCCGCGCGCGCCAGGACTACGCGACCGCCCTGCGGATCCAGCCCCGGCACGGCGCCAGCCTCAGCAACGCCAGCGCGTTCTATCGGCGGACGGGCGACACCCGCCAGGCCGATCTGCTGGCCAGCCGGCTGGCACGCGTACAGCACAGCGATCCGTTCGCGCAGTACATGCTGGGGGCCCAGGCCGAACAGCGCGGGGACTACGCCGCCGCCGTGCGCTTCTATCGCCGCGCCGCGCGTCTGTACGACACGGCGCACCAGTTCCACTTTGGATTGGCGAGGGTGTACTTCCTGGCCGGCGATTCACGCCGTGCCTCGATCGAGATGCACCGTGCGCGGGACCTGGCCGGTCCCGGCGACGATGGCTCCGCCAACCGCTACCAGGCCAAGCTGGACAGCCTGCAACGGCGGCGCCAGCACTTCCCGCCGGCGAACTGAGCCGGCTCAGGCCTTCTTGAGGAAACAGGTCTTCAGCACCAGGCCCTTGATCTTCTCCGAGTTGCCCTCGATGTGCTCGGCATCGTCCTCGACCAGGCGGATGTTGCGGATCACCGTGCCCTGCTTCAGCGGGATCGACGAGCCCTTGACCTTCAGGTCCTTGATCACGGTGACGGTATCGCCGGCCGCCAGCACGTTGCCGTTGCTGTCGCGGACCACCAGGGCCTCCCCCGCGCCGTCGCCGGCCGCCCACTCGTGGCCGCAGTCCGCGCAGATGAACAGCGCGCCGTCGGCATAGGTGTTTTCCAGGGTGCACTGCGGGCAGGCGGGAATGGCGGACATCGACGGCTCTTCGGTAACGAAACGGTCGTTAGTGTAACCGCCCGTTACCGCCTGCCCTTGCGTCGGCGGTCCCGTTGCCGCAAAGTGCGCGCCCCCCTGACCACCGGCCCGGCCCACCGCATGAAACTCGGCATCGACTTTGGCACCAGCAACTCCGCCGCCGCCGTGGTGGTCGACGGCAAGGTGGTGCCGATCCAGTTCGGCCAGGCCGAACAGTTCCGCACCACGGTGTATTTCCCGGAGGTGATGCGCGACCCGAACGACTTCGAACTGACCCCGGCGCTGGAGCATGATCTGGCCCGGCTGGTCGATGCCGCCGCGCGCGACGCGCGCGCCGCCGGCCAGGAGCGCACGCCCGACGCGCTGCGCCGCGAGGCTCTGCGCGTGGTGCGCCGGCAGTGGATGGAAGAGCAGATGCGCGCCCCGCTCAGCTCCACCACCCTGCTGCAGAACGCGGTCTACGGCGATGACGCGCTGGAAGCCTACTTCGAAGAGAACGAAGGCAACCTGGTGCAGAGCCCCAAGTCGATGCTCGGCTACAACCTGCATCCGCGCGCGCGCCAGACCATCGCCGGTATCGCCACGCACATCCTCGAGCACATCCGCCTGACCGCCTCGCGGCAGCTGGATACCCCGATCCGCACCGCCACCCTGGGCCGCCCGGTCCAGTTCCGCAGCTCGATCGGCGAGGCCGGCAACGCCCAGGCGCTGGACATCCTGCACGGCGCGGCGATCGCGGCCGGCTTCGACAGCATCGACTTCCTTGAGGAGCCGGCGGCCGCGGCGATGCATTACCACGCCGAGAGCCCGCAGGAGCACGACGCCGTGGTGGTGGACATCGGCGGTGGTACCACCGATATCGCCCACGCCCGTGTCGGCGGTGGCCAGGCCCCGACCATCCACCGTGCCTGGGGTATCGCCCGCGGCGGTACCGATATCGACCTCGCGCTGAGCCTGGGCGGTTACATGCCGCTGTTCGGCCGCGGCATCACCCGCGTGCCCGCGCACCACTACGTGGAAGCGGCGATGGTGCAGGACATGACCCGCCAGCGCGATTTCCGCCAGCACACCTACCGTGACGTGGACGCGCCGTTCGGCCCGCGCCTGACAGCGTTGCAGGACACCGGCAACACCGCGCGCCTGTACCGCGAAGTCGAGCGCTGCAAGATCGCCCTGAGCAGCGTGTCCAGCCACGGCAGCGCACTGGACTTCATCGAGCGCGACCTGCAGGTGCAGATCGATGCCGCGCGCCTGGAGACCGCCGCCGGCGGCTACCTGGGTGAGCTGACCGCCCTGCTCGAACAGGTCCGCCGCGATATCGGCCACGATCCGGCAGCGGTGTTCCTGACCGGCGGCATGTCGCGCGCCGGCTACCTGCAGCAGGCCGTGGCCAACGCCTTCCCGGGCTCGACCCTGGTCCGCGGCAATCCGTCCTTCGGTGTGGTTCACGGACTGGCACTGGCCGCCGCCCACTGATCACCTTGTTGCACCAGGCCTTGTCGCACAAGGCCTGAAGAGGCGTGAACGGCCTTATTAACAAAACGTTACGCCGGAAGCGCTATCATCTTTCGGCTTCAAAGCGCAATGCGCTTGACGCGACAAGCACCATCTTCCGGGCCTCCCAGGCCACCGTCCTCTTCGATGCTGCCACCGTCCGGAACTGTCCGCGGTGCCGGGATCGCTCTTCGCTGTGATCCGGCTCGTTCACAGCCTGCTGCACCCCGAGCCGCCAAGAGATCTTCAGATTGGGCGAACGCCTGGCTGCACTGCTTACATCGTCCGAGCCCGACCCCATCGACTGCCGTCGTTGCGATGCGGTGTGTTGTCGGCTCACTGTCACCGTCATGCCTGACGACAACGTGCCCGGCTACCTGCTGGACACCGATGCGCGGGGTGGCACGGTGATGGCCCGCAACGAAGAAGGCTGGTGCGCCGCGATCGACCCCTATCACCTGCGCTGCACGATCTACTCGCAGCGACCCGCGATCTGCCGCCAGTTCGACATGGGCGGCGATGATTGCCGCCTCGTGCGGCAGGACTACCGTCGACAACAGCAGGATCTGTCGACGTTTTCTTCCACGCTTCATCCATAGCAGGAGCATCCATGGCTCGTACGCCAAAGACCTCCCCCAAGGCAAGCAACACCGTTCGCGTCGACCGCAAGCAAGGGTCCAACTCCGCCGTCAGCAGCCAGAGCATCGCTGCGGATCTGGCTGCCTTCCGTAAAGGTGGCGGCAAGATCGAAGTGCTGGGCAATACCCTGGCACTGAAGAAAGCCGGCTGACATTGCTGCCGACCGCACCGGCATTGGCCGGTGCGGTGGCCGCACTCAGCGGCCCAGGCTGACCCGCACGCTCCCGGAGTGGGAGTTGATCGAAATATCCCCATCGCCCGAGCCCAGACGCGCATCCAGGCTGCTGCCCGGGCCATAGCGCGGCTTCTCCACCTGGCCGGCATCGGACTGGATGCCACCACTGAACGTCTTGACGTTCAACTGCGCCGAGACATTCACCGGCAGCTTCAGCGCGACCGATCCGCTGACCGTCTGCATCGTCACCTTTCCGCCCGGGGCCATGCCGGTCGCGCTCACGTCCAGGCTGCCCGAGACGGTCTCCACCGCCAGCCGCTGGATCCGCCCGGCGTTGACGTTGACCCGGCCGGAGACCGATTCGGCCGCCACCTCCCCCGATACGCCACCGCCGGCCAGCACCTGGCCACTGACCGTGCGCGCATCCAGCCGTGGCGTCTGCACCTGCGAGCGGATACCACCACTGACCGTGTTCAATGTGGTCTCGCCACTGCGCCCTGCCGCGGTGATGCTGCCGCTGACACTGTTGGCCTGCAGGCGGCGCACGTCGATGTCGGCCACGTCGATGTCGGCACTGATGGTACCCAGCTGCACGTCCACCGAGCGCGGTACGCGCAGCTCCAGCGTCGCCCCGCCGTTGCTGCGGCCGCGCGGATATTCCACTTCCCAGCGCACCCGGTTGCTGCTCTTGTCCTGCTTGAGCGTGAGCCCGTCGGCCAATGAGCCGGTCAGTGCCACGTCGCTGCGATCCCAGCCACGCACGGTGACCTTGCCGGCGATGTTGCTGATTTCCACGCGCCCGCCGGCGCCCAGTGAATGGCGTTCATTGACGCTGGTGGCGGCCTGGGCGACGAGCGGCAGGCACAGGGCCAGGGCAGCGACCAGGCTCAGGGGGATACGCATGGGGTTCTCCTTCAAGTGGGCAGGCCGGCGGACAGCACCGCCTGCTGGGTGAGTTGCAGGCGCAGCGCATAGGTACGCTGCAGTTGCCCGAGCAGATAGCGCGAGCGGGGGTTTTCAGCGATCGCCGCGCGGATGTTGTCCGCGCTGGCATCGAGTTCGTGCAGGGCCGGTCGCCATTCGTCGGTGACACCGTCACTGGGCAACGCGGCGATGGCCTGCTGGTACTCGCCGGCCATGGCATCGGCCTGGCGCTGCAGCAGCGTCGGTGCGGGCGTGTGCGGGACCGGCGTCGGCACCACCATCAGCAGCGCCAGCGCCGCGGCCAGGCCCAGCCCGATGCGCAGCGGCCAGCGCTCCCGCCGGCGGCGGGTCGACAGTCTGGGGTCGGCAACGGCCGGGACCGGAGCCGGGATCTGCGCCGGCAACCGTGCAGCGATGCCCTGCCACACCCGCGCCGGCGGGACGCGCTCGGCAGGCAGGGCCCGCAGCCGTGCGGTCAGCGCATCGTGATCGGAATCATGGGGGTTCATGCGGTTTCTCCTAGGCGTGCACGCAGCAGGCCGCGCGCGCGGTGCAACTGTGCCTTGGAACTGCCGACCGCCATCTGCAGCTGGTCGGCGATTTCCTGGTGTTTCCACCCTTCGATGTCATGCAGGACCAGCACCGCGCGGGCCCGGGGTGGCAGCGTTTCCAGCGCGCGCTCCAGGTCCATCGAGGTCCCCGCGCAACGGTCCTGGGCCGGCAGCATCGCCAGCGACTCCCAGCCCTCCTCGCCGGCATCGCCGGCAGTGCCGGCGGCGTTGGCGCGCAGCTCCATCAGTGCCGCGTTCACCCCCAGGCGGTGCAGCCAGGTGCCCAGGCTGCTTTCGAAGCGGAACCCCGGCAAGGCGCGCCATGCCTGCAGGAACGCCTCCTGCAGGGCATCCTCGGCGCGGGCCGCGTGGCCGCCGCACAGGCGCCACAGCACGGCGTACACACGCGGCGAATGCCGCCGGTAGATCCGCTCGTACGCCGTCACGTCACCGGCCGCCGCGGCACGCACCAGGGCGTGGTCATCGGCGGCATCGGCCTCGGTCGTGGCGCTGGAAGGGGACATGGTCGTGTCGAGCATATCCGTTGGATGCGGGGGGCACGGAAAAGGTTTAAGCCCTCGCTGACTTTCTTTTCCTGGTGTCTCCGCTTGGGGCTGCCGCGAGCGTGATGGCCTCGTAGCAACCGGCAGGCCGCTGCGGGGCTCGGGTGTGGCACTCATGCGGCAAAGCGGAATTTTTCTGCAGCCTTTAAACCTTTCCGGTGGCAGCGGCATCCAATCCCATGTCACTACCGGCGCTCGCCAAGGAGTATCCCCATGTCATCCAGTTGTCTGGCCGTGCTGCTCTCACTGGCCACCGGCTGCACGCTGCCGTGGAGCCCGCTGCAGATACAGCTGTCGTTGGCGCCCGCAGCACCCGATGTGTGCGTGCAGTACGCGCAGAACGCGCCGCTGTGCGCTTCGGCGATGATCGCCGCATTCGATGTGTACGGCAGGCCGCCGAAGTAAGCCGGCACCACGATGCGGCGGCGCCCATCGGCATTACCATGATGGGATCGGCACTATCGCTGCAAAGGAATTCCGTCCCCCATGAAAGACCATCTGCCCGCCTGGACCCACGAATGGCTGCACTACGGGGTCCCTGCCCTGCAGATCCTGGTGACCCTGCTGGCCGCGTGGCTGCTGCGGCTGGTCGCCCGGCGCCTGATCCGCCGCGTCGGCGAGCACTACACCCTGCCGCCGGAAATGATCATGGGCGCGCGCCGGGTGTTCAGCTTCGTGGTGTATTTCACCGTACTGCTGATCGTGCTCAACATCGTGGGCGTCTCGGCGACCGTGCTGTGGACGGCGTTCACCGGCTTCGCCGCGGTCGGCGCGGTGGCGTTCTTCGCCGCATGGAGCGTGCTCTCCAACATCTTCTGCACGCTGCTGATCTTCACCACGCGTCCGTTCCGCCTGCACGATTACATCGAGCTGCTGGAGAACGGCGAAAAGCCCGGGCTCAAGGGCCGGGTGATCGACATCAACCTGATCTACACCACCCTGCAGGAAACCGGCAGCGGCCATGAAGGCACCGTGCTGCAGATGCCCAACAACATGTTCTTCCAGCGCACGGTACGTCGCTGGCGTGACCCGTCGCAGGCGCCGGGCGGGATCCAGGGGGACGGTTGAGGGCGCGTGCCACGCCGGTTGTAGATACCGACCGTTGGTCGGTATGCGTTATTGCGTGCCGACCAACGGTCGGCACCTACCGCAGCTGGCTGTCCTTGCTGCCGCGGCGGTTGTAGCCGCCGCCGTCCTGCTGCGCGGCGTCTTCTTCCTCCTGGCAGCGCACGCACAGGCGTACGCCGGGCACGGCCTTTCGACGCGCCTCGGGAATGGACGCCTCGCAGTGTTCGCAGTGGGTCAGTCCGGGGCCGTCGCGCAGCTGTGCGCGGGCCCGCTGGATGGCGTCATCGACGGTGGCGTCGATCTGATCCTGGACGGCGCCGTCGCCTGCCCAACCTGTCGCCATGATGTGTCTCCCATGCCGGTGCCGGAGCACCAGCATAGACCCGGCCCACCGTGCCCAGCCAACGCAGGGCTGAACGCACGCGGCGCCGGGTAAACGCTTCAGGCAGCGCTTACCAGACCAGGTCGTCGGGCACCTGGAACTGGGCGTAGTACGCATCGTCCTCGGCGTTGCCGGTGCTCGGCTCGCTGGCGGGCTGGCTGTTGTCGAGCACGATCACACTGGCGTCGCGCTCGCGGACCTTGTCGGCCGCTGCACGCGGCAGCAGCTCAAAACCGTCGCCATGGCGGGCGATCACCAGGCTGCCCGAGGCCAGCTGGCGGCGCAGGACGTTGTTGACCAGCAGGGTGCGGATCAGCGTGCCGTCGTTGAAGCGGTACTCGCTCTCGCCCTCACGCTTGATCTTGTGTGCCTCGATGATCTGGCGCACCTGGGCCTGCAGCTCCTGGGCGTGGGCCTTGGCCTTGCGCTCGGCTTCCAGCGCGCGATCGCGCTCGGCTTTTTCCGCACGCAGGCGCTCGGCCTCGCGCTGGCTCTCGCTGGGCGCGACCGGGGCTTTGCCGTGGCGGGCTTTCACCTGCTCACGGGCGGCCTGGGAGACCTGGGATTTCTTGACCAGACCAGCCTTGAGCAGCTGCTCCTGCAGGGGGTTTGCCTTCGCCATACGCCTAGCATCTGTTGTTGCGGGATTCCGGGGGCCATCATACTGGTCTGCCCGCCCCGCCCCAACCGCCCGCATGACCGCCCTGAAGTACCTCGCCGGCTATCCCGACGCCCTGCAGCAGCAGGTGCGCGAGCTGATCGCGGGCGACCGGCTGGGGCCGTGGCTGGAATGCCGCTACGCCGAGCTGCACACGGTGCGCAACGACCGCCAGCTGTACGACTACACCCAAGGCCTGAAAGAGCGGTACCTGCGCCAGTCCGCGCCGCTCTCCAAGGTGGTCTACGACAGCCGGCTGCAGGTGCTCAAGCACGCACTGGGCACCCACACCACGGTGTCACGGGTACAGGGCAGCAGGCTCAAGGCCAGCCGCGAGATCCGCATCGCCACGGTGTTCCGCGAGGCGCCGGCGCCCTTCCTGAAGATGATCGTGGTGCACGAACTGGCCCACCTGAAGGAATCGGACCACAACAAGGCCTTCTACCAGCTGTGCACGCACATGGAAGCGGACTACCACCAGCTGGAGTTCGACCTGCGGCTGTACCTGACCCACCTGGAACGCCCCGCGAGCTGAGCCGCGACCGTCGTCATCGCGCAGCGCCGGGCCCCAGCCAGTACACTCCCCGCCCGCTTCCCGCTTTATGTTGCCTGCCCGATGACCGACCCGATCCGACTCGACAAACGCCTGACCAGCCTGATCGGCTGCTCCCGTGGCGACGCCCAGCGCTATATCGAGGGCGGCTGGGTGACCGTCAATGGCCAGGTGGTCGAACAGCCACAGACCATGGTCACCGACGAGGCGATCGTGCTGCGTGAGAACGCCGAAGCGACCCGCACCGAAACCGTGAGCATGCTGCTGCACAAGCCGGCCGGCATGCGTTCGGAGGAACTGTGCGCGCTGGTGACCCCGGACAGCCGCAGTGAGCTGAACGCCACCGGTGTAACCCTGCTGCAGCGGCATTTCCACGCGCTGCAGCTGGTGATGCCGCTCTCTGATGACGAAAGCGGCCTGGTCGTGGTCAGCCAGGACGGGCGCGTCATTTCGCACCTGAAGGACCGCGGCGCGACGCTGGAGCAGGAGTACCTGGTGGAAGTGAGTGGCGAACTGGCGCCCTACGGCATGAAGCGTCTCGCCCATGGCCTGAGCTTCCGCAACTGGCCGCTGCCGCCGTGCAAGGTGAGCTGGCAGAACGAAACGCGCTTGCGCTTTGCGATCAAGCCGGTGCATCCGGGCCAGCTGCGCGACATGTGCCGCCAGGTCGGGCTGGAGGTCGTCAGCATCCGCCGCCTGCGCATCGGCCGCGTGGCGATGGGCAAGCTGGTCCCCGGCCAGTGGCGGTACCTGGCACCGGACGAGCGCTTCTAAGCCGCAACGCCGCTCGCGCTGCACGGCCGCGCCGCTTACGATCGGGGCATGACCGAGAAAAAACCGTTCTGGCGACGGCTGCTGCGCTGGCTGGGGATCGTCGTTGCATTGCTGGTGCTGCTGGCCGACCACCTGACCCCGCAGGCGCGGGGCGAACGCTCCACGGTGCTGCCCGCGCAGGCCGACCAGACCGCGATCGACCGCGAGCTGGTCCGCCTGCAGGCCGAACACCCCGGCCAGACCGGCGTGGCCTTCCTGTCCGATGGGCTGGACGCCTATGCCGCGCGTGCGGTGATCACCCAGCACGCCGGGCGCAGCCTGGACCTGCAGTACTACATCTGGGACGACGACCTGATCGGCCATCTCATGGCCAACGAACTGTACCGCGCCGCCGAGCGCGGGGTGCGGGTGCGCATCCTGCTCGATGACATGAACGCGCAGGACAAGGATGCCCTGATGATGGCGCTCGATGCGCACCCCAACATCGAGATCCGCCTGTACAACCCGTTCCGCAACCGCAGCGGGCTGTGGCGCCTGGTCGAGATGGTGCAGCGCGTTTTCAGCGTCAACCACCGCATGCACAACAAGTCGTGGATCGCCGATGGGCGCGTGGCGATCGTCGGCGGCCGCAACATCGGCGAAGCGTATTTCAGCGCGCGCCCGGACGTGAACTTCCGCGATCTGGACCTGCTGCTCGCCGGCGAAGCGGTACAGCAGGCCAACACGATCTTCGACGACTACTGGAACAGCGATACCGCGGCGCCGATCCGCGCACTGGCGTTCTACACCGAACCACAGCTGCGCCTGCTGATCCGCGAAAGCGAGCACGAGGCACGGCTGGACAGCGCCAGGCCCTACCTGGCGCGCGTGGCGCGCTCGCAGGCGGAAAAATCGTACTACCGCGATGCACTCGACCTGCACTGGACCCGGCACGTGGAGATCGCCTCGGACCCACCGATGAAACACCGTCGCGACGATCAGGCCAGCTGGCTGGTGACGCGCCTGGTGGCGGAACTGGAAAGCACCCGGCACAAGGCGCTGCTGATCTCGCCGTACTTCGTGCCCGGCGAAGACGGCACGGCGGGGCTGGGCGCGATGGTCGCGCGTGGCGCCCAGGTCGGGGTGATCACCAACTCACTGGCCGCCAACGACGTGGCCGCCGTGCACAGCGGTTACATGCACTACCGGGCGCCGCTGCTGCGCGGTGGCGTGCAGCTGTACGAGCTCAAGTCACGCGGCAATGTCGATGGCGGCGGCCTGTTCGGCAGCAGTGGCGCCAGCCTGCACACCAAGGCCTTCATGATCGATGACCAACGCGGCTTCGTCGGCTCGTTCAACCTGGATCCACGCTCGGCGTATCTGAACACCGAGATGGGCGTGCTGTTCAACGATCCGGCGCTCGCCGCGCAACTGCGCGACGAGTATCTGCGCCTGGCCAGCCCGGAACAGAGTTACTGGGTGGCCCTGGGGCCGGACGGCGACGTGCGCTGGCTGGAGCGGGATGCGCAGCCGCCGCACTGGCTGTACAGCGAACCGGATACCGGGTTCTGGCTGCGCGCCAGCGCGCGCGCGATCAGCTGGCTGCCGCTGGAGTCGCAACTCTGACTCAGCCGGCCTGCGCCACCTCGAGTTCGGCCTCTTCACCCACCGCCCGCCCGTGCACGCGCCGCCAGATCCACTGCAGGGCATGCGGCGGTGTGTCGTCCAGCTGTTCCAGCAGGGCCAGCGCCTGGACCTGGCCGATCTGGCCATGGCGGCACAGCAGGCTGGCCGCCGCCGCCGCGCGCGCAAAGCGCAGGCTGGCCGCCAGCCCGCTGCCGCTCTGGCGGATCAGGGCATCGTGTACCGCCTTGGGCAGCTCCCACGCAGCGGCGATCCGGCTGGCCACCGGCAGGGTCCAGCTGTCCAGCAGTTCGGCCGCCAGCGCGCGTGGCGGTACCGCCACATCCTGCTCCGCACAGGCATCCAGCAGATGGCGCACCACCAGCGCGGCGCCCAGGCCCTGGGTCAGGCCCAGCCACTGCGCGGCGAAGCCATCTTCATGGGTGACCGTGCGTGCGTGATCGGCGGCAGCGCGCGAGGCCAGCAGCGCGTGCTCCCAGATCACGGCGCTGAACTGCGGAAAGGCATCGCACTGCAACTGCATCACCGGCTGCACCAGCACCGCGCTGATGATCTGGCGGATGCCATCGGTACCGACCAGGGTGACCGCGCGCTGCAGCGTCTCCACCGGGCGCGCCTGCACCCGGTAGACCGGGCTGTTGGCGATGCGCAGCAGATTGCCGGTCAGCACCGGATCCTGGCTGATGATCCCAGCCATCGCGCGCGCCGAGGCGTCGCTGTCGTTGACGGTCTGGATCAGCTGCGGCAGCAGCTGCGGCCGACGCGGCAGGTGTCTGGCCGACCAGTCCCGCGCCAGCAGCGAGGCGGTGACGGCATCGCGCAGCTCAACCGCATGCGGCGCCGCTGCGTCGGCGGCATCGCCACTGCGGGGCACCAGCGCAAGCGTGTACAGCCCGGCCTGCAGCACCGCCAACGGATCGGTGCCCGGCGGCAGCAGCCCCGCCGGCAAGGCCGCGCTGCGCTCCTGCAGTCCGCTGGCGCGGTCCATCGCGGGCGCCGCCATGCCACGCCGCTGGCGGAGCAGGACGGCCACACCCAGCAGCACCAGCACCGCGGCGCCCATCCAGATCGCGACGGTCATGCCGGTCGTCCTGGACGCACCGGGTCCCGCCCTTGCGTTGTTGCGACTGCGCCCACGTGATCCTTCCTGCGATGACCGGCCATCCACACCGTTGCCACGGCATCGGCCTGCGCTTCAGCAACTTTAATGGCGGCGCGGCAGGCGCTCCGCTGACAACACCCTCCATCGGAATGGACTAGAATGGCGCCGCGCGACCCGTCCGAGACCCGACGACGTCGCTTTTTTTGTTTTACAACCCACCTTTTGCTGGCGCGTTCGCCGCTGTTCGCCACCGTTCGCACCATCGGAGCCACCATGTTATTTGAAACCCTCGAAACCACCGGTCACGAACAAGTGGTGTTCTGCCACAGCCGCGACGCCGGTCTGAGGGCGATCATCGCCATCCACAACACCACCCTGGGCCCGGCCCTGGGCGGCGTGCGCATGCGTCCCTACGCCAGCACCGACGAGGCCCTGGCCGATGCGCTGCGCCTGAGCCGCACCATGACCTACAAGAACGCCCTGGCCGGCCTCAACGTGGGTGGCGGCAAGGCGGTGATCATCGGCGACCCGAAGCGTGACAAGAGCGAAGTGCTGTTCCGCGCGTTCGGCCGCTATGTCGATTCGCTGGGCGGGCGCTACATCACCGCCGAAGACGTGGGTACCGATGTCAACGACATGGAGAACATCTACCTGGAAAGCGAGTACGTCACCGGCGTACACCAGGTGCACGGGGGCTCCGGCGACCCGGCCCCGTTCACGGCGTATGGCGCGCTGCAGGCGTTGATGGCGGCGATGCAGCACAAGCTGGGGCATGAGGAAGTGGGCAAGGCCAGCATCGCGGTGCAGGGCCTGGGCCACATCGGCATGGAACTGGTGAAACTGCTGCGTGATCGTGGCGCCAAGTTGTACGTCAGCGACCTGGACAGCGCGCGCGTGGACCGCGCCGTCACCGAGTACGGTGCCGAAGCGGTGAAGCCGGAGGACATCTACGACGTCAACGCCGACATTTTCGCGCCGTGCGCGCTGGAAGGCGCGATCAATCCGGACACGTTGCCACGCCTGAAGTGCAAGATCGTCTGCGGCACCGCCAACAACCAGCTCTCCAGCCTGGACGTGGGCGACGAGCTGCATGCGCGCGGCATCCTCTATGCACCGGATTACGCGGTCAACGCCGGTGGCGTCATGAACGTCTCGCTGGAGATCGATGGCTACAACCGCGAGCGCGCGATGCGCCTGATCCGCAGCATCTACCACAACCTCGGCCGCATCTTCGCGCTGTCGCAGAGCGAAGGCATCGCCCCGCAACGCGCCGCCGACCAGATCGCCGAGTCGCGCATCCTTGCGATCGGCAAGCTGAAAATGCCGCTGGGCCGCAGCACGCCGCGGCGGGGCACGCTGCGCGGCAACTGAGCGCTGCGGTGGCAAACGAAGAGGGCGCGATCATCGATCGCGCCCTCTTTCATTTCGCGGACGTTGCGGCAAGACCCGCGCCTAGAACCCGGCCGAGTAGCGCAACTGCACCTGGCGCAGATCGCCGCGCGGGCCGAAGCGCTGGTCATAGCCGAACGCCAGGCGGCTGGTGCGGCTCAGCCAGGATTCCACCGAAAGCCCGAACAACCCGCCCGAGCGGGCCGGCTGCAGGCCCGCCAAGGGTGCCCAGGCTTCGACGCCGACAAAGCTGGCGTCCAAGGAAAGGCCATCACTGGACAGCTGCTGTTGCCACTCGGCGTAACCGCGCAGCGACCAGCCGCCCCAGCGGCGCTCGGCGCGCAGGCCGGCCAAGGCCTGGCTGCGCGTACTCACCGCCTCCTGCGCGCGCAGGCCGAAGCCCATGCCGCCCGCTTCACTGAAACCATCGCTGTCCACCCGGGCATACTCGGCCCCCAGGTAAGGCGTCAGCGAGGCGGTGGCGCCGCCGAAGCGGTAGCCCGACTCCACGCTGGCCGCGCTGAAGCTGCCGCCGTAGCGTGCATTGACGCCGTACTGGCCGGCACCGAGCAGCAACTGGCGATCGATCTCACGGGTGAACTGGCCGGCGCCGATCTGGCCCATGGCATACGCGCGGCCGGTGCCCCAGCCCGCGTAGACCTGCGCCTGCGATTGACGGTCGCGGCCGCGGTCACTGCCCCACTCGCGGCTGCCGTAGCTGCGCGTTTCGCCGAACGCGAAACCAAGCACGCCATGGCTGCCGAGTGCCATGTCCTGGCCCATCATCCAACCGCGGGTTGCCACCCCGTTGCCGGCGAAGCTGCCCTGCCCTGCCTCGCCCAGTACGCTCTGCCAGCTACCGCGCAGGCGCGGCGCGGCCTGCACATCGCCCACCCGGGCCGACAGCGCACGACGGTTCATGTCGATGCTGTCGAAGGTGGCCGCCGTGGCCAACGCGTGGGCTTTGCCGGAGAGACTGTCCAGGCTGGCCTGCAGGGCGTTGGCGCCGTCGACCTGCTGCAGCTGCCCCGCCGCATCGGCAAACCCGTCCAGCGCCGCACCGTTGCGATCCAGCACTTCGAAGGCAGATTCGACCCGCGCCGCCGAGGCCAGCGCGGCTCCCCCCAGCCCGGCCTGGACGCTGGCGCTGGTCACGCTGACGCGGTCGATGACCATGGTGACGTCGTTGCTGGCGTGCAGCAGGCTGGCCTGGAGCAAGGTGCCTGGCGCCAGCCCGTTGGTGACGCTGTCGAAGCTGCCGGTCACCCCGCCATCGGCGTGCAGCAGCGGCTGCGTGCGTCCATCCCGGGGGACGTAACCGGCGATGATGCTGTCCACACGGACCGTGCCGGCCAGCGTGGCGGTGCCGGTCACCATGAGCGCGTTGGCCCCCAGTGCGACCACCAGTTGCGCGCCGGGACGCTGGAGGTAGTTGCCTTCGATCGCGGCATCGATGTTGTCGCTGCGCAGGATCACGCTGGCGCCGTTGTCCACATTGCCGCTGACCCGCGTGGTGCCGTTCATGAACTGCAGCGCGGCGGCGTTGGGGTTGCCCACCTGCGGCGCGATGAGCACGTTGGAACGGAGCGACGCACCGCCGCGCAGCGCGAGGGTGCCGCGCTCGATGATGGTGTCGCCGCTGTAGGTATTGGCGCCGGCCAGGCTCAACGCACCCGCACCCTGCTTGATCAGCCCGCCGTTGCCGCTGATGTCGTTGCCCCATACCGAATCCAGGCCCAACGTGCCGATATTCACCGTCACATCGCCCCAGTCGAACCTGGCCGGACCGTTGATCGCTTTGGCGATGTTGAGCAGGCCGTAGCCGAACGTCCTGTCCACCCCGGCCGCACCCAGATCGGTGGCGGTACCCAGCAATGTCTGGCGCACCAGGTCATTGGTGAAGTACGGGTATTTCTGCCACACCAGCGCCGCCGCACCGGAGACCAGCGGCGCTGCATAGGACGTACCCGAGCCATAGTAGTACTCCGGGGTTCCCCCCTTGTTGGCTGGATCGACGTAGGCCACCGTGCCCGGTGCGGCGAGGCAGTAGCGTGCCGCCACACCGCAGGCATTCGCGTAAGACGCCAGTTTGCCCGGGTCCGCCGTATCGACCGCGGTCACGCTCAGCCAGCCACGCTCCAGATCCGCGGCGGGCAGGCTCCCGCCCGGACCCACCTGGCTGGGCAGCGCCGCCATGCTGGACGGATTGGCTTTGCTCTCGTTGCCGGTGGCAAACACCACCAGGCCGCCGTTGCTGATGATGAAGGGGCGGTATTCCTGGGCGATCGGCGCAGTGGCCGAGGGATTGGTCCAGTACAGGCCGCCCCACGAGTTGTTCATGATCTTGACGCCGGCCGCGATCAGATCCTGGTGCACGCCCTCCAGGCCAACCGCACCGGTGATCTCGTTGCCATTGCCGGAACCATCATCGACGGGACGCTTGTCGGCGATGATGCGCGCCGAAACGATCTGCGCTTCGCTGGCCACGCCACCGGGCCAGCTACCCACCCTGCGACCGGCGGCGAGTTCGGCCACCACGGTGCCATGGCCGACCACGTCGTCCACGTTGACGTTGTTCACGCGTGGATCGACGTAGGTGTAATTCGCCAACACCCGTCCGTTGAGCGCCGGATGCTCATGGTTCACGCCCGAATCGACGACGCCGATGCGCACACCGGCGCCGGTCCAGCCGGCCGACTGCGCCGGACCGGCCTGGACGATGCTCAGATGCGCATCGATGGCTGGCTGCGCCGGTGGGGCCGTGGTCGGCGGCGGCGTGGGGGGCGTGGTGGGTGGAGGCGATGGGGGTGTCGTCGGTGGTGGCGACGGTTCCAGGCCCCCGCGGACATTGCTGCCGCCGCCCCCGCAGGCACTCAGTGCCAACGCCAATGCCGCGGCCAAGGCCGACCTGCCGATCACAACCTGCTTCATCCCTGCTCCCCTTGTGAATGGACCTTCCCCACCTGCCTGCCCCCCGGGCAGACACCGGCAGTCAATGCCGACCCTCTATACTGGACCGACCCCCACGCAGTCTGCCGGGAAATGCGTCGGCTTCCAACGCCCGTGTTCCCATTCCGCTCTTCGCTCACGCACCAAAGAGATTGCACATGTCCAACATCGTCATCGCCGCCGCCAAGCGCACCGCCATCGGCTCCTTCCTGTGCCAGTTCAACGGCGTGCCGTCCCCGACCCTCGGGTCCACCGTGATCGCCGCGGCCCTGGAGCAGTCCGGGGTGCCGGCTGCGGACGTTTCCGAAGTGATCATGGGCTGCGTGCTGCCGGCCAATCTCGGCCAGGCGCCGGCCCGCCAGGCCGCGATCGCCGCCGGCATCCCGGTCTCCACCGGCGCCACCACCCTCAACAAGGTGTGCGGCTCGGGCATGAAGGCCATCATGCTCGGTCATGACCTGATCAAGGCCGGCTCGGCCAGCATCGTGGTCGCCGGTGGCATGGAGTCGATGTCCAACGCCCCGCACATGATCCCCAACTCGCGCACCGGCAACCGCTTCGGCAACTTCCAGGTGATCGACCACATGGCCCACGACGGCCTGGTCAATGCCTACGACGGCAAGGCCATGGGCGAGTTCGCCGAATGCACCGTGGAAAAGTACCAGGTCAGCCGCGAGGACCAGGATGCCTTCGCCATCGAATCAGTGCGCCGTGCACAGGCCGCGCAGGCCAATGGCGCCTTCGATGGCGAAATCGTGCCGGTGAAGGTCACCACCCGCAAGGGTGAGGTCGAGTACGCGCAGGACGAGCAGCCCAGCCGCTCGGACATCGCCAAGATTCCAACCCTGCGCCCGGCGTTCAAGAAAGACGGCACGGTGACCGCCGCCAGCTCCTCGAGCATCTCCGACGGTGCCGCTGCGGTGGTGCTGCTGTCCGAGGACGATGCTGCCGCCCGCGGCCTGCAGCCGCTGGCCCGCATCGTCGGCCACGCCACCCACTCGCAGGCGCCGGAATGGTTCACCACCGCGCCGATCGGTGCGATCCAGAAGCTGATGGACAAGACCGGCTGGACGCTGGACCAGGTGGACCTGTTCGAGATCAACGAAGCCTTTGCCGTGGTCGCGATGGCCCCGATCCGCGAGCTGGGCATTCCGCACGACAAGGTCAATGTCAATGGCGGTGCCTGCGCATTGGGTCATCCCATCGGTGCCTCGGGTGCACGGCTGGTGGTCACGCTGGTGAACGCATTGCGCAAGCGTGACGCCAAGCGCGGAATTGCTACCCTGTGCATCGGCGGCGGCGAAGCGACCGCCATCGCTATCGAATTGATTTGATTTGGTTTAACGCGCATTTCTCAAAACTGAATGCGCGATCGCTTGACAGCCAATCGTGGCTTGTCATCATGTTGCCGGGCGCGCAATAGCGCGTTGCCTAATCTAACGACGAGGATTCACAACAATGAGCATCAACAAGCTGCTGATCGCAATGGCCCTGGGCCTGGCTCTGACCGCCTGCTCGAAGCAGGAGCAGGCTGCTGACGCCGCCGCTTCGGCCAACGAAGCCGCCGCTGACGCCCAGGCCGCTGCTGACCAGGCCGCTGCTGCTGGCGCCCCGGCTGCTGACGCTGCCCAGGCTGCTGCCGACACCGCCACCACCGCTGCTGACGCTTCGGCTGATGCCGCTGCCCAGGCTGCTGGCGCTGCCACCGACGCTGCTGCCGACCAGGCTGCCGACGCTGCCAAGGCTGCCGAAGGCACCGCCGAGAAGGCCAAGGACGCTGCTGAAGAAGCCAAGAAGTAATAACTTCTTTCTTCAAGCAAGTCTGAAAAAGCCGCTGGTTCGCCAGCGGCTTTTTCTTTGGGCGCGTCTTTCGCCGGCGCGGCCACCCACCGGTTCTTCACAGACGCATGAATAGGCTGGCCTCCCATCCATCGCCGTTCTGGAGCGCCACATGAAGATCCGTCCGCTGACCACCTCCCTGCTGGCCGCTTCCCTGCTGCTCGGCCTGGCCGCCTGCAAGGGCCCGGAAGCCGAGCAGGCCCGCCGTGATGCCGCCCAGGCGGCCGACAGCACCAACGCGGCCGCGCGTGAAGCGGTCGACAAGGCCGCTGCAGCGACCCGCAGTGCCGCCGACGATGCCGCGGCTGCTTCCGAGCGCGCTGCCGCCGATACCCAGCAGGCGCTCGACCGCGCTGCCGCCGCCACCTCCAAAGCCGCTGGCGAAGCCAAGGTCGCCGCCAAGGATGCGGCTGCCCATGCCAGTGACTCCACCGCCGACGCCGCGCAGAAAGTCGCGGACAAGGCGCGCGACGTCGCCGACGATGCCAAGAAGAACGCCAACGAAGCCAAGCGCTGAGTCGGCGTCACTCACGCCGCATCGTGGCATCAGCAACGCCCCCTCTCCGGAGGGGGCGTTTTCATTGGGCGCCGATCACGGCAGGGCGCGGCCCAGCATGCCCCCGAAATCCAGATCGACCGGGAGCGTGCCGAACGCCATTCCATGCTCGGCATCCAGTCGTGAACGGATGAAGGCGGATGCGTTCGGGCTCTGCGCGCGCAGCAGCACGGCGGCCTGCAGCACCAGCGCCAGGCGCTCGGTCACGCGACGCGCCTGTGCCTCCCCCGGGGTTGCCGCGAGCTGGCTGCGCAACCCCCGCAGCGCGGCGTCATACACCGCGTCGACGCCGGCCACCGCATCCAGCTCGGCGTCCAGCGCCTGCAGCACCTGCGGTTCGCGTGACAGCGCACGCAGCACGTCCAGGCACTGGATGTTGCCGCTGCCCTCCCAGATTGAATTCAACGGTGCCTGCCGGTACAGGCGCGGCAGCATCGACTCCTCCACATAGCCTGCGCCACCCAGGCATTCCTGCGCTTCATTGACGAACACCGCGGCGCGCTTGCACACCCAGTACTTGCCCACCGCCGTGCTGATGCGCGCGAACGCCGCCTGCCGCGGATCCGTTCCCGCCTGGTCCACCGCATGCGCTACACGCATCGCGAACACCGTGGCGGCTTCGGATTCGATCGCCAGGTCGGCCAGCACGTTGGCCATCAAGGGATGCTCGGCCAGCCGCTTGCCGAAGCTGCGGCGGTGCCGCGTGTGGTGCAGTGCCTGTGCCAGCGCCATGCGCATCTCCGCCGCGGCACCGAGCATGCAGTCCAGCCGCGTCATCATCACCATGCCGATGATGGTGGCGACACCGCGGCCTTCTTCGCCCACACGCTGCGCCCGGGCACCGCACAGTTCCACTTCGCTGGACGCATTGGACCAGTCACCGAGCTTGTCCTTCAGGCGCATCAAACGGAACGCATTGCGATCGCCATCGGCCAGGCGCCGCGGCATGAGGAAACAGCTCAGCCCACCCGGTGCCTGCGCCAGCACCAGGAAGCCGTCGGACATCGGCGCGGAGAAGAACCACTTGTGGCCGATCAGCGCATAGCTGCCATCGGCCTGTGGTTCGGCGCGGGTGGTGTTGCTGCGCACGTCCGAGCCACCTTGCTTCTCGGTCATGCCCATGCCCAGGGTGATGCCGGCCTTGTCGGCGATCGGTACATCCCGCGGGTCATAGTGCGGGGCCGCCGCCTTGTCCGCCCACTCGGCGAGCGATGGCTGCTGGCGCAGGACCGCGACTGCCGCGTGGGTCATCGTCAGCGGACAACTGGTGCCCGCCTCGGCCTGGTGATGCAGATAGCTCAACGCCGCGCGCGCGACATGCGCACCTGGACCGCCGTCGTGCCACGACAGTCCGGCCACGCCATGGGTCTTCGCCGCGGTCATCAACTGGTGGTAGGCCGGATGGAATTCGACGGTATCGATGCGATGGCCCTGCGCATCGTGCGTGCGCAGCCGCGGACGGTCGCGGTTGGCATCGAAGCCGATCCGGTACAGCTCATCACCGGCAAGGCCACCATAGCGCGCCAACGGGCCGGCAAAGGCACCGCCTCCCTCGCGCTGCACGGCATCCACCAGTGCAACGTCATCGGCCCACAGGTTCCGGCCGGCGAAGGGCGGCGGCTGGTTGCTCACCTCGTGCGTTTCAAACGCGGGCCATGCAGACGTGATCACGGCGATCTCCTTGCAGACAGATGCACCGATTCTGCCGCATCCCCGTGCAGGGCGCCGTTCATGCGGATTCTCACCTCCTGCACGAGCGCGGCGGCACAGTGCAGGCATGAACGCCGATGCCGACAACGACGACCTGGTGGTGCTGCGCCCGGAGGGGCTGTACTGCCCGGCCGGCGACTTCCACATCGACCCCTGGCGGCCGGTGCCGCGCGCGGTGATCACGCACGGCCATGGCGACCATGCACGCAACGGCATGGGCCACTACCACTGCACCTCGCAGACGCTGCCGATCCTGCGCTGGCGGCTGGGCGAGGTGGACTGCACCGCGCACGACTACGGTGAACGCTTCATCCTCGGCGACACCGAGGTCTCCCTGCATTCGGCCGGGCATGTGCTCGGCTCGGCGCAGGTGCGGATCGCGCACGCGGGGCGGGTGTGGGTGGCCTCGGGCGACTACAAGCGCCAGCACGACCCGAGCTGCGCGCCGTTCGAGGTGGTGCCGTGCGATACCTTCATCACTGAAGCAACGTTCGGCCTGCCGGTGTACCGCTGGCCGGACACGGCCCGGGTGGCCGCCGACATCGTGGCCTGGCGTCGCGAATGCGAAGCGCGTGGCGAAGCCGCCGTGCTGCTCTGCTATGCGCTCGGCAAGGCGCAGCGGATCCTGGCCGAACTGCTGCCGCTGGAGACACAGCCCGCCTTGCTGCATGGCGCGATCGCCACCGGCGTCGCGGTGTACCGCGAGGCCGGTATTCCGATGCTGGCCACCGAACCGGTGAGTGAGCAGGCACGCGGCGCGGCATTCGCCGGCAAGCTGATCCTGGCCCCACCCTCGGCGGCGGGCAGCGCGTGGATGCGCCGCTTCAAGCGCGCGCAGTTGGGCTTTGCGTCCGGCTGGATGCGGGTGCGTGGCAACCGCCGCCGGCGCAACTACGACCGCGGCTTCGTCGTTTCCGATCATGCCGACTGGCCCGATCTGCTGCGCACCATCGCCGATACCGGTGCGCGCCGCGTCATCGCCACCCACGGCAACACCGACGCGCTGATCCGCTTCCTGCGCGAGCGCGGCGTCGCCGCCGAGGCCTTCGCCACCGGCTACGGGGACGAAGAATGAAACGCTTCGCCGCGCTTTACACCGAGCTCGACCGCAGCACCGCCACCGGCGACAAGCGTGCTGCGCTGGTGCGCTACTTCCAGCAGCCCCCCCCGCACGATGCGGCATGGGCCCTGTTCCTGCTGGCCGGCGGCAAGGTCACCAGCGCGCGGCGGAAGATCGCCGGCAACGCCGAGTTGCGCACGTGGGTGGCCGAGATGTCCGATACGCCGGCGTGGCTGGTGGACGACAGCTACGATCAGGTCGGCGACCTGGCCGAGACGCTGACCCTGCTGATGGACGATCCGGTGCAGACCGGTGCGGATATCGGCCTGGCCGACTGGATCGAGCAGACGCTGCTGCCGGTTGCCAATCAACCCGAAGCCGTGCGCCACGCGGCCGTCACCGGCGCCTGGCAACAGCTCGCCTTCGATGAGCGACTGGTGTTCAACAAGCTGCTGACCGGCGCGTTGCGAGTGGGCGTGTCGCAGCGGCTGGTGCAGCAGGCGCTGGCCGAATGGTCGGGCATCGATATCGCGCGCATCGCCCAGCGCATGCTCGGCAGCTGGGTGCCCGCGCCGGGCCTGCTGGCCGCCTTGCTGACACCGGAAGAGCGGCCCGAGGATCGCCAGCAGCCCTACCCGTTCTTCCTGGCCTCGCCATTGGAGGCGGACGTCGACACGCTTGGTCCCATCGACGACTGGCTGCTGGAGTGGAAGTGGGATGGCATTCGCCTGCAGCTGTTGCGCCGCCAGGGTGAGGTCGCGCTGTGGTCGCGTGGCGAGGAGCGGCTGGATGGACGCTTTCCCGAGATCGAGGCGGCGGCGATGGCATTGCCGGATGGCTGCGTGATCGACGGCGAACTGCTGGCCTGGGCCGACGGCGATGACCTGCCGCTGCCCTTCACCGCCCTGCAGACCCGCATCCAGCGGCTCAAGCCCGGCCCGAAGACGCTGCGCGATACCCCGGTGCGCGTGCTTGCCTACGACCTGCTCGAGCTGGGCGGTGACGACCTGCGTGCCCTGTCGCTCACGCAACGGCGTGCGCGGCTGGCCGAGGTGCTCGCCACGCTGGACGACCCGCGCCTGATGCTGTCGCCGGCGGTCCGCGTGGTGGACTGGCACGCGGCCGCCCTGCAGCGCGACCTGGCCCGCGAGCGCGGCGTGGAAGGGCTGATGCTCAAGCGCGGCGACTCGGTCTACCAGGCTGGGCGCCGGCGCGGCGACTGGTGGAAATGGAAGATCGATCCGCTGACCATCGATGCGGTGATGATCTATGCGCAGTCCGGCCATGGCCGGCGCAGCACGCTGTATACCGATTACACCTTCGGCGTGTGGGACGGCGAGACGCTGGTGCCGGTGGCCAAGGCGTACTCGGGCCTGGACGACAAGGAAATCCTCGCGCTGGACCGCTGGATCCGCGCGAACACGATCGAGCGCTTCGGACCGGTGCGCAGCGTCCGCGGCGAGCAGGTGTTCGAGCTAGGCTTCGAAGCGGTGAATCGCAGCAAGCGCCACAAATCCGGCATCGCGGTGCGCTTCCCGCGGATCCTGCGCTGGCGGCAGGACAAACCGGCCAGCGAGGCCGATACGCTGGCGCAGTTGCAGGCATTGGCGCGGTGACGCGACGCGAGGCCATGGCCCGCCTGACGGCGTGGTTCGCCAGCCGGGGCTGGGCGCCGCTGCCGTTCCAGAAAACGATGTGGAAGCATTACCTGGCCGGTGACTCAGGCCTGCTGCACACGCCCACCGGCAGCGGCAAGACGCTGGCGATGTTCGGCGGGCCGCTGCTGCAGGCCCTGCACGACCCGCCACCACGTACCACCCGGGGCCGCGCGAAAACCCCGGTGCCGGTCCTGCAGGTGCTGTGGATCACGCCGCTGCGGGCACTGGCCGCCGACACCGCGCGCGCGCTGCGCGAGCCCCTGGACGCGCTCGGGCTGCACTGGCAGGTCGGCCTGCGCACCGGCGACGCCAGCGCGCGCGATAAACGCCTGGCACGCGAGGGCCGGCTGGATGTGCTGGTGACCACGCCGGAGTCACTGGCGCTGCTGCTCAGCTATCCCGACACGATGGCGCGCCTGCAGCACCTGCGCTGCGTGGTCGTGGACGAGTGGCACGAACTGCTCGGCAACAAGCGCGGCGTGCTGCTGCAGTTGAACCTGCGCCGCCTGCGCGATGCCCTGCCCGCCCTGCAGGTATGGGGGCTGTCGGCCACGCTGGGCAACCTGGACGAAGCGCGCGACGTGCTGCTGCCGGACGTGCCCGACGCGCCGCTGGTGGCCGGCGCGCGCCCGCGCCCGGTCAGCGTGGAAACGCTGCTGCCCGCGCAGGGCGAACGTTTCCCGTGGGCCGGACACCTGGGTCTGTCGCAGCTGCAGCGCGTGCTGGAAAAACTGCTGGCGGTGCGTACCAGCCTGCTGTTCACCAACACGCGCGCCCATGCCGAACTCTGGCACCAGGCGCTCTCGGCAGTGTGGCCGGAAGACCCGGGCACGCTGGCCCTGCATCACGGCTCGCTCGATCCCGCGTTGCGGCGCGCTGCGGAGGAAGGGCTGCGCGAGGGCCGGTTGCGCTGCGTGGTCGCCACCTCCAGCCTGGATCTCGGTGTCGACTTTCCCAGTGTCGACCAGGTGCTGCAGATCGGCAGCCCCAAGGGCATCGCTCGGTTGCTGCAGCGCGCGGGACGCGCCAAACACCGCCCCGGCGAATCCGGGCACATCGTGTGCGTGCCGTCGCACGCGCTGGAACTGGTCGAGTACGCGGCTGCGCGCCGTGCACTGGCTCACGGCCACATCGAGGCACGCCGGCCGCTGCGCTTGTCGCTGGATGTGTTGGCGCAGCATGCGGTGAGCTGTGCACTCGGCGGCGGCTTCGATCCCGACGTGCTGTTCGGTCAGGTGCGGCGCACGCACGCGTTCGCCGGTCTGGACCGCGTGCACTGGGATGGCGTGCTGGAGTTCATCGTGCAGGGCGGCCGCGCGCTGTCGCAGTACCCGGATTTCCACAAAGTCGTGCGCGATGGCGATGGCCTCTACCGCGTGCATGACCGTCGCGTCGCGCTGCGTCACCGCTTGTCCATCGGCACCATCACCAGCGATGGCAGTGTCATGGTGCAGTTCCTGCGCGGCGGCCGGCTGGGTGCGGTGGAAGAACAGTTCCTCAGCCGGCTGCGCCCCGGGGATCGCTTCCAGTTCGCCGGCCGCCTGCTGGAACTGGTGCGGCTGGAGAATCTGACCGCCTACGTGCGGAAGGCGCGGGGCGGAGACGGTGTTGTGCCGCGCTGGCAGGGGGGGCGGCTACCGCTGTCCGACGCACTGGGCCACGAAATGGAGACGGTGCTGGCCCGTTCCGCCGACAGCCCGGAGATGCGCTGGCTGGCGCCGCTGCTGGCACTGCAGACGCGCCTGTCGGCCCTGCCCGGCCCGGCGCTGCTGGTCGAACACGTGCGCCGTCGCGAGGGCCAGTTCGTGTTCGTGTATCCCTTCGCCGGGCGCCAGGTCAATGAAGGGCTGGCCGCGTTGATGGCGATGCGCTGGACGCGCCTGCAGGCCAATACGTTCGGCTATGCGGCCAACGACTATGGGTTCGTACTCGCACCGGCGCGCCCGGTCGAGATCGATGCGGCGCGCGTGCGTACCTTGCTGGCACCGGAGGGACTGCTTAGCGATCTGCGCGACAGCCTCAACCTCGGCGAACTGGCCCGTCGCCAGTTCCGCG
The DNA here is from genome assembly GCF_059422145.1 of Stenotrophomonas sp. GW821-FHT01H02A. NCBI lineage: Bacteria > Pseudomonadati > Pseudomonadota > Gammaproteobacteria > Lysobacterales > Lysobacteraceae > Stenotrophomonas > Stenotrophomonas sp. GW821-FHT01H02A. Next base: position 245,984 of record NZ_JBWKWI010000002.1, read on the forward strand.
ACATCGCGCGCGTGTCGGGCATGCTGGTTCCCGCACTGCCTGGCCGAACACCGCGCAGCCTGCGCCAACTGCAGGCCTCCAGCGGGCTGCTGTACGACGTGCTGCGCCAGCACGATCCGGATCACATCCTGCTGACGCTGGCCGAACACGAAGTGCTGCACGATCAACTCGATCTTGAAAGCCTGGGCCGCGCGTTGGCGTCCTGCCAGGCACGCACGCTGAGCGTGCAGCACCCCACCAGCCTGGGGCCGCTGTCCTTCCCGCTCTGGGCCGAACGCCTGCGCGGCCAGCTCAGCAACGAAGACTGGAAGACCCGCGTCCTGCGCGCTGCACAGCAACTGGAGAAGCGCCATGGCGCCTGAACTGCCGATCACCCTCGCCGGCGAAACCGTCCATCTGCTCGGCGCGCGGGCGCTGCATTGGCCGTCGCGCGATGCGCTGTTGATCGCCGATCTGCATCTGGGCAAGGCGGACCTGTTCCGCCGGTCGGGCATCGGCCTGCCCAGCGGCGGCACCTCCGATGATCTGCAGCGTCTGGGCGCCCTGGTTGAGCAGCACGCCATCCGCCATCTGTGGGTACTCGGCGATGTGCTGCACGGCGCCGCGCACCGGGCCGCGTGGTACCGCCAGTGGCAGGGCTGGCGCGAGCAGCATCCACAGCTGTGGATCGGCGCACTCGAAGGCAATCATGACCGTGTACTGCCCAAGGCCGACCTGGGCATCGAGCTGCTGGGCGAACGCATCCAGGAAGGGCCGTTCCTGCTGCGTCATGCACCGCAGCCGCAGCCCGGGCTGCATGTGCTGTGCGGTCACCTGCATCCGCTGGCCCGGTTGCCGGGCATGCAACGCCGTTGGCCAGCGTTCTGGCTGCGCGAGGGAATGACGATCCTGCCGGCATTTTCGGGATTCACTGCCGGCATCGCACCTGTGCTCAGCGCGGGAGAACGTCTGGTGGCCTGCGTCGAAGACCAGGCCATTGCGTTGCCGTCGCGCTAGCGCAACCAGCGCGCAACCAGAGCAACCGCGTGTGGATCAGGCCGCGGACACCAACAGCTCGGGCATCAGCCGGATGTCCGGCGCGTGCGGATTGGGCCGCACCGGTTGCCGCTGGATCGCGGCCAACATCTCGTGGGCAGCGGCACGGATGCGCGGGTGATGCTCCGGCGCAGCGTGCGTGATCAGGCTGGTCACATGGAACTCGAACACGTCTTCCATCACGTCCGGCTGATCCTCATGCAACATCTGCAGGAGTCCGCGCAGTTTGCGGATTTCACTTTCCAGAGTTTCGGCCGAGAACAGCATTTCAATCTCCTTGGGTTGCGATCGGTCCACCGGACCGTAGGTCGCAAACGCAGCTTCACCCTACCACCCCGCAGTCGCGGGGCTCCAAGCGATCAGGCATCGGACACGAGGCCGCGGAAGCCGCAGGTCGCGCATGGTTGAAACACACGCACGCTGCGTTTGCCTGAGTGTTGTCCCACGTGGACGGTGAGTCCAACGTCAATGAATGTTATTCACGCCTTCACATGCGCGCATCGCCTGCATGAACCCGGGCGACAAGGGCAGTCTGCCGAGCCAACCCTGCTGCGTTCCGCTGAGCACGCGCAGCATGTGTCCACGCCCGCCTGGCAGACGGCCCATCGGCTGGAACAGCACATCGCGGGCGCGTGCCAGGCCATCCCGTTCGGACTGGAACAGCGGCGTCAGCCAGCGACTCCAGTACTGGTAGATCGCTACGTGCGCGCGTCGCCGGGCCTGGTAGGCCTGCAGCGCGATGTCACGGTCCGCATGCGCGCGCAGCGCGTCGCGCAGCGCCAGTGCATCCATCAGCGCCATGTTGACGCCCTGCCCCAACTGGGGGCTCATTGCGTGGGCGGCATCCCCCACCAGCACCAGCCGCTCGCGGTGCCAGCGCGAGAGCACTGCGTCCCGATACCCGGCACGGGCCAGCTGCGCCGCTTCGCACACGCCCGCCAGCCGCTCGTGCGCCTGCGGCCACAACGTCGCGATCTCATCGAGCCATCGCGCCATGCCATCCTGCTCCCACTGCACGAACTGGTCGCGTGGCAGGCTCCAGAAGAAACTCAACTGCGCAACATCGTTGCCCGGCCGCGTGCCTACCGGCAGCAGCCCGATCATCTTGCGCGCGGCCACGTAGCGTTGGCGCAGTTCGTCGACATGCGCCCAGTCGCCGCGCGGCAGCAGGCACCACAGCGCGCCCCAGGGGTATTCGCGGTCCAGCGCGGTGCCCTGCACCTGTGCGCGCAGCGAGGAGGCGGCGCCATCGGCGGCGATCACCAGATCGTAGGGACCATGCCAGCGCCCGTCGACGTCACGCACGCGCCCCTGCGCGGTATCCACCTCGACGATGGTGGTGCCGGCCTGCAGGTTGCCGGACTGTTCCCAGGCATCGGCCAACAGCGAGAACAACGCACCACGCTGCATGCCCACGCCGTGCAGTGCGCCATCCAGGTGCGCATAACGCATGTCCATGACGGCACGCCCGCACGGAGTTTCGCCGTACAGCCGGCGTACGGCGGCACCGTGCTGCAGTACTGCAGGCAGCAATCCCATCTGGAAGAGCACGTCCAGCCCGGTCGGCTGCAGCAGGAACCCGGCCCCGACCGGACCCGGCTGCGCCGCGCGCTCGAAAACGTGGACGTCGTGATGATCACGTGAAAGCAGGATCGACAGAGCTTGGCCGGCGGTGCCGTAGCCGACGATGGCGATGGTGCGACGAGAGGTCATGCGTGGACTCGATGATGAAAAAAAACCCCGCCGAAGCGGGGTTTTTCAATGCGCAGCGCGAGAGATCACTCTGCCGACGGCACGATGTTCGAGGCTTGGGCGCCCTTCGGGCCCTGGGTCACGTCATAGGTGACCTTCTGGCCTTCCTGCAGACTGCGGAAGCCCTTGGAGTTGATCGCGGAGAAGTGCGCGAAGACGTCGGCGCTGCCGTCCTCCGGCGAGATAAAGCCAAATCCCTTGGCGTCGTTGAACCACTTGACGGTACCGTTCGGCATGGTAATGCGAGACCTTCTTCTATGAATGGGTGGTGTACGCTCAACCAGCGCACTGGCGGAGTATGCAAACCTTGTACCGTAATGACAATCACCCCCGTGCCAATTCTCCGATCAATTCCGGCAGGCCGGAGGAGGCAGCGTCCACATTGGCCAGCACTTCGGCCATCGTGATCTCATCGCCATCGCCACAACCGGCCGCCCAGTTGGCCACGATCGCCAGGCAGGCGTAGTCCAGGCCGAGCTCGCGGGCGAGGCTTGCTTCGGGCATGCCGGTCATGCCGACCAGATCACAGCCATCGCGGCGCATGCGCGCGATTTCCGCATTGGTCTCCAGCCGCGGGCCCTGCGTGGCCCCGTAGCAGCCGCCATCCTGCAGGCGCACGCCGGTGACTTTCGCCGCCGCCAGCACCTTGCTGCGCAGCATCGGCGTGTACGGATGGCCGAAGTCCACGTGCAGCACCTCGGTGCCCGGCTCTTCGCACAGGGTGGAGATGCGGCCCCAGGTGTAATCGATCAGCTGGTCCGGACAGGCCAGCACGCGCGGCCCGAACTGTTCGGTGATGCCACCGACCGTATTGAGCGCGAGCACGCGCTGCGCGCCGATCTGCTGCAGGGCGGCCAGGTTGGCGCGGTAATTGATCTTGTGCGGCGGCAGCGAGTGGCCTTCACCGTGGCGGGCCAGGAAGGCCACGCGCTGGCCCAGCAGCGTGCCGACGCGGATCGGGCCGGACGGCGTGCCATAGCGGGTGTCGACCTGATGGCTGCTCACGTCGTCGAGCTGGGCCAGCTTGTAGACGCCGGTGCCGCCGATGACGGCAAGGGAAATGTGCTCCATCATTCCTTCATCGCGTAGATGGCAGGCACGCAGCGCAGCGTCTCGTTGACGTCCATGCCGAAACCGAACACATAACGATCCGGCAGATCGATGCCGGCGTAGTCGGCCTTGACGTCCGGCAGCGCGCGGTCGTGCAGCTTGACCGTCAGCGCCGCGATGCGCACGTCGGTGGCACCCTGCTCCAGGCACCAGGTGCGCACGCCCTGCAGGGTGTAGCCCTCGTCGAGGATGTCATCGACCAGCAGCACGCGGCGGCCGAACAGCGCGGTGGCCGGCTTGTGCTTCCAGACCAGATCGCCGCCGGTGGTTTCACCGCGGTAACGGGTCGCGTGCAGGTAATCGAACTGCACGTCCTGGCCGCGTGCGCCCAGTTCCAGCGCGAGCTGGCCGGCGAACGGCAGCGCGCCGTGCATGATCGACAGGAACAGCGGGACCTCGCCCTTGTAATCGCGCGCGATGGCGTCGGCGATGCCAGCGATGGCCTTGTCGATGGTGGGACGGTCGACCAGCAGGTCGGCCTGGGCCAGGGCCTGGGAAATGGTGAGGTTGGGCATCAGACGGTTCTTCCAAGGGTGTCAAGCAAACGGGATTGGGTGGTGCCATGGCGGGAATCGGCCAGCAGGCCGTCCCAGCCCAGCGCGCCGCGGCCGATCAGGCCGAGCAGCGCAGCGGTGTTGAGGGTGCGGCCTTCGACCGCGCGCAGCGATTCTTCCACCAGCTCGGGGTGGCAGACCAGCACCACGTCGCAACCGGCATCCAGATGCGCGTCCACGCGCGCCTTCACCCCACCGGCGGAGAACGAGCCGGCCATGCCGATGTCATCGGAGAAGACGACCCCGCGGAAGCCCATCTCCCCGCGCAGGATCTGCTGGATCCAGCGCGGCGAGTAGCCGGCCGGCTCCGGCGCGACCTGCGGGTAGACCACGTGGGCCATCATCACTGCATCGGCGCCGGCGGCGATGCCAGCCTTGAACGGGATCAGATCCTGCGCGCGCAGTTCATCGAGCGAACGCGGATCGCTGGCGTCATGGAAATGGGTGTCTTCCAGCACGGTGCCGTGCCCGGGGAAATGCTTCAGGGTGGCCGCCATGCCAACGCTGTGCATGCCACGCACGTAGGCCGCGGTGAAGGCAGCGACCACCTGCGGATCGGCGCTGAAGGCGCGATCGCCGATGGCCAGGTTGCCGCGGCCCAGGTCGACCACCGGGGCGAAGCTGAGATCCACGCCGCTGGCGCGCACTTCGCTGGCCATCAGCCAGGCGTGCTGCTCGGCCAGGGCCAGCGCGGCCTCCGGGTCGCTGGCGTACAGCGCGTCGAAGCCCTGCAGCGGCGGCAGTGCGCTGTAACCGTCGCGGAAGCGCTGCACGCGGCCGCCTTCCTGGTCCACGCAGATCAGCTGCGGGCGCGGCGCGGCGGCACGGATGGCCGCCGACAGCGCGGCGATCTGCTCGCGCGAGGCGAAGTTGCGCTTGAACAGGATGACGCCGGCCACGGCGTCGTGCTGCAGCCACTCGCGTTCCTGGGCGGTGAGTTCGGTCCCGGCAACGCCGATCACGAGCATGGGGTGTCTCCAATACGGGGCGCCACCATGGCGCACTGCCGCATTGTCGCAGAACCCGCGCGCAGCGTCAGACCTTGCAGCCGTCCGGGCCGCAGCCGTCGGCCTGGGCCGCAGGACCGGCGGGGGTGCTTTCCGCGGCGATCTGGCGCAGGGCCTGGGCGAACGCCTCCGGTGGCTGGGCGCCCTGGATGGCGTACTTGTCGTCGATCACAAAGGTGGGCACGGACTGAATGCCGAAGCGCTGCGCCTGTGCCAGCTGCGCCTGGATCTCCGCCAGCCCTTCTTCGCCGGCCAGCAGGGCGGTGATCCGTTCGGCGCCCAGGCCACCGGCGGCGCCGGCGTCGATCAGCGTCTGCGGGTCCGCCAAGTTCCGGCCCTCTGCGAAATGCGCGCGGAACAGCGCCTCGCCAACGGCCGCCTGCACGCCTTCACGCCCGGCCAGCCACATCAGGCGGTGCGCCGGCAGCGTGGTGACCCGGACCTGGCCCTGGTCGAAATCCATCGGCAGGCCTTCGGCGCGCGCCGCGGCCTGGGTCTGGGTGAGGATCTGTTCGGTGCGCTCGGCACTGCCGAACTTGGCCGCATACGCCTGACGCAGCGGGACCGGGGTGGTACCCGCGTCGGGGTCGAGCAGGAACGGGTGCCAGTGCACCTCCACCTCAGGGGCGTCTTCGCCAAGCAACGCCAGCCCCTGCTGGAACCGGTGCTTGCCGATCCAGCACCAGGGGCACACCACATCCGACCAGATATCGATTTTCATCTGGCCAGATTGTGGGCCGGGAGGAAGGTTTACAAGGGCGGCAGGTCAGCCGCGTTCAGCGCTGGACCAGCGTGAAAACGGGTGCGCGGCCAGGGCCAGGTTGTAGTAGCGCACCTGGTCGGTGACTTCCGCTCCCGCCCAGTCGGGCAGCGTGACCGCCTGCTCGGCATGCTCAAGCTCCACTTCGGCCACCACCAGCCCGGCGTTCTCGCCCAGGAACTCGTCCACCTCCCAGAGCAGCCCGTCATGCTCGACCAGGTGCCTGCGCTTGTCGATCAGCCCGCCGACGCACAGCGCCAGCAGCGCGCGCGCGTCCTCCACCGGGATCGGATAATCGAACTCCTGCCGGGTGTGCCCGATCTCGCGCGACTTCATGTTGAGGAACGCCTGTTCGCCCTGGATGCGTACGCGCACCGAGGCTTTCTGCGCGCCACTGTCCAGCGAAGCGGTGTCGTTGAGATAGCCCTGCACCATCGGGATCACCGCGTGCGCGGCGGTCCGCCAGCCTTCACCGGTGACGAGGTATTTGCGTTCGATTTCAATGCCCATGCGCACAGTATGCGGCGATCACCGCAATGCGACCACGGCCGGCTTCTATACTGCCCGGCTACCCTGCAAGGACGCCCCCATGAAGCCCCACTTCCCTGCCCTGCTGCTGACGCTGCTGCCGCTGGGCACGTTCGCCGCCACGCCGCCCTCGCCTGCACAGATCGAGGCGGCGGTGATGGCGATGGTCGAAGTGGAGAAGAAACCGACCGCCTCCACCCAGGACCTGTTGCTGCAGTCGATGTATACCCCGCGTGGGTTCGAGCATGGCCCGTGCTTTGCCAGCACCGCGGTCGCCGGCGCTTACGAGTGCCTGGTCGGTATGCAGATCGGCCTGAAGAACCGCTACCGGATGCTGCGCTTCGTCCCGCAGGGCATGGGCTGGGCGATGCAGCGGGCCGACGTCGACGCGCCGGTTCCCCCACGCGAGCGTGTCCGCACGCTGCTCAACGCGCAGCTTGATCGTCGTGCCGCGTCCATCGACGACGCTGCCACCCGCGAGGAACTGCGCGCGTTCCAGCAGCGGCTGCAGATCCTGACGATCGAGGACTGCGAACTGCGCAGCACGCAGGTGCCGGAGATCCGCTGCGATGTCACCGCCGGGGATGACAACGAGCGCGGCACCGACCAACAGACCTATGTGTTCGACGCACACGGCCAGTGGCAGAATGCCGCGCCGGAGGACGGGCGCTGCTCAGCGCTTTTCGAACACCGCGATGCTTTCCACGTGCGCGGTGTGCGGGAACATGTCCATCGCGCCGGCCGAGACCAGGGTGAACCCCTGCTCGTTGACCAGGTAACCGGCGTCGCGGGCGAGCGAGCCCGGATGGCAGCTCACGTAGACGATGCGCTTGAACTGCTTCAGCGGCAGCTGCTGCAGCACTTCGATGGCGCCCGAGCGCGGTGGATCCAGCAGCAGCTTGTCGAAGCCCTGGCGCATCCACGAGGCCTGGCGCTGGTCCTGGGTCAGATCGGCGGCATGGAACTCGGCATTCTCCAGCCCGTTGCGCACTGCGTTCTCACGCGCACGCGCCACCAGGCCGGCATCGCCTTCCACCCCGACCACGTTGCGCACGGTGCGCGCCAGCGGCAGGGTGAAATTGCCCAGCCCACAGAACAGATCGAGCACGCGCTCGTCCGGACCGGCATCCAGCAGGGCCAGCGCATGCTTGATCATCTGCACGTTGAGCTTGGCATTGACCTGGATGAAGTCCAGCGGGCGGAACGCCAGCTCGACATCCCACGGCGCCAGCTTGAATGACAACGGCACCTCGGCCGGCCACAGTGGCTGCACCGACTCCACCCCACCGGGCTGCAGCGAGATCGCGAAACCGTGTTCCTGCCCGAAGGCGATCCACGCGGCCCGGTCGGCCTCGCTGAGCGGCTGCATGTGACGGATGGTCAGCATGATCGCTTCATCGCCAGCGATGAATTCGATCTGCGGGATATCGCGTTTGCCATCGAGCGTTTCGATGAACTCGGCGAGCACGCCGACCTTCGTGCCGATTTCCGGAATGACGGTCAGGCACTGGCCCAGGTCCGCGACGAAGCGCGGGTCCAGCTCGCGGAAGCCGACCAGGGTCTTGTCCTTCTTCTCGACCCGGCGCACCGAGAAACGGCCCTTGCGGCGGTAGCCCCAGCTGTCGCCGACCAGCGGCGGCAGCACGCTGCCGGGACTGACATGGCCGATCCGGGTCAGGTTGTCGATCAGCACCCGCTGCTTGGCGACGATCTGCTGCGATTCTTCCAGATGCTGCAGCACGCAGCCGGCACAGACGCCGAAATGCGGGCAACGCGGGGTCACCCGCTGCGGCGAGGCCTGCACCACTTCCACGGTCCGCGCTTCATCGAAATGGCGGTTGCGTGCGGTCGGCTCGGCGGTCACCACTTCACCCGGCAGCGCGCCGGTGATGAAGGTGACCTTGCCACCCTCGCCATCGCGGCGGGCAACGCCACGGCCATCATGGCTGAGGTCGAGGATGTCGGTCTGGAAGGGGGTACGGTCGAGGCGGGATCGGGTTCGGGCCACGTGGCAACAGGCTGCGGGCAAAAAGGGTGCGTATTGTCGCAGATACCAACTCCAAGCTGAGCCGATATGCGTCCGGGAGGCTTGCGGCGGGCCACTTCACGTTTAAGATGGAGGCAGCTGACATGGAGGCAGCCCCAATGCAGATGACCCCGAGGGATCCCATGCCCCGATTCCTGCTCGTCGAGGACGACACCATCAGCCGCGGCTTCTTCAAGGCCGCGCTGGAGACCCTGCCGGCCCAGGTCGATACCGCCGATTCCCTGGCCACGGCGATGGACCGCGCCCGCGGCAGCCAGCACGACCTGTGGCTGATCGACGTGAACCTGCCGGATGGCAATGGCACCCAGCTGCTGCAGGAACTGCGCCGCTCGCGGCCGGACACGCCGGCACTGGCACATACCGCCGATGGCGACACCTCGATCCACTCGCGCCTGCGCGATGCCGGTTTCAGCGAGACCCTGATCAAACCCCTGAGCCGCGAGCACCTGCTCAAGGCGGTCCGTCGCGCCCTGGTCCACACCGCCGGCAGCCTGTCGGCCCCGGTCGATGTGGACGCCGAGGACGCCGAGGATCCACGCCAGGATTGGGATGAAACCACGGCCCTGGCGGCCCTGAACGGACAGCGCCACCACCTGATCGCGCTGCGCGAGCTGTTCCTGGCCGAATTGCCCGGCGTCCGCGATGCGGTGGCCCAGGCGCTGCGCGAGCACGATGTACGGTCGCTGCGCGGGCAACTGCACCGGCTGCAGGCCAGCTGCGGGTTCGTGGGCGCTGCGCGGCTGGCCCGGGCGGTCCGCCAGTTGCACCAGGCCCCGGAGTCGACCGCCGCCCAGGGCCGCTTCCGCGTCGCGGTCGACGCACTGCTGCAGTAGGTCCGGGGTTACGGGCGGCGCCGGGCCAGATCTTCCAGCATTTCCCAGGATTTCAACCCCCGCCCGCCCAGATGGTGCATCAGTACCGCACGCATCGGCCGGCGCAGGCTGCCCAGGTCTTCCGGCCCCGGCATCTCATCGGCCGCCAGCGCCAACAGCGCACTGCCGGTGGCCGTGCCGCGGCGCTGATCGACGCCGCGGTCGCTGAGCAACCGGCGCGGCCCCTCCTGCGGGTCCAGTTCGTAGCGTGCCGCGGGGTCGACCGGCGCCTCGTCACTGCCATGCAGCAGGTCGAATCCAACGCCCAGCGCTTCCAGCAGATCGCGCTCGAAACGACGCAGGGTCCAGGCCAGCGGCTGCCCGTCGCGCAGCCGGGCCCTGACCTGCGCGTAATGATCGTAAAGCTCGGGCAGCGGGTCCTCGCGTGGCGCCAGCCGCATCATCAATTCGTTGATGTAGAACCCGGCCAGCATCGCTTCGCCGGTCAGCCGCGGCGCGGCATCCAGCGCCTCGGCTCCGCGCAGCCGGGCCAGTTCACCACGTTGCACGGCGGTCAGGCGGATCCACTGCAGCGGCTGCAGGGCCGCGCGCAGCGCTTGGCTGCGCGGGCTGGACACGCCTCGGGCAAGCACCCCGATCCGGCCGTACTGCTCGGTCAGCACCTCGACCAGCAGGCTGGTTTCCCGCCACGGCCGGGCGTGGAGCACGAACGCCGGCTCATCGTCGATGCGCATGATTCAACCGCCCGGGGCTGGCGTGGCCGGCTTATTCGTAGCCGAACGCCTTGAGCGCGGCCTCGTCGTCGGACCAGCCTTCGCGCACGCGGACCCAGGTTTCCAGGAAGACCTTGGCGCCGAACAGCCGCTCCATCTGCAGGCGCGACTTGGCGCCGATCTCCTTCAGGCGGGTGCCGGCCTTGCCGATCACGATCGCCTTCTGGCCTTCGCGCTCGACCCAGATCACCGCGCCGATGCGCAGCAGGTTGCCGTCTTCGACGAAGCGCTCGATCTCGACCGTGGTGGCGTACGGCAGTTCTTCGCCGAGCTGGCGCATCAGCTGCTCGCGCACCAGTTCACCGGCGAGGAAGCGCTGGCTGCGGTCGGTGATCTCGTCCTCGCCGAACATCGGCGGGGCTTCCGGCAACAGCTTCAGCAGGTCGCGGACCAGCGATTCCAGGCCGTTGCGCTTCTGCGCCGAGATCGGGTGCACGGCCGCGAACGTGCGGCCCTCGGTGACCTGCTGCAGGAACGGCAACAGCGCGCCCTTGTCCTTCAGGCGGTCGATCTTGTTGACCACCAGCACCACCGGGATGCCCGAGTCGCTGAGCACGTTGAACGCCAGGGTGTCTTCCTCGTCCCAGCGGCCGGCTTCGATCACCAGCATGCCGGCGTCCACGCCCTCGAGCGAGCCGCGCGCGGCGCGGTTCATCACCCGGTTCATGGCGCGCTTCTGCGCACGGTGCAGGCCGGGGGTATCGACCAGCACGATCTGCCCTTCCGGGTAGCTGGCGATGCCCAGCAGCCGGTGCCGCGTGGTCTGCGGGCGGTTGGAGACGATGCTGACCTTGGCGCCAACCAGGGCGTTGGTCAGGGTGGATTTGCCGACGTTGGGGCGACCGATGACGGCCACGCTGCCGGAACGATGGGGGGTAGCTTCGTTCACTTGGAATCCAGTTGCTCGAGGGCGGCGGCAGCCGCTTGTTGTTCGGCCAGCCGTCGCGAGGCACCTTCGCCTTCGGTGCTGACAGCGGGGTCGGTTACGCCGCAGCGTACCCGGAAGGTCTTGGCGTGATCGTCACCCGATTCTGACACCAGCTCATACAGGGGCAAGGCCTTCTGACGGGCCTGCAGCCATTCCTGCAGCCGGGTCTTGGGGTCTTTCTCGGGCTTGCCGGTGGCCGGCAGGGCCTGCATCGAGGCACTGAACCACGGCAGCACCACCGTGCGGCAGGCGGCGAAGCCGGCATCGAGGTAGATCGCCGCGACCACCGCCTCCAGCGCGTCGGCCAGGATGGAGTCGCGGCGGTGGCCGCCGGTCTTCATCTCGCCGGGCCCCAGGATCAGGCGGTCGCCCAGCTGCAGTTCGCGCGCGATCACCGCCAGCGCGCCTTCGCGCACCAGTTCGGCACGGGCACGGGTCAGCGCGCCCTCGTCGGCCTTGGGCCAGCGTTCGTAGAGCGCCTGGGCCACCATCATGTTGACGATGCTGTCGCCGAGGAATTCCAGCCGCTCATTGTTGGGCGTGCCGGCGCTGCGATGCGTCAGCGCCTGCTGGAGCAGGCCCGGATCGTTGAAGGCGTGACCGATCAGGTCACCGCGTTGGAAGGTCTTAGTCGGCACCGCTACGGGTCAATTCCTGGTTTGAATCAAATTTGCCCACCACGTCCAGGTTGCCGATCATTTCACGGCGCACTTCGTAGTAGACCTTCATGTTCCAGCCGCCATCGATGCGATCGAACTTCACGTCGGCGGGTTTCACGTTCTCGGAGTAATTGATGTACAGGCGCTTGAAGAACATCTCCTGGATGCGGCGCGGCTCCATGTTGCCCACCCCGGGCTCCTTGGCCAGGCTCTTCATCGCCGACCGGACGGCGTAGTACTCCTGGTACATCGGGAACAGCTTCATCCCGATGTACAGGAAGAAGGCGACCACGATCAGCACCACCAGGAACGAGGTCAAGGTGATGCCGCGCTGCGATGTCATGTTCTTCATTGCGTTCTCCCCAGATACGCGTGTGCCATGAATCAATGGATACCCGTGCCGATCCGCGACGGTTCGAAGCCGTCCTTGCAGAACCAGCCCGAGCAGTTCAGCCAGATCAGGAAAGCCTTGCCGCGGAGATTCTCTTCCGGCAGCAGGCCCCAGAAACGGCCGTCGTCGCTGTTGTCACGATTGTCGCCCATGACCAGGTACTTGCCGGCCGGGACGGTCCACTGCCCTTCGCCGCGGGCGTAGTCGGTCTCCAGCACGGTGTGGGTCCTGCCCGGCAGGTGCTCGACCAGCAGCGAGCTGCCCTCGCCCTGGCCATTGTGGCCGGCATACAGACCCTTGTTGTCGTACTTGACCGGCTCGCCGTTGAGGATCAGCCCGTTGCCCTGGAACTCGATCTGGTCGCCCGGCACGCCGATCACGCGCTTGATGAAATTCTCGCCCTTGGCCGGATCGTTGTCGGAGTGGCCCGGGAAGTGGAACACCACCACGTCGCCGCGCTTGGGCTCGCCGAACGGCACCACCTTGGCGTTGTTCAGCGGCAGGCGCAGGCCATAGGAGAACTTGTTGACCAGGATGAAATCGCCGATCAGCAGGTTGGGCATCATCGAGCTGGACGGGATCTTGTACGGCTCGGCGATGAAGCTGCGCACCACCAGCACGATCGCCAGCACGGGGAAGAACGCCCGCGCGTAGTCGACCATCACCGGCTCGGTGTCCAGCAGGCCGGCGCGCTGGGCGCGGCGCTTGGCGAAGTACAGCTTTTCGGCCAGCAGGATCAGGCCCGAGGCCAACGTCAGTACGACCAGGAGGAGCTCAAACAATTTCATGCAGTGTCCTTGGGAACGATTGCAGCGGTGTGGTGTGCCCCTGCGCGTCCGGCGACACCGATCCGGTGCCGCCTGCCGCCGCCGGGAAAGCCATCCGGCCTTACTTGTCCATCTGCAGCACGGCCAGGAAGGCTTCCTGCGGGATTTCCACGCGGCCGACCTGCTTCATGCGCTTCTTGCCTTCTTTCTGTTTCTCAAGCAGCTTCTTCTTGCGCGAAACGTCGCCACCATAGCACTTGGCCAGCACGTTCTTGCGCATCGCCTTGACCGTGGTGCGCGAGATGATCTGCGAGCCGACGGCGGCCTGGATGGCCACGTCGAACATCTGCCGCGGGATCAGTTCCTTCATCTTCTCGCACAGCTCGCGGCCGCGACGATCGGCGTGGCTGCGGTGCACGATCAGCGACAGCGCGTCGACCTTGTCGCCGTTGATCAGCACGTCCACGCGGACGAACGGGCCGGCATCGAAGCGCACGAAGTGGTAGTCCAGCGAGGCATAGCCACGGCTGACCGACTTGAGCTTGTCGAAGAAGTCCAGCACCACCTCGGCCATCGGCAGCTCATAGCTGATCTGCACCTGGCTGCCCAGGTAGTTGATGCCGAGCTGGCTGCCGCGCTTTTCTTCGCACAGCTTGATGATGTTGCCGATGTACTCTTCGGGGGTGAGCACGTTGGCGCGGATGATCGGCTCGCGGATCTCATCGACCTGGTTCACCGGCGGCAGCTTGGCCGGGTTGTCCATGTTGATGATGGTGCCGTCGGTCTTGAGCACTTCATAGACCACGGTCGGCGCGGTGCTGATCAGGTCCAGGTTGTACTCGCGCTCCAGGCGTTCCTGCACGATCTCCATGTGCAGCATGCCCAGGAAGCCGCAGCGGAAGCCGAAGCCCATCGCCTCGGAGCTTTCCGGCTCGAAGCGCAGCGCGGCATCGTTCAGGCGCAGCTTGTCCAGCGCTTCGCGCAGGTCCGGGTAATCCTCGGCATCGACCGGGAACAGGCCGGCGAACACGCGTGGCTGCATTTCCTGGAAGCCCGGCAGCGGCTTGGCGGCCGGGTCGGCGGCCATGGTCAGGGTATCGCCGACCGGTGCGCCATGTACGTCCTTGATGCTGGCGGTGACCCAGCCCACTTCACCGGCGCGCAGGGCCGGCAGCACCTTGCGCTTGGGGGTGAACACGCCGACGTTGTCGACCTGGTGGTTGCGGCCGGTGGACATCACCTGCAGCTTGTCGCCGGCCTTGATCTGGCCCTGCATCACGCGCACCAGCGAGACCACGCCCAGGTAGTTGTCGAACCACGAGTCGATGATCAGCGCCTGCAGCTTGTCGGTATCGCGCGGTACCGGCGGCGGGATGCGATGCACGATCGCCTCCAGCACGTCCTGCACGTTCAGGCCGGTCTTGGCGCTGACCGGCACGGCGTCGGTCGCGTCGATGCCGATCACGGCCTCGATCTCGGCCTTGGCGCGCTCGATATCGGCGGTGGGCAGGTCGATCTTGTTGATCACCGGCACCACTTCCAGGCCCTGCTCGACGGCCGTGTAGCAGTTGGCCACGGACTGCGCTTCCACGCCCTGGGCCGCATCGACCACCAGCAGCGCGCCTTCGCAGGCGGCCAGCGAGCGGCTGACTTCATAGGAGAAGTCGACATGCCCGGGGGTGTCGATGAAGTTCAGGTGGTAAGTCTGGCCGTCTTTGGCGACGTACGGCAGCGAGACCGACTGGGCCTTGATGGTGATGCCACGCTCGCGCTCGATCGGGTTCGAGTCGAGCACCTGCGCCTCCATTTCACGGGCCTGGAGGCCACCGCAAAGCTGGATGATGCGATCGGCCAGCGTGGACTTGCCGTGGTCGACGTGGGCGATGATGGAGAAGTTGCGGATGAACCGCATCGAATCAGAAGACATAGGTGGCGGCGGCGCGTCGCGTCGTCAGGATGACTGCGGATTATCGCATGG
The DNA here is from genome assembly GCF_059422145.1 of Stenotrophomonas sp. GW821-FHT01H02A. NCBI lineage: Bacteria > Pseudomonadati > Pseudomonadota > Gammaproteobacteria > Lysobacterales > Lysobacteraceae > Stenotrophomonas > Stenotrophomonas sp. GW821-FHT01H02A. The sequence continues at coordinate 261,106 of NZ_JBWKWI010000002.1, forward strand.
CCGGCCCGGTCCCGCGTGGGCCCGGGGGCGATTGTCGCCATCGGCACCCCAGAAACGGCCGGGCCCGCCGAAGCGGGCCCGGAAACGCAGGCGGGGCGGGCTTACTGCCCGGCCTTGACCGCCACGAAGGCACTGTTGCCGTTGGCGCGGACCAGCAGCATGACCACGTCCCCCTTGCGGTAACCGCCCAGCGCCTTGTTCAGCGCGGCGACGCTGCCGACCGGGGTCCGGCCGACCTGCAGCACCACCAGGCCCGGCGACAGACCGGCATCCCGCGCCGACTGGCCATTGACCCGGGTGATGCGCACGCCCTCGCCGGCGGACAGGCCCAGCTGCTGGCGTTGCGCGGCGGTCAGGTCGGCCACTTCCAGCCCGAGCAGGGCATTGGCGCCGGTCTCGGGCTTGGCCGCTTCGGCGGCCGGACGGGCAGGACCACGCTCGGCGTCTTCGGCCAGCTCGGTCAGGGTGGCGGTGATCTTCCGTTCCTTGCCATCGCGCAGCACGCTCAGGCGGACCTTGCTGCCCGGCGGCAGCGCGCCGATGGCCGGTGGCAGATCACTGAAGGTATTGATCGGGCTGCCATTGACCGAGCGGATCACGTCACCGGGCTCGATGCCGGCCTTGAGCGCCGCGCTGCCCGCGACCACCTCGTTGACCAGCGCGCCGCGGCTGTCCGGCAAGCCCAGACCCTGCGCCTTGAGCCCATCGATCGGGCCGACCGCTGCGCCCAGCTGGCCACGGCTGACCCGGCCGGAGGTCTTGATCTGCTCGACCGCGCCCATGGCCAGGTCGATCGGGATCGCGAAGCTCACGCCCATGTATCCGCCCGACCCGGACAGGATCTGCGAGTTGATGCCGACCACCTCACCCCGGGTATTGAGCAGCGGGCCACCGGAGTTGCCCTGGTTGATCGCCACGTCGGTCTGAATGAAGGGCACGTAGCGCTGGTCCGGGCCGCCGGTGCTGCGACCGACCGCGCTGACCACGCCAGCGGTCACCGAATGGTCCAGCCCGAACGGCGAGCCGATCGCGACCACCCACTGGCCCGGCTTGAGCGTGTTGGAATCGCCCACGCGCACGGTCGGGAGGTTCTTGGCGTCGATCTTGAGCAGGGCCACGTCGTACTGCTGGTCGCTGCCGACCACCTTGGCGGTGAACTCGCGGCGGTCGCTCAGCTTCACCTTCACTTCGCTGGCGTCGGCCACCACGTGATGGTTGGTAAGCACGTAACCGTCGGCGGAAATGATGAAGCCCGAGCCCATGCCGCGGCCACGGATGCTCGGCGTGCCGTCATCGGGGCCATCGGCGCCCGGTCCGGGCATCTGGAAGTCCGGCCCGAAGAAACGGCGGAAGAATTCCGGCATGTCCTGGTCTGCGGGACCGGCCATGCGCGCCTGGCGGTTGCTGCGCACGATGGTGGTCTCGACATTGACCACGCCCGGACCGACCTGTTCGACCAGGTTGGTGAAGTCCGGCAGGCCACTGACCAGCTGCGGGGCCGGCGCACGCGGCGCGGCCGCCGCCGGGGCGGCAGTGGTGGCCGGCGACGGCGACTGTGCGCAGGCCACCAGCGGGAGCGTCATGGCGATCAGCGCCAGGGCGTGGGTACGGATACGGGCGGTCATCAGACACGAACCTCCGGGTCAGGGAACAAAGGGGGGGGACGCTCCGGCAACGCGGCCGGAGCGGAACGTCAGGGCGACGATGCTCAGTCGCGGTGCCGGCGTGCGGGTTCGGCCGCCTCGGGCGACTCCTGCAGACGCGGCTCGAAGGGATAGAACGCCGCCTGTGGTGCCTGCGTGGAGAAGCTAGCATTGAGCGCGCCGCCGGCGGCCGGCGCCAGGCTGGACCGCGGCCAGGGCTTGGCCTGCAGGCTGCCGACCTCACCGAACGGGAACTGCCGCGCGGTCGACGCGGGCATGGCCGGGGTCAACGGCGCCTGGCTGGCGACGGCCCGCTGCGGCTCGACACTCCGCTCCGCGGCGCTGCGCGCGGCCTGCTGGGTACGGGTGGCGCTGGCGCGGCGGGCAGTGGCCACGTCCTGGCGGCGGCTGGCCGCCGCCACCGCGGCAGCCGGCACCGCAGCCACGGCGAGCGCCTGTTCGGCGGCCGACGCCTCGGTGACCGGGGCGGCCGGCAGTTCGGCCTGGCTGGCGATGATGGTGGTCGGCGCGTCCAGCGGGGCCGGGGCCGGCAGCTGCTCGCGGGTCATGAACATCGCCACCGCGGCCACGGAGGCGGCCAACGCTGCGCCACCGCCCCAGCGTCGCCAGCCGCCACGGCGTTCGGCGCTTCCCTGGCTGCGCTCGACCCGGGCCTGCGTCGCCGGGGCGGGCTCCACGGCCACGGACTGACGCACGCGGTCGGCGAAATCGGCGGGGGCCGGTGCGCAGGCCTGACCGCGCAGCACATCGCCCAGCATCTGCCAGCGTTCGTTGCAGCTGGACAAGGCCTCGTCGTGCTCCAGCCGACGCAGCATGAAACGCGCTTCATCGGCCGACAGCTCGCCGTCGATCAACGACGACAACTGCTGACGGTAATGGGCGTCGAATTTATCGGGGGACGCGCCCCGGGAAGCATCATTGGACATATCGTGGCTCATGCGCGGCTCTTCTCGCGGGTGGCGCTGCCCACATCGAGCAGCGGCCGAAGTTCAGTGTCGATCGCCTCGCGGGCACGGAAAATCCGCGACCGCACGGTGCCGATCGGGCACCCCATCTTCTGCGCGATTTCGTCGTAGCTCAGGCCGTCCACCTCGCGCATGGTGATGGCCGATCGCAGTTCTTCAGGCAACGCGGAGACCGCCTTCATCACCGTCTGTTCCAGTTCCTGGCGCATCAACTCGCGTTCGGGCGTGTCGGTATCGCGCAGGCGGGTACCGCTGTCGTACTGCTCGGCGTCCCCGATTTCGATGTCATCGGTGGGCGGACGGCGGTTGTGCGCGGCGAGATGGTTCTTGGCAGTGTTCACGGCAATCCTGTGCAACCAGGTATAGAACTGGGCGTCGCCACGGAAACTGCCGATCGCGCGATAGGCGCGGACGAAAGTGTCTTGGGCCACGTCCTGACATTCACTCCAGTCCGCGATGTAGCGCCCGATCAGCGCGATGACCCGATGCTGGTACTTGCGCACCAGGACATCGAACGCCGCGCTCTCGCCACGCTGCACACGTCGGACCAGCTCCAGGTCCAGCTCCTGTGGTGTTTCAACCTCGGCCATGGGGGGCCGCACTCCTGTCAGCCCAACCGACGTCGGGCAATGAGACTGCCAATCCCGGGAAAAGTTCAGCGCTTGATCACGCAGCGCCGCACCAGCTTTTAACCACCGTTCCGTTAAGGTTTCCGATCCAGGCAATGAATCGGCGGTATCTCTCCCCCAGCTATAGGGATTTGACGGGGAGGAAACAACCTCTGGATCATAGCCCCCTTCTCCATACACAACCGGATGGAACGTTCCCATGCTCTCAGGCTTCGATGGGCTCCGCTTCTCGCATTGGCACCCGCAGATCCGTGACGATGGCGTCGTGGTGCTCAGCCTCGACCGCCATGACAGCAGCGTCAACGCCATGTCGCAGGACGTGCTGCTCGAATTGGGTGACCTGATCGAGCGGATCGCGATGGACCCGCCCAAGGCGGTGATCATCCAATCGGTCAAGGCGGCCGGCTTCATCGCTGGTGCGGACTTGAAGGAGTTCCAGGAATTCGACCGCCGCGGCACCGTCAATGACGCCATCCGCCGCGGCCAGAGCACTTACCAGAAGCTGGCCGAACTGCCCTGCCCGACCGTGGCCGCCATCCATGGCCACTGCCTGGGCGGTGGTACCGAGCTGGCGCTGGCGTGCCGCTACCGCGTGGCCTCCAACGATCCGTCCACCCGCATCGGCCTGCCGGAAACCCAACTCGGCATCTTCCCGGGCTGGGGCGGCAGTTCGCGCCTGCCGCAGCTGGTCGGTGCGCCGGCGGCCATGGACATGATGCTGACCGGCCGCAATCTGTCGGCCCCGGCCGCCCGCAACATCGGCCTGGTCGACAAGGTCGTGGCACCGGCGGTGCTGCTCGATACCGCCGTGTCCCTCGCACTGGAGGGGACCACCCGCCCGTTCAAGCAGCGCGCGACCGCATGGATCACCAACACCTGGCCGGCACGCAAGCTGCTCGCCCCGCAGATGGCCAAACAGGTGGCCCGCAAGGCGCGCAAGGAGCATTACCCGGCGCCATATGCATTGATCAATACCTGGGCACGCACCGGCGGCAGTCCGATCCAGACCCGCCTGGATGCCGAGCGCCGCGCGGTGGTGAAGCTGGCCGGCACGCCGACCGCACGCAACCTGATCCGCATCTTCTTCCTGACCGAGCGCCTGAAGGCGCTTGGCGGCAAGGACCATGGCATCCAGCACGTGCACGTGGTCGGTGCGGGTGTGATGGGCGGCGACATCGCCGCGTGGTCGGCCTACAAGGGCTTCAACGTGACCCTGCAGGATCGCGAGCAGCGCTTCATCGACCCGGCCATGGAGCGCGCGCAGGCGCTGTTCGCCAAGCGGGTCAAGGACGACAGCAAGCGTCCGGCCGTGGCCGCGCGCCTGAAAGCCGATCTCGCTGGCGAGGGCGTGGCCCTGGCCGATCTGGTGATCGAAGCGATCATCGAGAATCCGGAGGCCAAGCGCGACCTGTACCAGTCGCTGGAGCCGAAGATGAAGGCCGATGCACTGCTGACCACCAACACCTCTTCGATCCCGCTGGACGACCTGCGCGACCATATCCAGCGCCCGGCGCAGTTTGCCGGCCTGCATTACTTCAACCCGGTCGCGCAGATGCCGCTGGTGGAAATCATCCACCACGATGGCATGGCCGCGGAGACCGAGCGCCGCCTGGCGTCGTTCTGCAAGGCACTGGGCAAATTCCCGGTGCCGGTCGCCGGCACCCCCGGCTTCCTGGTCAACCGCGTGTTGTTCCCGTACATGCTCGAAGCCGCCACCGCCTACGCCGAAGGCGTGCCCGGCCCGGTGCTGGACAAGGCCGCGGTCAAGTTCGGCATGCCGATGGGCCCGATCGAACTGCTCGACACCGTCGGCCTGGACGTGGCGGCCGGCGTGGGCAAGGAACTGGCGCCCTTCCTCGGCCTGCAGGTACCGGCTGCACTGGCGACGGTGGAACCGGGCAAGCGCGGCAAGAAGGACGGGCAAGGCCTGTACAAGTGGGAGAATGGCCGCGCGCAGAAGCCCGACGTCCCCGCGAACTACGAGGTTCCTGCCGATCTGGAAGACCGCCTGATCCTGCCACTGCTCAACGAGGCGGTGGCCTGCCTGCACGACGGCGTCGTGGCCGACGCGGACCTGCTCGATGCGGGCGTGATCTTCGGTACCGGCTTCGCCCCGTTCCGCGGTGGCCCGATCCAGTACATCCGCGCCACCGGCGCCGATGCGCTGGTCGAACGCCTCAAGCTCCTCCAGCAGCGTCATGGCGATCGCTTCGCCCCGCGCCCGGGCTGGGACTCGCCAGTGCTGCGCGAGCCGGTGATCTGAGGACCGCAACAACGCCAGCTTATGCTGGCGTTGTTTTTTGCATCCGCTCGCGCGTGAAACCAGAACAACCTGTTACCGGTACAGGCCTCCCGCCCCCACCCCCTGCATGCGATCCTCCCGCTCTGTCCCCGCCAGCGAGACCGCCCGCATGACGACCATCATCGCCCCCCGCATCCATGACATCGGTGGCCTGCAGGTCCGCCGCGCCGTGCCGACCCTGCAGGCGCGCAGCATCGGGCCGTTCGTCTTCGTCGACCAGATGGGCCCGGCCGTCCTCTCGCCGGGCACCGGCATCGACGTACGCCCGCATCCGCATATCGGCCTGGCCACCGTCACCTTTCTCTGGTCCGGCGCCATCGGCCATCGCGACACGCTGGGCTCGGATCAGGTGATCCGCCCCGGCGACGTCAACTGGATGACCGCCGGCCGCGGCATCGCCCACTCCGAACGCACGCCCGCCGTCGAACGCGAGCACGAGCATCCGTTGCACGGGATGCAGACCTGGCTCGCGTTGCCGAAGAGTGCCGAAGAGACCGATCCCGCGTTCTACCACCATGCTGCCGCCACCCTGCCCCAGCAGCGCCGTAACGGCGCCTGGCTGCGTGTCATCGCCGGCCGCGCGTACGGCGAAGAATCCCCGGTCAAGGTCTTCGCCGACACTCTCAACGTCGCCATCGACCTGGATGCCGATGCGGAAATCGACCTCGATACCGGCCACGCCGAGCGGTCGCTCTATATCCTCGAAGGCCAGGCCCAGCTGGATGGCGTCGACGTGCCTGCGCAGCACCTGATCATCCCCGAGCCCGGTGCCCGCGGCCGCCTGCGCGCCAAGACCCCGATCAAGGCGATGCTGATGGGCGGCGAACCACTGGACGGCCCGCGCCACCTCTGGTGGAATTTCGTCTCCAGCTCCACCGAACGCATCGAACAGGCCAAGCACGACTGGGAATCGGGTCGTTTCGGCACCATCCCCGGCGACGACAAAGAGTTCATTCCCCTGCCCACGTACTGAGCTGAAACGACGCCATCGACCGTTCGTCGGGTGTTGACGCCGCCGTCACCCCGATGAACCCCGATTCAGCTACGTTGCGCCTGCCCACCCCGGGCATAACGTGGAGCACATCGATGAGCATGGGCAAGCGTCTGGCCGCCGAGTTCCTGGGCACGTTCTGGTTGGTGTTGGGTGGGTGTGGCAGTGCCGTACTGGCCGCCAAGTTCGGCGGCGACGGCAATCCGCTGGGGATCGGTTTTCTGGGCGTGGCGCTGGCCTTCGGCCTGACCGTGCTGACCGGCGCGTATGCGTTCGGGCACGTGTCCGGCGCGCACTTCAATCCGGCCGTGAGTCTGGGCTTGTGGGCCGGTGGACGATTCCCCGCCCGTGACCTGTTGCCCTACATCGTCGCGCAGGTGCTGGGCGGCGCCCTGGCCGGCTTCATCCTGCTGCAGATCGCCTCCGGCGCGCCCGGTTTCCAGATCGATGGCAGCCAGGCCGGCGCGTTCGCCAGCAACGGCTATGGTGCGCTCTCTCCGGGCGGCTACAGCGTCGCCGCGGCCTTCCTGTGCGAGGTGGTGCTCACCGCGTTCTTCCTGATCGTGATCATGGGCTCGACCCATGGCAACGCACCGGCCGGCTTCGCCCCGATCGCGATCGGCCTGGCCCTGACCCTGATCCACCTGATCAGCATTCCGGTCACCAATACCTCGGTCAATCCGGCGCGTTCCACGGCCGTGGCCCTGTTCGCCGGCAGCGGTGCGCTGGGCCAGCTCTGGCTGTTCTGGCTGGCGCCGTTGCTGGGCGGACTGATCGGCGGCATCGTCTACAAGTGGATGGGCACCGCGCCCCGCTGAACCCAGGGCCGGGCGGGCATCGGCCCGTCCGGCCTGGGATGAAAGATTCAGCTGAAACCGTTATTTGTACACGGAGTCACATTCCGTTAAGGTCCCGATCACTCGTCCGACGCTGACGGCAGCGAGTGATCCGGTACGCGCGCGGGGAATGCGCCACCACGGCCTGGGTTGTCGACGGCCACCGGAACGCCTGTCAGCGACGGACGCGATCATCGACCCTGGGGGAATGCATGAACGTCCTGCGCGCTGTCGTATGTGTGTGTCTGCTGATGTCTGCCGGCGCCGTCACGGCGCAGTCGACCAGCGAATGTCCGTCCCTGCCCGCCAGCAGCGGCCTGCAATGGCAGCAGCTGGCCCAGCGTGACCTGATCCTGTGCAAGGCCAGTACCGCCGATGGGCGCGAGGTGCTCAGCCTGACCCTGAGTGCGCGCAATCCCGAGCTGCCCTTGAACCGTTCACTGCGCCAGGAAAAGGGCAGCTTCGCGGGGGAAACGCTGTATTGGTACCAGCCCGACCTGGGCGGCCAGAAGCCGCCGGGCTACGACACCCGCCGCATCACCGTGGTCAAGTTCGACAAGAACCGCTTCGCCCAGATTGCGCTGTATGCCGGTGATGCCAACGAACTCGGTTCACTGCAGTCGCTGGCGCAGGGCATGAATCTGACGCCTTCGGCCGTCGCCGCAGGGCGCTGAGCATGACGGGAATGCAGCCAGGCATGCATTCCCGTCGATACCCCACCTTCGTCCCGCCCCCGCGATCCCGGGGCGGGCGAGCCTCAGAAGCGGCCTTCCTGGAAATCCACGAACGCCTGCATCAGCTCCTGCTTGGTGTTCATCACGAACGGCCCATGCCGCATCACCGGCTCGCGCAGCGGACGCCCCGCCACCAGGATCAGGCGCGCACCGGTGTCGCCCGCACGCACGGTCAGCTGCTCGCCGCCGCCCAGCACCGCCATTTCCTGGCGGGCCACCGGACGTGCGTCGTCGCCTTCGCCAATCTCCAGGCCGCCTTCGAATACGTAGGCGAACGCGTTGTGCCCATCGGGCAGCGTGTAGCGCCAGCCCGCGCGCGCATCCAGGGTGATGTCCAGGTACACCGGGTCCGTGGCCGGCTGCACGATCGGTCCGACCGTGTCACCCACCTGGCCGGCAATCACCTTCACCTGCACGCCGTCGGCCGGCGCCGTCACCGGGATATGGTCCGGCGCGAACTCCTGGTACTTCGGGTCGGTCATCTTGTCGCGCGCGGGCAGGTTCACCCACAGCTGGAAGCCGCGCATCTGGCCCGATTCCTGCTCGGGCATTTCCGAGTGGATCAGGCCGCGGCCCGACGTCATCCACTGCACGCTGCCCGGCGTGAGCAGGCCCTCGTTGCCGTGGTTGTCCTTGTGCCGCATGCGGCCATCCAGCATGTAGGTGACGGTTTCGAACCCGCGATGCGGGTGGCTGGGGAAGCCGGCGATGTAGTCCTCGGCACGGTCCGTGCCGAATTCATCCAGCAGCAGGAACGGGTCCAGGTCGGGCAGCGAGGGGCCACCGATCACGCGCGTCAGGCGCACGCCGGCGCCATCGGAGGTGGCCATGCCACGGATGGTGCGCAGCACGCGCACCGGGGTTGGGCTGCTCATGATGACTCCAGGCTCGGGGAACTCCCGACAAGATGGGCGCGCAGGCCCCGGCGGCCAACCGCCACGTCCGCAACCGATTGTTCCAAGCGTGATGTTCCGATGGCGTGCACGGCCACGCGCCGCGCCCACCCTACGACCAAAGTACTAGCGGCCAGCCCCCGCCATTGCATTGACCCGGTCAGTGCCAAGGCGGACTCTTACGACGATCTCCAGGGAGACGCAATCTCATGAAAGGTTTTTCGAAACTGGGTTGGGCAGTCATCGCTCTGCTCGGCGCCTTCTGTCTAGGCACCGTCGCGCTGCGCCGCGGTGAACCCATCAATGCGCTGTGGATCGTCGTCGCTGCGGTCTCCATCTATCTCATCGCGTACCGCTTCTACAGCCTGTTCATCGCCGACAAGGTGATGCAGCTCGATCCCACCCGGGCCACGCCTGCGGTGATCAACAACGATGGCCTGGACTATGTCCCGACCAACAAACACGTGCTGTTCGGCCACCACTTCGCGGCGATCGCGGGCGCAGGCCCGCTGGTCGGTCCGGTGCTGGCCGCGCAGATGGGCTACCTGCCCGGCCTGCTCTGGCTGGTCGTGGGCGTGGTCGTGGCCGGCGCGGTGCAGGATTTCATGATCCTGTTCCTGTCCAGCCGCCGCAACGGCCGCTCGCTGGGCGACCTGGTGCGCGAGGAAATGGGGCCGGTACCCGGCACCATCGCCTTGTTCGGTGCCTTCCTGATCATGATCATCATCCTGGCGGTGCTGGCGATGGTGGTGGTCAAGGCGCTGGCCGAAAGCCCCTGGGGCATGTTCACGGTGATCGCGACCATGCCGATCGCGATCCTGATGGGCGTGTACATGCGCTACATCCGCCCCGGCAAGATCGGTGAGATCTCGGTGGTCGGGCTGATCCTGCTGTTGGCCGCGATCTGGTTCGGCGGCAAGGTCGCCGCCGATCCGGTCTGGGGCCCGGCCTTCACCTTCACCGGCATCCAGATCACCTGGATGCTGATCGGCTACGGCTTCGTCGCTTCGGTACTGCCGGTGTGGCTGCTGCTGGCCCCGCGCGACTATCTGTCCACCTTCCTCAAGATCGGCACCATCGTGGCGCTGGCGATCGGCATCCTGATCGTCATGCCCGAGTTGAAGATGCCGGCCCTGACCCAGTTCGCCGCCAGCGGCGACGGCCCGGTCTGGAAGGGCGGGATGTTCCCGTTCCTGTTCATCACCATCGCCTGCGGTGCGGTCTCCGGTTTCCATGCCCTGATCGCCTCGGGCACCACGCCCAAACTGCTCGCCAATGAGCGCCACATGCGCTACATCGGCTACGGCGGCATGCTGATGGAATCGTTCGTCGCGGTAATGGCGCTGGTGGCCGCCTCGATCATCGATCCGGGCATCTACTTCGCGATGAACGCGCCGGCCGCTGTCATCGGCCCGGATGCGGTGTCCGCCGCGGCGTACATCAGCAATACGTGGGGCTTCATCATCACGCCCGAGCAGCTGGAGGCCACGGCCGCGGCGATCGGCGAGCCGACCATCCTGCACCGCGCCGGCGGCGCACCGACGTTGGCGGTAGGCATCGCGCAGATCCTGCACGAGGCGATCCCGAGCGGCAGCAACGCGATGATGGCGTTCTGGTACCACTTCGCGATCCTGTTCGAAGCACTGTTCATCCTCACCGCGGTCGACGCCGGTACCCGTGCCGGCCGCTTCATGCTGCAGGACCTGCTGGGCAACTTCATCCCGGCCCTGAAGAAGACCGAATCGTGGACGGCCAACATCATCGCCACGGCCGGCTGCGTGGCACTGTGGGGCTACCTGCTCTACACCGGCGTGGTCGATCCGTTCGGCGGCATCCAGACCCTGTGGCCGCTGTTCGGCATCTCCAACCAGATGCTGGCCGGTATCGCGCTGATGCTGGGTACCGTGGTGCTGTTCAAGATGAAGCGTGACCGCTTTGCCTGGGTCACCGGTGTGCCGGCGGTGTGGCTGCTGATCTGCACCACCTATGCGGGCCTGATCAAGATCTTCGACAGCAACCCGGCGCAGGGCTTCCTGGCCCAGGCCCACAAGTACCAGGATGCGATCGCCACCGGCACCCTGACCGCCCCCGCCAAGACCGTCGGCCAGATGCATCAGATCGTGGTCAACGCCTACGTCAACACCGGCCTGACCGTCCTGTTCCTGTTCGTGGTGTTCTCGATCCTGTTCTATGCGATCAAGACCATCTTCATGGCCCGCCGCACGCCGCAGCGCACCGACAAGGAAACCCCGTACGTGGCGCTGCAGCCGCACCAGATGGCGGACCTGTGATGAGCACCGAACTCGTTCCTGCCGGTCAGTACCAGGCCCACCGCCGCATCTGGCGGCGCCTGGTGCAGACCGCGCGGCTGTGCTGCGGCATTCCCGACTACGACAACTACGTTCGCCACGTGCTGGAGAAGCATCCTGACCGCGTACCGATGGACTACAAGACGTTCTTCCGCGAGCGCCAGGAGGCACGGTACAGCGGCAAGAACGGGGGGCGTTGCTGCTGAGGGACCGCGGCAGGTGACCCTGCAGAACGGCGGCGCGAATGCGCCGCCGTTCTGCATTGGATCAGTGGTGGCGGCTCACCGCCGCTGCCAAAAAAGAGGCGGCCATCAAGGCCGCCCCGGAACACGACAGGGATGGCCCGCTTACGCGCCCGCCATCCATTTCAGGATCAGCCCGGTCACATACGCCAGGCCGGTACCCGTGGCATAACCCACGGTGCCCAGCAGCACGCCGACCGGTGCCAGCGACGGATGGAACGCCGCGGCGACCACCGGTGCCGACGCGGCCGCACCGATGTTGCCCTGCGAACCGATCGCGAAGAAGAACAGCGGCGCGCGCATCAGCTTGGCCGCGATCCACAAGACCAGGATGTGGGTCAGCATCCAGATCGCGCCAAGCGCGAACAGCCACGGACGGTCGAGCAGCGAGAGCAGGTCCATCTGCATGCCGATGCAGGCGATCAGGAAGTACAGGAACAGCGTGCCCAGGCGCGAGGCACCGGCCGCCTCCAGCCTGCGCGCGCGGGTGAAGCTCAGGCACAGGCCGAGGGCGGTGGACAACAGCACCACCCAGACGAAGGCGCTATCCAGGCTGAACTGGCTCGCCCAGCTCACATTGGCCTTGAACCAGCCGCTCAGCGGCGCGGCGATCGCATGCGCCAGTCCGACGCCCCCCAGCGCCACGCCGACGATCACCATCAGATCGGTCAGGCTCGGGATACGGGCGTTCTGCGCCTCGTAGGCGGAGATGCGCTCCTTCATTTCATCGATGGCGCGGGTATCGGCGCCGTTGCGGGTATCGATCTGCTTGGCGCGGTTGGCCAGGAACAACAGCACTGCCATCCACAGACTCGCGCAGGCCACGTCCACCACGGCGAACTGACCGAATGTGGTCGCATCGGTGCCGAACACTTCGCGCATCGCCACCATGTTGGCGCCGCCGCCGATCCAGCTGCCGGCCAGGGCGGCCATGCCCTTCCAGGTGTCACCGGCCACGGTGGCCGGGTGGATCCAGGACATCGTCTGGAACGACACGATCGCACCGAGGATGATGCCCAGCGTGCCGGCGCAGAACACCGCCAGCAGCTTCGGGCCCAGCTTCATGATGCCCTTCAGATCGATCGAGAGCGTCAGCAGCACCAGCGCTGCCGGCAACAGCACGTCACGCGCGATCGGGTTGTACAGCGAGGTGTTGTGGCCGTCGATGAGGCCGGCGGTGTTGTAGATGGCCGGGATGAAGTAGCACAGCAGCAGCGCCGGCACCCACGCGAAAATCTTCTTGAGCAGTGGGGTCGGGCCACTGGCGGCCCAGAAGATCACGGCCAGGGTGGCGGCGATCAGGCCGAGGCCGACGATGTCATTGGTGATCAGGGCAGTACTGGGATCGGTCGGCATCAAGCCATCCTCTGTCGATCGAAGGGATAAAAAAAAGCGCCGCATAGAGCGGCGCCTCCGGAGCTTAACATTGTCTTCACGCCACCACACTTTGCGGCGCAGCGCAGCGTGCAGGCCATTTACGACACGGGCGGCGACGCACGCTCATCCCGGCCCGGCAGCGAGGCCCCCAGATCCAGAATGACGCAGGTGCCACGTGGCACGCAGGGCTCGATCTGCAATGCCCAGCCCAGGTGCTCGCAGAGCCGCGCGATCAGCTCCAGGCCGATGCCACTCTGCTCATTGCGATCGCCGCGTGCCATGCGTGCATGCACCGCTGCGATCTCCTCCGGGCTCATGCCCAGTCCGGGATCCTGCAGCGTCACCACGGCCTGCTCGGACACGTGGATGTGGATGGTGCCGCGGCCGCTGTTCTCGATCGCGTTGCGCAACAGGTTGCCGATCGCCGCCTGGACCACGCCGAGTGGCGCGACGATGTCCACGCGTGCAAGGCCATCGATCTCGATGCGCAGGTCCTTGTCGCCCATCAGGTGGCGGTGGTCTTCGATGATGTCCGGCACCAGCAGGTCCAGCGGAATGCGCTCGCCCAGCGCGGCCAGCCGTGCCGGGTCGCGCGCCAGCACCAGCAACAGCTGGATCAGCTGTTCCACCCCCTGGGCCGTGCGGTGCACGCGCTGCATCTGCTGGCGGGCGCGCTCGGGGAGGTCCTGCTGGCCCAGTGCCAGCTCGGAGGCACCGGTGATCACCGCGATCGGCGTGCGCAGTTCATGGCTGGCCGTACTGATGAAAACGCGTTCGCGCTCGACGAACTGCTCATTGCGTGCCAGATAGTCATTGAGTGCATTGGCGATCACGTACAGCTCGGAACTGGCGCGCGGATCCACCTCCACCCGCTGCCCGGGAACGCCGGGCCGCAGTTCGTCGATGCGCCGGGCCAGCGAGCTCAGCGGCCGTACCAGCCGGCCGACACCGAACGAGGCCATCAGCACGGTGACGATGATCATCAACACGCCGGCCAACAGCACCCAGCGCGTGGCGAACTGCTCCAGCTCGTGGAAATCGTTGATGTCCAGCACCAGTGCCAGCCGCCCCAGCTGGCTGGTTTCGCGCACCATCACGGCGCTGGCGCGACCATTGACCTCGACGCCGTCGTGCAGTCCCGGATGCAGCGTGCGCAGGCTCTCGGGCACGGTCGCGCTGCCGTTGATGTAGAACAGCCGCAGCGTGTCCGAATCCTGCCAGCGATAGTGCGGCTCGTGTTCGATGTGGTTGACGATGCTGTCCAGCTCGGAGTTGAGCAGCGCGCGCCATGCCGAGTGCTCGGCATGTTCATGCACGTAATTGCCCACGCTGAACACCGCCAGCGAGATCAGCGCCAGATAGCCCAGCAGCCACCACACCATGCGCCGGTGCATGGGCGCAGGCCTAGGCACGCGGTTACGCCTCCACATCGTTGCTGTCCGTCGCCGCTACGCCGAGACGATAGCCGACCCGTGGCAGAGTGTGGATCAGCTTCTGCTGGAACGGGCCGTCCACGCTGCGGCGCAGTTCGTAGACATGCGAGCGCAGCAGGTCGCCATCCGGCAGTTCATCACCCCACAGCGCGAATTCCAGCTGCTGCCGGGTCACCGCACCAGGACTGGCGCGCATCAGCACCTCCAGCAGTTTGCGGCAGGCCGGATACAGGTGCAGCGGCCTACCATCGCGCTGTGCTTCCAGCGTGGCCAGATCCAGCTTGAGGTCGGCCACTTCCAGCACCTTGCGCGGATTGCGCCCGTTGGCGCGCACCATCAGCGCTTCCAGCCGGACTTCCAGCTCGGGCAGTGCGAACGGCTTGGTCAGGTAGTCATCGGCGCCGGCACGGAAGCCGGCGATCTTGTCCGGCAGTTCATCGCGCGCGGTGAGCATGATCACCGGCACTTCCGAGCCATGGTCGGCACGCAACCGGCGCAGCACTTCCGGGCCTTCCATGCGCGGCAGCATCCAGTCCAGGATCAGGGCGTCATGCGGCTGCGATACGGCCAGGTGCAGGCCGGTCACGCCATCGGGCGCGACGTCCAGCACATGGCCCCGTGATTCGAAGTAATCGAATAGATTGGCAACCAGCTGACGGTTGTCTTCAATGACCAGCAGCCGCATGGGACACTCTCTTGACGGTTGGGCGCATGGTAGCCGGAACCGTGTCGGAATCCGGTCGCAACGGGGTGGTTACGACGCTTTTCCTACGCTGTCGGGGAGACAGTGGCTGTTTTGCCGATGGGCCTGGGCGTGACCGAATCCTTCTTCCTGCGGCGGTGGCCGCGCGTGCTGGTGTGCCTTGCCCTGCTGCTGGCGCTGGCGGCCGGCATCGGCCTGCGCCAGCCTTCCCCGCCCGATGAACCCCGCTTCGTGCTGGCGGCGCGGGCCATGGTCGAGTCCGGGCAGTGGCTGCTGCCGCACCGGGGCAGTGAGTTGTATGCGGAAAAGCCGCCGGTGTTCATGTGGATGCAGGCCGCCAGCCACCAGCTGTTCGGCGGCTGGAGCATCGCCTTCCTGGTGCCGTCGCTGCTCGCGGCCCTGCTGACCCTGTGGCTGACCTGGGACCTCGGCCGGCGCCTGTGGAACCGCCGGGTCGGCTGGTGGGCCATGCTTGCCTTGTTCAGCTGCCTGCAGTTCGGCCTGATGGCCAAGCGCGCCCAGATCGACATGGTGCTGGTGGCGATGACCACGCTGTCGTTGTGGGGCCTGCTGCGGCACCTGCTGGAAGGCCGCAACCGGCCGGCGCTGTGGCTGGCCGGCTTCGCCGCCGGCCTGGGCACGGTCACCAAGGGCGTGGGCTTCCTGCCGCTGCTGGTGCTGCTGCCGTTCGCTGCATGGCGCTGGCGCGCGCGCGGCACCGTGCTGCCCCCCGGCACCGCCCGTGACCTGTGGTGGCTGCTGCCGGCCTTCCTGCTTGGCACGGCCGTCTGGCTGGCGCCGTTGGGGGTCGCTCTGCTGCACTCGGCCGACCCGGCCCTGCATGCCTATGCGCGCGAACTGCTGTTCAAGCAGACCGGCACCCGCTACGCCAATGCCTGGCACCACGTGAAGCCGGCTTGGTACTACCTGCAGGTGATGGCGACCTTGTGGCTGCCGGGCAGCCTGCTGCTGCCGGCGCTGATCCCGGCATGGTGGCGCCGCCTCAAGCGCCTGGATGGACGCGGATGGCTGCTGTTGGGCTGGGCCCTGCTGGTGCTGGTGTTCTTCAGCGCCAGCCCGGGCAAGCGTGAGGTCTACATCTTCCCGATGCTGCCCGCGCTGTGCCTGGCAGCGGCGCCCCTGCTGCCCGGGCTGCTGCGCCGTGCCGGGCTGCGCTGGCTGCTGTGGGCGTATGTCGCCGTCCTCGGCGCAGCGGCTCTGTACGTGGGCACCCAACTGTGGTCGGCGAGCGCATGGGCCCATGCGCAGCTGGCGCGGCGCGCCATGCCCGATACGCTGCTGCCCGTCCTCGGCGGCTGGCTGATCGCCTTCGGCGTGGTGCTGTTGGCGCTGGCCCTATGGTGGCGCCAGCGCCGGGCGGGCGCGCTGGTGGTCGCGGCTGCCTTCCTGCTCTGGAACCTGTACGGCTGGGTGCTGATGCCCACCCTCGACCCGTACAGCTCTGCCTCGGCGGTGATGCAGCGGGTTGGCCTCCGCATCGGGCCGGATGCCGAGCTCGGCGTGGTGGCCTGGCGCGAACAGAACCTGCTGCAGGCCGACCGCCCGGTGACCGATTTCGGCTTCAAGACGACCTGGGACCTGCAATGGCAGGCTGCGGGCCCGTGGCTGTCGCAGGCCCCGCGCCAGCGCTGGCTGCTGGTCCTTGATGAAGCAATAAGCCCCTGCGTGGACCCCGCAGCGGTGATCGAGATCGGCAGCGCCAACCGCAACCGCTGGCTGCTGTTGCCGGGCACTGCGTGGCAGGCCGGCTGCCACGCCGCCGTGACCGCCAGCGACACCGCGCAGGACGAGGAAGACTGAACGACAGGGCGCACTTAACCGGCGGCGAACGCCGCTCCGACCGCTCTCCGACAACCCGCTGACGACCATGGCGCCGGAATCTCCCGCCGGCCCCTCTGTCCATGTTCCCAGCGTCCACCGTTGCCCTTTCCCCCGCGTCGGCTGCCACCGTCTCGCCCGGTTTTCTCCGCGGCCATCTCTGGCTGCCGCTGGGCGCGACACTGCTGGCCAGTGCAGTGCTCATGGGCGCCGGTGGCGACCAGTGGCTGGCCGACCGCCTGTATCGGCTCGAAGGGCAGCAGTGGGCGCTGCAGAACGCCTGGCTCACCACCCACCTGATCCACCAGGCCGGCAAGTGGGCCAGCAGTGCCGCGGCGCTGCTGGCGATCGTGCTGTGCGGCCACGCTTGGCGCACCGAACGCGCGGCCGGGTGGCGCTGGCCGCTGCTGTACCTGGTGCTGGCGGTCGCGCTGGGCACCGGCGTGGTCTCGCTGCTCAAGTCGCTGACCAACATGGATTGCCCATGGGATCTGGCGCGCTATGGGGGCACCCGCGAGTTCATCGGCCTGTTCGCCACCCGCCCGCCGGGCATGCCGCGCGGCGTGTGCTTCCCCGGCGGGCACTCCAGCGCCGGCTTTGCCTGGATCAGCCTTTACTTCGTCGCGTTGATGATGCGACCGGCGTGGCGCTGGCGCGGCCTGGCGGTCGGCCTGCTGGCCGGCGGGGTGTTCGGGTTCTCGCAACAGCTGCGCGGTGCGCATTTCCTGTCGCATGATCTGTGGACGCTGGCCACCTGCTGGGCAGTGTCGCTTGGCCTGTTCCTGCTGGTTGAACGGGTGCGCCTGCGCGACCACAGCCCGGCGCCGGTCACTGCACAGGGAGGAGCGGCATGAGCGCCACCCTCCCGCGCACCCGGCGCATTGCGCTGCTGGCCACCCTGGGTACCTGGCGCCCGCACTGCACCACCGAAACCCTGATCCTGCTCACCAGCGTGTTCTTCGCGGTGGCCTGCAACGGCCTGTTCTGGCACAGCGCGATGGCCACCCACCCGGGCAGCATCGGCTTCGGCGTCTCGCTGTTCCTGTTCCTGGTGGGGGCGCACTGCCTGCTGATGGGGCTGCTGGTCTGGCGCTGGAATGCCAAGGTGGTGCTGAGCGTGCTGCTGATCGGCACCGCACTGGCGGCCCACTACATGAGCAGTTACCACATCTATCTGGATGCGGACATGCTGCGCAACGTGCTGGCAACCGACCACAAGGAAAGCCGCGAACTGATCACGCCCACCTTGATCGCCCCACTGCTGCTGTTGGCCTTGGCGCCGATGCTGCTGCTGTGGCGCGTGCAGCTGCGCCGGCGCACCCTGGGCAGGGCGCTGCTGTGGCGCGTTGGCTTCCTGCTGCTGTCGGCCCTGATCGCCTTCGGCGGGGCGATGCTCTCCTTCCAGGAGATGTCCTCGCTGATGCGCAACCAACGCGAAGTGCGCTATCTGGCCACCCCGGGCAACTTCCTGCTCGGCCTGCCCAAGGCGCTGCGCGGCGACAACCCGATCCAGCGCGCCCCGAAACTGCCGATCGGGACCGATGCCAAGGCTACTCCGCGCGCGGTCGGCAGCCGCCCGCGCCTGTTAGTGATCGTGATGGGCGAAACCGCACGCGCACAGAACTGGGGGCTCAACGGCTATGCCAAGCAGACCACGCCGGAACTGGCCCAGGCCGGGGTGATCAATTTCCCCGACATGCACTCGTGCGGCACCAGCACCGAGGTCTCCCTGCCCTGTCTGTTCTCGCCGTATGGGCGGCACGACTACGACGAAAAGAAGATCCGCGCGCACCAGTCGCTGCTGCACGTGCTGGACCACGCGGGCATCAGCACGTTGTGGCGCGACAACCAATCCGGTTGCAAGGGCGTGTGCGAAGGCCTGGAAATGCAAGCGCTGGGCGATGCCAAGCACCCGACCCTGTGCGCCAACGGGCGCTGCATGGACGAGATCCTGATCGAAGATCTGGCCACCCAGGTCCGCGCCAGGTCCGGTGACCGCGTGGTGGTCCTGCACCAGCTGGGCAACCACGGGCCGAGGTACTTCGAACGCTATCCGCCGCGCTTCCGCCGCTTCACCCCGACCTGCGATACGCCGGACCTGGGCAAGTGCAGCCGCGAGCAGATCACCAACAGTTACGACAACGCGCTGCTGTACACCGATCACCTGCTCTCGCGCACGATCGGCACACTGAAGGGCATGGACGACTACGACACGGCGATGATCTACCTCTCCGATCACGGCGAATCGCTGGGCGAGAAGGGCCTGTATCTGCACGGTGTGCCGTACGCGATCGCCCCGCAGGAGCAGACCCGCGTACCAATGACGATGTGGTTCTCGCCGTCGTTCGCCGCCAACCGCGGGCTCAACCTGGCCTGCGTGCGTGAGCGCGCGGGCAGATACACCGACCACGACAATCTGTTCCCGTCGGTCCTGGGGCTGATGCAGGTCAAGACATCAGTGTATGAGCGTGACCGCGATCTGTTTGCAGGGTGCGAAGTCTGATCAGGGCCGGGCTTGCTGCCCTGCCCCTTGCGGTGCGCCCGGCGCTTCACTAGCCTTCGCCGGTCTGTCACCACCCAAGGATGTGCCCGTGAACCACCGCCCGCTCCTGCTGGCCCTGGCAGTCAGTGCTGCCGCACTGACCCTGGCGGCCTGCCAGAAGGAACCCTCCCCCGCCGATGCACCGGCCACGGGCACCACCCAGTCCAAGGAGACCGCGGACCAGTTCATCGCCCGCGTCAACGCCGAGTACAAAGCCATGTACCCGGAAATGACTTCGGCGCAGTGGCTGTCCTCGACCTACATCAATGACGATTCCGAGCGCGTCGCGGCCAAGGCCAACGAGCGCTGGCTCACTGTGCTCAACGGCTGGATCACCCAGGCCGGCCAGTACGACGGCCAGCCCATGAGCGAAGACACCAAGCGCCAGATCCACCTGCTCAAGCTGATGACCTCCATGCCCGCCCCGCGCGACCCGGCCAAGCTCTCCGAGCTGACCCGCATCGCCAGCCGCATGGAAGGCGCCTACGGTTCCGGCAAGTACTGCACCGACGAAGCCAACCCGCAGACCTGCCGCCAGCTCGGCGACCTGGAGCAGGTGCTCGCGCGCAGCCGCGACTACGACAAGCAACTCGACGCCTGGCAGGGCTGGCATGCCACCACCAAGCCGATGCGCGCCGATTACCAGCGCTTCGTCAGCCTGGTCAATGAAGGCGCCAAGGAAATGGGCTTCGCCGATGCCGGCCAGATGTGGCGCAGCGGCTATGACATGCCCGCCGACCAGATCGGTCCGGAAACCGATCGCCTGTGGGACCAGGTCAAGCCGATGTACGAGCAGCTGCACTGCTATGCGCGCACCAAGCTCGATGCCACCTACGGCAAGGACAAAGCCGAGGTCAACGGCGGGCTGATCGCTGCGCACCTCACCGGCAACATGTGGCAGCAGGATTGGTCCAATCTGTGGGACCAGCTGGAACCGTACCCCGGTGCCGGCAACCTGGACATCACCGCCGCGCTGGAAAAGCAGTACCAGACCAACCTGAGCGGCGCGCTGGCCAAGGCCGGCAGCGGCGCCAACGTCGAAGCGCTGTACAAGGCCCAGCGCGAGGCCGAACTGCGCACCGCCAAGCAGATGACCGAGCGCGCGCAGGACTTCTACGTCTCGCTCGGCATGCCGGCGCTGCCCAAGTCGTACTGGGACAAGACGCAGTTCATCAAGCCGCTGGACCGCGACGTGGTCTGCCACGCCAGCGCGTGGGACATGAACATGGACGGCGACGTGCGCACCAAGATGTGCATCAAGCCGAATGAAGAAAACTTCACCACGATCTACCACGAGCTCGGCCACATCTATTACGACCTGGCCTACAACCCGCTGCCGCCGTTGTTCCAGGGCGGTGCCAACGACGGCTTCCACGAAGCGATCGGCGACACCATCGTGCTGGCGATGACCCCGCAGTACCTCAACTCGATCGGCCTGGTCGACACCCCGCAGGAAAGCCGCGAGGCGACCATCAACGCGCAGATGCGCATGGCCCTGAGCGGCGTGTCGTTCCTGCCGTTCGGGCTGATGATCGACCGCTGGCGCTGGGGCGTGTTCGACGGTTCGATCACCCCGGACCACTACAACCAGGCGTGGTGGGACCTGAAGGCCAAGTACCAGGGCGTGGCCCCCGCCAGCGCGCGCGGTGAGGAATTCTTCGACGCGGGCGCCAAGTACCATGTGCCGGGCAACACCCCGTACACCCGCTACTTCCTGGCGCGCATCCTGCAGTTCCAGTTCTACAAGGGCCTGTGCGATGCATCCGGTTACAAGGGCCCGTTGCACCAGTGCAGCTTCTACGGCAACAAGGAAGCCGGCCAGAAGTTCTGGGCGATGCTGAGCAAGGGTGCCAGCCAGCCGTGGCAGGCCACGCTGAAGGAAATCACCGGCGGCGACAAACTCGATGCCGGCCCGATGATCGAGTACTTCACCCCGGTCAACGAGTGGCTCAAGCAGCAGAACCAGGGCCAGATGTGTGGCTGGCAGGTGCCGGCCAGCACGACGGCCGCAGCCACGACGGCACCGGCAACGACCAAGCAGTAATCCAACGCGCAAACCTGACAATCAGGAAATGGCCGACAGCGGTGTCGGCCTTTTTCTTTGCTTCCGCCCCGTCCGCTCATCCGCGCAGCGCGTGAGCCGGTTCACAGTCCGTGCTCGCGGGCCTTTCAACAACCATCGCGTGAAAAAGCGATCCAATGCGATAGACAGGTCCGGTGCAGTTCAAGCTTTCACAACGTCGTGCAGAACGCGACACGTGATGCCGGTGTGAGAGCGTTACGGTCGGTGCTCTTTCCCTTGCTCTGGATTGCCCATGACCAGTCACACCCTTCTGGCCGCTGCGGTGCTGGCCGTACTTGGCTGCGCCACGGCCCACGGCAGCAACGCCGCCTCGGCGGATGCCGACTCCCGCCCGCCGCTGCGCACCGCCGCCATGCCCGCCGCCAACGATACCTACGACCCGACCCAGACCTACGTCGCCGGCTGCGTGGTGATCTTCCAGTCGCGCTATTTCAAGGCGAAATGGTGGGCCAACGTCGGCGAATCGCCCGCGGCCATCGACCCTTCCCAACCATGGCTGTCGCCTTGGGAAGAGATTGCCGAAACCGCACCCGGCTGTGACGGTGACACCGGCGGTCCGGGCCCCGGCGACCCCGATCCGCTTGACCCGGTCGAGATCCCGCTGAGCCGGCTGCTGTCCGATGAAGCCCGCCTCACCGACTTCCCGTTGATGCAGCAGACACTGGCATCGATTCGTACCTTGCCCAACACCCAGGTCCAGGCCGTCGAGCCACTGCGCGCGGCCAACCCCGAGAACGTGCGCCGGGTCGAAGCGCTGCTGGATGCCGCGCAGTTCGACTCCCTCTTCCCGATGCGGGCACCGGAGTACACCTACCGGGGCTTCCTGCAGGCGTTCGCCAAGTTCCCGGCGATCTGCGCCTCCTACACCGATGGCCGCGATGCCGACGCCATCTGCCGCAGGACGTTGGCAACGATGGTGGCGCACTTCGCGCAGGAAACCGGCGGCCACGATGCGCACAGCCCGATTCCCGAGTGGCGCCAGGCGCTGGTGCACGTCCGCGAGATGGGCTGGAGCGAGGAAACGCCCGATGGCTACGCAGGCGAATGCAACCCGGCCACTTGGCAGGGCCAGACCTGGCCGTGTGGTGTGTTCGAGAGCGGCCCTCACGCCGGCCGCTTCAAGAGCTACTTCGGGCGGGGCGCCAAGCAACTGTCCTACAACTACAACTACGGACCGTTCTCCGATGCGATGTTCGGCACCGTGCGCACCCTGCTCGACAAGCCCGAGCTGGTCGCCGATACCTGGTTGAACCTGGCCAGCGCCGCGTTCTTCTACATGTATCCGCAGCCGCCCAAGCCCTCGATGATGCATGTGATCGACGGCACCTGGCAGCCCAACGCACGCGACCTCGCCAATGGTCTGGTGCCTGGCTTCGGGGTGACCACGCAGATCATCAATGGTGGTGTGGAATGCGGTGGCAGCACCGAGCACCTGCAGTCGCAGAACCGGATCACGTACTACCGGGCCGCGGCGGCTCACTTCAACGTCCCGGTGCCGGGCAATGAAGTGCTGGGCTGCAAAGGCATGAAGCAGTTCGACGAGGGCGGCGCTGGCGCTCTGCCGATCTACTGGGAGGAAAACTACGATTGGCACGAAGGCAACGTCGGCGGCAAGAGCTACCAGTGCAAGCTGGTGACCTACCAGACCCCGTATTCGGCGCTCAAGCCTGCCGATTACGTGAAATGCGTCATCGACAAGTTCGATAACGTGGACGTGATCGACGACCTGCGCGGTCGCTGAGGGACAACGGGGCGGCGCGGGTGCGCCGCCCCGTGTTGTTTCAGGACGCAGGCTTCAGCTGGGCGGCCAGTTCCACCTTGAACTGCTCGAAGTCCATGCCGTCGGCCTTGGCTTCGGCGTGCGCCGCGTCTTTAAGCGCGTCCGAATACACCAGGCGCACCGGCGTGCCCTGGCGTTCATGCAGTTCAGCAGCCTGCATGATCAGGGCCAGCACCCGCGCTGCACTGGGGGTCTGGCCAGCGATACGGCCGTCCATGCCCAGCACCCACTCGCCATCCCGGCGGACAATGCCGGCCAGCAGCGTGCGCTGCTGGTCGCGCAGCTCGGCATGGGGCTCAACCGGCGTGGCATTGTCCTGCTCGCGGTTGGCGGCCTGGGTTTCACGGCGCCGGCGGATGTCGCGGCGCAGTTTGGAGGTGGTCGACATGGGGAAATCCGGACTGCGGCAAAGCGCCAAGAATACCGCACGGGCCCTGGCGGCCCCGCTCTGAAGCGGCTGAGGCCGGCTCAATCCAGGACCTTGCCGTGCCGCCAATAGCCCATGAAGGTGATGGCCTGGCGGTCGATCCCACAGGTCTTCACCAGGTGCCAGCGGATCGCCATCACCGCGCCGGCCTCGCCGGCGACCCAGGCATACAGCTCGCCCCCCGCTGCACTGGCCTGCTCCCACAGACCGATCCGGGCCCGTACCGCGTCCTGCAGCCGCTGACCATGCGCGGCGCCCTCGCGGGCCAGCCAGAACAGCTGTGCACCGGGCGGTGCCGGGCAGCGCCCGATAACGCGCATACCAGTCCTCGCCCTGCGGCACCTCGGGGGCTGCCTGGCCGGCTAGCGGGAAGAACACCTTGATGCGCTGATCCGGCCCGTCGGTCTTCATGTTGGCCACATCGGGCGCAGCGAAGACCATGCGGGTCAGCGACGGAGAGAGAACGGTGCGCTGCTTGAGCGCGACATCGAACAGGCGGTAGATCTGCTGGGCAGCCATGCAATCACCCTGAATTGCCGCGGACGCGGCGTCCGCAGGGGAGCGTATTGGCTGTCGTGGAGCACGAACTGGCTGGCGAGCGCACAGGATACGCTGCGGTGAGGCAATGGCAATGCTGCCAACCCTGCGCGCTGTGCAGGCAAGGCGTATGCTGCTGGGTGCACCCGCAATGGCGGCGCTGCTGATGCAACGGGATCGCGACGCGGCTGCTGAAATCGCGCAGTCCGTGATACCCCGCACACTATTGAGCGTGACGCATTCGACCCACGCCCCACCTGATAGTTGACACTCATCACTGCCGTGACGTAACCAGTCCACCATTTCCAACTTTGCCTAACAAGTGGCGTGCATCATTCCGCACAGTACGGCCTGGTTTCACAACAGGTGCCGTTAACCATGAAGAAGATGCTCACCCTGACCCTGGCCGTCGCCGCGACGATGAGCTCGCCCGCTTTCGCACAGTTCGTCCCCCCGATCGGCGACACCCTGCTGCCGCCGAAACCCGAGCTGTCGTTGACCGACCTGCTCAATCTAGAGAAGGAACTGCTCAACCCCATTTCCACCAACAAGCCGCTCTACTGGGCGCCGGAGCGCCCATCCAACGGCGCGTCGTGGACCGAAGCGCGTTGCAGCGTGGGCCCGACCGTGACGGCATTCCCGACAACCCGGCAGGGCACCTATGCTGAGTGCATGGCGGCCAGCTTCCCCTCCGTGGACATCATTGACGATGTGTCCGACCACTACTTCGCGCCCCGAGCAACCGGCAAGGGCACCCACATCTATACCTGCAAGAAGGGCAATTTCACCGGTGAAGTGGAGCTCGGCTACGGCCGGGAGAAACTGAACAGTGGCCAGACGGCATTCGTGATGCGGACCTACGGCTACCGAATCACCAAAAGCAACAATCAGCAGGGGGGCAACAAGGCGAACATCAAGATCCGAAGCCGGATCAACCAGCACCAAGGTGACTGGTCAACAAAAGGCGAGACGCCCGACTCGCTGGTCCAGAACGGCAACTGGTACACGGACATGGGCACGGAGAGCCACGATCTGAGGCAGGCCACGTACTATTTCGGGCAGATCGAGTTTGTTTTCGATAAATCCGGTGCGGATCCGAAGTGCAAGGTCGAAGTGAACTGGATGCGTGCGGGCTGATAGCGGCGCTGGACATGCGGATTCCACACGTGGAATCCGCATGTCGTGGGTTGAATGTTCCGCCCACGGTTATCTGTACGCGCGCCTTACTCAATGGGTGTCAGCAGGTCGCGGCGGCGTTCGCAGTGCTGCTCCCAGTACCAGAAGCTGCCACCGATGGCGAAGAAGGCCGCGTAGCCCAGCGCCAGATGCAACGGGCTGCTGCTGAGCATCGGGGACACCACGCCGGCCACCACCGTGTTGATCATCAGCTGGATGAACATCTGCATGGACGAGGCCAGGCCGCGCTGATGCGGATACATGTCCAGCACGGCCAGCGCCAGGATCGGGAAGATCAGCGCCATGCCGACACCGCCCAGGAAGATCGGCATGACCGCCCACGGCAGCGCGATCTGCGGCACCGACACGACATAGCCGAAGTTCAGCAGCGCCGAGACCGCGCACAACGCAAAGCCGATGGCGATCTGCCGCTGCGGCACGATCCGCCCGGCCATACGGCCGGACAGGAACGAACCGACGGTCATGCCGCCGATGGTGGGAATGAACAACCACGCAAAGCCACCCTCACCCAGCTGCAGGTGCTGCATCACGAACACCGGCGCCGAGGCGATGTACAGGAAGATGCCGGAGAAGTTGAACGCACCGGCCGCAGCCAGGCGCAACAGGCGCGGGTTGGAGCCCATGCGCGCATAGCTGCGCAGCAGCTCACGCATCGACAGCGGCGTGCGCGCTTCCACCGGGTGGGTTTCCGGCAGCCACTTGCCCGTGGCCAGCAGCAGGACCACGCCGAACAGCACCAGGAACCAGAAGATCAGCGGCCAGTCGCCACCGCCGAGCAGGATCCAGCCGCCAATGATCGGCGCAATCGCAGGGGCGACGCCGAAGATCATCGAGACCTGGCTCATCAACCGCTGCGCGTCGGCACCGTGGTACAGATCGCGGATCACCGCACGGCCGACGATCACGCCGACACCGGCGGTCACGCCCTGCAGCGCGCGGAACACCAGCAACGTGGTCATGTCGCGCGACAGCGCGCAGCCGATCGAGGCACCGATGAACAGCACCAGGCCGCCGATGATCACCCGCTTGCGGCCGAACGCATCCGACAACGGGCCGTGCGCCAGGCTCATCAGGCCGTAGAACAGCAGGTAGACGCTGATGGTCTGCTGCACCGCGACCTGGTCCACCTGCATGCGGTCGCCCAGCAGCAGGAAGGCCGGGAAAATGGTGTCGATCGAGAACGGACCGAACATCGCCAGGCCTGCGAGCAGCAGGGCCAGACGGCGGGTCGAGGGTGAGGCGGGCGTCATGCGGGCTTCCGTCAGCGGCCATGCGCAATGCACGGCGGGCGCCAGCCCGGAAGGGGCGGCGCCAGATGAATACGAGGATCCGGTGATCATAGGCCTTTGTCGCCGCCGGCACCATGCCCGGACAGGGCTTTCGGCGGCTGCGCCTCCCCGTATTCATGTGCCGGAAAGGCCCAGTGGCCGAAAGCGCTGGGCTATAATCGCCGGGCTACATGGTGGGAGAAGCGGACACCCGCTGCCGAAGGCGCAACGCCCGTAATCGCTCAGGCCCGATACCACCCGTACCAAAACTCTGGAGAGACCGGCGAGTGCCGGCGCCGAAGGGGCACGAAGCACGCCGATGCGCGCTTTTAAACTCTCAGGCAAAAGGACAGAGGGGCACCCAGGAAGACCGCAAGGTCCGGTGGATCGCTGTCGCCCGCGACGCGCCCTGGCCCGGCCGCCTTCCGAACGTGCGTGCCCACTCTCCGAGATGCCAGCCATGTCCCAGAACACCCCCTCCCTGCGCGAGCTTGAACACAGCCACGCGTTCGTCGAACGCCACATCGGCCCCAACGACGCCGAAATCGCGCAGATGCTCGACGTGGTCGGCCACGCCTCGCTGGACGCGCTGACCGATGCGATCGTCCCGGCCGGGATCAAGTCGCCGGCCCCGCTGGACCTGCCCGAGTCGCTGACCGAAGTGCAGGCACTGGCCAAGATCCGCGCCATCGCCGACAAGAACCAGGTGTTCCGCACCTTCATCGGCCAGGGCTACTACGGCACCCTCACCCCGAACGTCATCCTGCGCAACGTGCTGGAAAACCCGGCGTGGTACACCGCCTACACCCCGTACCAGGCCGAGATTTCGCAGGGCCGGATGGAAGCGCTGATCAACTTCCAGACCCTGTGCGCGGACCTGACCGGCATGGAGATCGCCAACGCCTCGCTGCTGGATGAAGCCACTGCCGCGGCCGAAGCGATGACCCTGGCCAAGCGCTCGGCCAAGTCGAAGTCCGACACCTTCTTCGTGCACGACGCCGTGCACCCGCAGACGCTGGAACTGCTGCGCACCCGCGCCGAGCCGATGGGCATCGTGCTGCGCGTGGGCACCCCGGCCGAGGCGATGGAAGCCGAGGCCTACGGCGTGCTGCTGCAGTACCCGGACACCTTCGGCCATATCGGCGACTACCAGGCGCTGGCCGATGCCGTGCACGCGCGTGGCGGCCTGGTCGCGGTGGCCACCGATCTGCTTGCCCTGACCCTGATCGCCGCCCCCGGCGAATGGGGCGCGGACATCGTGGTCGGCAACTCGCAGCGATTCGGCGTGCCGTTCGGTTTCGGTGGTCCCCATGCGGCCTTCATGGCCTGCCGCGATGCGTACAAGCGCTCGATGCCGGGCCGCCTGATCGGCGTCTCGGTCGATGCGCAGGGCAATGCCGCCTACCGCCTGACGCTGCAGACCCGCGAGCAGCACATCCGCCGCGAGAAGGCCACGTCCAACATCTGCACCGCGCAGGTGCTGCTGGCCGTGATGGCCTCG
Source organism: Stenotrophomonas sp. GW821-FHT01H02A (assembly GCF_059422145.1). NCBI lineage: Bacteria > Pseudomonadati > Pseudomonadota > Gammaproteobacteria > Lysobacterales > Lysobacteraceae > Stenotrophomonas > Stenotrophomonas sp. GW821-FHT01H02A. The sequence goes on from NZ_JBWKWI010000002.1 coordinate 289,358, forward strand.
ATGTATGCCGTGTACCACGGCCCGGAAGGCCTGACCCGCATCGCCCGCCGCACCCATCGCCTGGCCAGCATCCTGGCCGCCGCACTGCGCGGCGCCGGCGTGAATGTCGGCGAACACTTCTTCGACACCCTGCACGTCAAGGATGTCGACGCCAAGGCGATCCACGCCAAGGCCGCCGCGGCGCGCATCAACCTGCGTGCGATCGACAGCGATGCGGTCGGCATCAGCCTGGATGAAACCACCACCCGCGCCGACATCGTCGCGCTCGGCCAGCTGTTCGGCGCCACGGTGGATGTCGATGCCCTCGACGCCGCCACCGCCGATGCGCTGCCGGCCGGCCTGGTGCGTACCAGCGACTTCCTGACCCACCCGGTGTTCAACACCCACCACAGCGAACACGAACTGCTGCGTTACCTGCGTTCGCTGGCGGACAAGGACCTGGCCATGGATCGCACCATGATCCCGCTGGGCAGCTGCACCATGAAGCTCAACGCCACCGCCGAGATGATTCCGGTGACCTGGCCGGAGTTCGCCAACATCCATCCGCTGGCCCCGGCCGACCAGGCCACCGGCTACAAGGAACTGATCGACGGCCTGGAAGCGATGCTGGTCGAATGCACCGGCTATGACGCGGTCAGCCTGCAGCCGAACTCCGGCGCGCAGGGCGAGTACGCCGGCCTGCTGGCGATCCGCGCCTACCATCGCTCGCGCGGCGAAGGCCATCGCGACGTCTGCCTGATCCCGGACTCGGCCCACGGCACCAACCCGGCCTCGGCACAGATGTGCGGCATGAAGGTCGTGGTGACCAAGACCGACGCCAACGGCAACGTCGACCTGGACGACATCCGCATCAACGCGGAGAAGTACAGCGACCGCCTGGCCGCACTGATGATCACCTACCCGTCCACGCATGGCGTGTTCGAGGAAGAGGTGGTGGAAATCTGCGAGATCGTGCACAAGCATGGCGGCCAGGTGTACACCGACGGCGCCAACATGAACGCCCTGGTCGGCGTGGCCAAGCCCGGCAAGTGGGGCTCGGACGTCTCGCACCTGAACCTGCACAAGACCTTCTGCATCCCGCACGGCGGCGGCGGCCCGGGCGTCGGCCCGTGCGCGGTCAAGTCGCACCTCGCTCCGTTCCTGCCGAAGGTGCTGGGCGGCGAAGGCGATGTGGGCATGGTCAGCGCGGCCAGCTTCGGCAGCGCCTCGATCCTGCCGATCAGCTGGATGTACATCACCCTGATGGGCACCGCCGGCCTGCGCAAGGCGACCCAGGTCGCCCTGCTCAACGCCAACTACATCGCCAAGCGCCTGGCCCCGCACTTCAAGACCCTGTACACCGGCCGCAACGGCCTGGTGGCCCACGAGTGCATCCTGGACGTGCGTCCGCTGGAGAAGACCTCCGGCATCGGCGCCGAGGACGTGGCCAAGCGCCTGATCGATTTCGGCTTCCATGCCCCGACCCTGAGCTTCCCGGTCGCCGGCACGCTGATGGTGGAGCCAACCGAAAGCGAGTCGCTGCACGAACTGGATCGCTTCATCAACGCGATGATCCAGATCCGTGAAGAGATCGCCGCGATCGAAGACGGCCGCCTGGACCGCGAGGACAATCCGCTCAAGCACGCCCCGCACACCGCTGCGGTGGTGTCGGCCAGCGAGTGGGCCCACGCCTACCCGCGTGAGCTGGCGGCCTTCCCGCTGGCCAGCCTGCGCCAGCAGAAGTACTGGCCGCCGGTGGCGCGCGTGGACAATGTCTACGGCGACAAGAACGTGATGTGCGCCTGCATCCCGGTCGATGCGTACAAGGAAGACGAGGGCGTGGAGGTCTAAGCCTCCCCTGCCCTGACGCAACAGCAGACGGCCCGCGCAAGCGGGCCGTTTTTGTTATGGGCTGCTGCCGACTACCCGCCTCCCGGCTCCCGGCTCCCGCGCGCCGTGAAGGAAAGCCGCCTTCGGATTCTGCAGGCTGGGCGGGGGGCGGCCGCCTCTGGAAAACCAACCGCAATCGCCGTGCAGCGGAGGCGAGCACTAACACCTCATGCAGTCATCGGATGGCTGTCCATAGCGTCAGCATCGGCGTCGAACGTTCAACGCTCACTGCCCATTGCTCAGCGCCAAATGCGCATTTCGCATTGCGCACCCGGCGTCGAACTCTGAGCTTCGAACTGTGAGTTGCGAGTTGCGAGTTGCGAGCATCGCAGCACCAGCTCGGCTGCGTTCTGCGTTCTGCGCTCTGCTTTGGACCTTTCCTCGTCCACCAGCCCCCTGTCAAAGGGTGGGCACGGGTGGGTTGGCGGGACCGTATGCCGCCATGGATGGCGGCATACGAGCTTACATGGACGTACTTGCAGCGGGTCCCGCCAACCCACCCGTGCCCGCCCAGGCAAGCGGAGGCTCAAACCTGCGGCTGTTGGCTGTTGGCTGTTGGCTGTTGGCTGTTGGCTGTTGGCTGTTGGCCGTTGGCTGTCAGCTGTTGGCTGTAGCACGCACCCGACGCGCAATCTCACTGCTCGCCGCGATCACCGCCGTCAACGCCGCCATCGACAGGAACTGCACCCGCGTGTGCGCCTCGGACAGCAACAGACCGAAGATCAGCGCCAGCACCCCCAACCCGATCACCGTCAGATACGGATACCCCGCCATCCGGAACGGCAACCGCGTCCCATCCCGATTCGCCCGATGACGCAGAATCAACTGCGACAACAACGAAATCGTCCACACCAGCAGACAGGTCGACCCCACGATGTTGAGCAGCACCGGCAGCACCCTGTCCGGGAACAGCAGCTCCATCACCGTCGCCGCGAAACCGAACAGCACACTGGCCAGCACCGCGATGATCGGCACCTGGCGCGGATCGGTCCAGCCCAGCACGGCCGGTGCCTCGCGGCGCTGGGCCAGCGAATACATCATCCGCGACGCACCATACAGATTGGCATTGAGCGCCGACAACAGCGCGATCACCGCGATCAGCGTGATCGCCGTGGCCGCGCCCGGAATCTTGGCCGCTTCCAGCACCGCCGCGAACGGCGACTTCAGCGCCTCGCTGGTCCACGGCACCACCGCGATGATCACGCTCAGCGAGCCGATGTAGAACACCAGGATGCGCCAGGCCACGGTACGGATCGCACGCGCGATGCTGCGCTCGGGATCCTCGGTTTCCGCCGCGGCCACCGCCACGATCTCGGTGCCGCCGAAGGCGAACACCACCACCAGCAGCGCCGCGCCGATCCCGGCCAGACCCTTGGGCATGAAGCCGCCGTGCTCGGTGAAGTTGCGCAGGCCCGGCGAGGACACGTCCGGCAGCCAGCCCATCAGCAACGCCACCCCGATCAGGATGAAGCCGACGATCGCAGCCACTTTCAGGATCGCGAACCAGAACTCGAACTCGCCGAAGTTCTTCACCCCGAGCAGGTTGATCGCAGTGAAGAACAGCATGAAGGCCAGCGCCGCCATCGGCACCGGGATCGCCGGCCAGACCGTGGCGAGCAGGCCGGCCGCGCCAACCGCCTCGGCGGCGATCACGATCACCAGCTGCACCCACCATAGCCAGCCCACCGTGGCACCGGCAGTAGCCCCCATGGCGTCGGCGGCATAGACCGAGAACGCGCCACTGGTCGGTTTGGCCGCGGCCATTTCGCCCAGCGCATTCATCACGATGATCACCAGTGCGCCGGCGACCAGGTACGACAGCAGGACCGCCGGGCCAGCGGCCTGGACGCCCACACCGGAGCCGAGGAACAGGCCGGCGCCGATCGCGCTGCCCAGGCCCATCATGATCAGCTGGCGGGGCTTGAGCGCGTGCCCGAGGCGGGTATCGGCGGGCGAAGTGGCAGGAGCCGGAGTCTGGGATGCGGGCATCGGAATCGATTGGCGGGCAACAAGTGCGACACCATACCCTGTCGGCCGCGCGGCGGCATAGGCCGGAAGCCCCACCTGCCTCAGGCAGCGGCGCGCTCGCCGATCTGGGCGCGGTAGGCCCGGGGCGACAGTCCGACCTCGGCCTTGAACTTGCGGGTGAACGCGCTCTGGTCGGTGAAACCGCAGGCCTGGCCGATGCTGGCGATGCTGTCCGGGCCGTGCAGCAGATGCACCGCCATCTGGATGCGCAGGCGGGTCAGCACCTGCTGCGGGGTCATCTGGAACACCTTGCGGAAGGTGCGCTCCAGCTTGGACAGCGAGAAGCCGGTGATGTCGAGCAGGGTCTGCATGCGTACGTTCTCGGCGTAATGCGCATTCAGATGGGCCAGGGCCAGGCGCAGCTGTTCGTACTGGGTCCCCAGGCTGTCTTTCTGACCGAGGTCGCGCGAGATCCCGATCAGCCCGCGGATCTGCCCGTCCACCAGCAGCGGCCGCTTGCAGGTCAGGCACCAGCCGGGCTCGCGGTTGGCGAACAGGTGCAGTTCCATCAGGTTCTCGATGACCTTGCCGGCCAGCACCTGTTCGTCCTGGGTCGCGTAGTCCGCGCCCAATCCGGTGGGATAGATCTCCGCCGCGGTGCGCCCGATCACGTCCTTGCGCGACTTCAGGCCCAGCCGGCGCAGCATGGTCTGGTTGATGTGCGTGTAGCGCCCGTCGCAGTCCTTCATGAAGAACAGGACGTCGGGGATCGCATCAAACAGGGCTTCGATGTCGGCGGGTTCAACGCGCATGCGGCTGGAAAAGACAGGAGAAGACGCGCCCAAGGATACCTGTCCGCACGCGCCTCACCCAGCGCCCGGGCCCCGCATGTGAAGCGCGGGTGCAAGCAGCGCCGCGTATTCGCACCCTCGATTAACGCCCCGGCCGCCAGTGTGAGCCGGTCCCCCTTCCCGCCAGCTCCCGGAGTCGCCTCATGGCCGCCAGCAAGAAAAGCACGAAGAATGCCCCCGCACCTGCCACCGACGTCCGCGGCGAAGGCGATGAACTGCACCAGCGTGCAGGCAACGGCCACCCCGTGCTGACCACCAACCAGGGCATCCCGGTCGGCGATAACCAGAACTCGCTGCGTGCCACGCCGCGCGGGCCGACCCTGCTGGAAGACTTCATCCTGCGCGAGAAGATCACCCACTTCGACCATGAGCGCATCCCCGAGCGCATCGTGCATGCCCGCGGCAGCGCGGCGCACGGCTACTTCGAGCTGACCCGCTCGCTCGGGGAGTACACCCGCGCGCGGATCCTCAGCGAAGTGGGGGTACGCACCCCGCTGTTCACCCGCTTCTCGACGGTGGCCGGCGGTGCCGGGTCGGTCGACACCCCGCGCGACGTGCGCGGTTTCGCGGTCAAGTTCTATACCAAGGAAGGCAACTGGGACCTGGTCGGCAACAACATCCCGGTGTTCTTCATCCAGGACGCGATCAAGTTCCCCGACCTGATCCACGCAGTGAAGATGGAGCCGGACCGGGCGTTCCCGCAGGCCGCCAGCGCGCACGACACCTTCTGGGACTTCGTCTCGCTGATGCCCGAATCGATGCACATGATCATGTGGGCGATGAGCGACCGCACGATTCCCCGCTCGCTGCGCACCATCGAAGGTTTCGGCATCCACAGCTTCCGGCTGATCAACGATGCCGGCGAGTCGACCTTCGTGAAGTTCCACTGGCGGCCGAAGCTGGGCATCCAGTCCACCGTGTGGGACGAGGCGGTGAAGCTGCAGAGCGCGGACAACGACTTCCACCGCCGCGACCTGTTCGAGGCGATCACCGCCGGCAACTTCCCGGAGTGGGAGCTGGCGGTGCAGCTGTTCACCGAGGAACAGGCCGAGGCCTTCCCGTTCGATCATCTGGATTCGACCAAGATCATTCCCGAATCGCTGGTGCCGCTGACCGTGATCGGGCGCATGGTGCTGGACCGCTGGCCGGACAACTTCTTCGCCGAAACCGAGCAGGTCGCCTACTGCCCGGCCAACGTGCCACCGGGTATCGATTTCAGCAACGATCCGCTGCTGCAGGGCCGCCTGTTCTCTTATCTGGATACCCAGCTCAGCCGCCTGGGCGGCCCGAATTTCCACCAGATCCCGGTCAATGCGCCCAAGTGCCCGTTCGCCAATCACCAACGCGACGGTCATATGCAGATGAACATCCCCAAAGGCCGGGTCGCTTACGATCCCAGTTCGCTGCAGGGCGACAGCCCGCGTGAGACGGCCGATGGCTTCCCCAGCCACGCTACCGCACCGGATGACGGCCGCAAGGGGCGCGTGCGCGCGGACAGCTTCGCCGATCACTACAGCCAGGCCCGGATGTTCTTCCGCAGCCTGGAGGCGCCGGAGCAGGCGCACCTTGCCTCCGCACTGGTATTCGAGCTGTCCAAGGTGGAAACGGTCAAGGTGCGCGAGCGCACCGTGAGCCACCTGCGCAACATCGATGAGTCACTGGCCAAGCGGGTCGCTGACGGTCTGGCGATGCCCGCCCTGCCCGAGCCGGCGGCCACGCAGACCCCGGCGCAGGATTTCCCGAAGGCACCCGAGGTACGCATCATCGGCCGCACCAAGGACCTGCTCACCGGCCGCTGCATCGGCATCCTGTTCGACGAAGGCTCCGATGCGGCCTTGATCGCCAACCTGCGCAAAGCCGCCGACAAGGCCGGGGCCAGCGTGAAGCTGGTCGCACCGAAGATCGGTGGCGCCAGGCTCAGCGATGGCAAGACGCTCGCCGCGGACGGCCAGTTGGCCGGCACGCCGTCGGTGGTGTTCGATGCGGTCGCGGTGGTGCTCAGCAGTGATGCCGCCAAGAAACTGAGCAAGGAATCCGCCGCGATCGACTTCGTCAGCGATGCCTGGGCCCATCTCAAGGCGATCGCCGCCGACGACGGCGCACAGGCGCTGTTGAAGGTCGCCCGGGTCGGCAACGATGCCGGGGTGGTCGAGGCCGAGGATGCCAAGGCCTTCCTTGCCGCCGCCGCTACGCGGCAGTGGGCCCGCGAACCGAAGGTGCGCACGCTCTCCTGAGCGGCGCCACCTTCGTCACCAGACAGGAGCATGACCATGCCGCGCGGTGATAAATCCAGCTATACCGACAAGCAGAAGCGCAACGCCGAGCACATCGAGCAAAGCGAGAGGGACCAGGGCCGCAGCGAGGCCGCGGCGGAGCGCATCGCCTGGGCGACCGTCAACAAGCAGGACGGTGGCGGCAAAAAGAGCGGCAGCGCCAGGAAGACCGCAACCAGGACCACGAAAGCGTCGGCGACGAAGAAGGCGGCGGTGAAGAAAACCGCTGCCAGGAAGGCCGCTACGAAAGCAGCGCCCGGGAAGGCCACCAAGAAGACCGTAAAGAAGACGGCGAAGAAGGCCGCTGAAAAAACGACAGCAAAGACCGCGGTCAAAAAGACGATAAAGAAGGCGGCGAAGAAGACCGTCGCGAAGCAGGCCACCCGGAAAGCCGCATCGACAACCGCCGCCCGGACGCCTGCGAAAAAGACGGCAACGACCGGCGCCCGCAAGCGAGTGACCGGCAAGGCCTGACCTGCGCGCCGGACCTGCCGCGCATTTGCCGCGTGCTGCCTGAAGCAGCACGCGGTAGAACGCAAACGTAGCGCTTATCGTCCCACGGCTGCGGTGGACTGCGTCGACGGTGTGATCGTTCTGGGTGGTACCGGTTTCACCGGCACGTGTTCCGGCCAGCCCAGCAGCGTTACTGCACGCTGAAACTGGCCACTGTGGCGTGCTCGGTCCCTTCGATGCGCAGGTCGATGGCGAAGCGGTCGCACAACCGCTGCACGATCGCCAGGCCCAGCCCGAACCCGGCACTGCCCTCGCCCCTGGTGAACGGCCGCATGATCGCATCGGGATCGCCAGCCGGCGCGGTATTGCGGACCCGCAGCCGTCCGGCCGCGACATCGATGTACACCTCGCCCGCCCGCGTGTGCGCGAACGCATTGCCGATCAGGTTGGCCAGCAGCATGTGCAGCACCGGGCCAGGCACCGCCAGGCACGCGCTGGCGGGCACATCGACCCGCACCTGCACCGGCTTGCCCTCCAGCAGCGATGCCTGCTCGACCACCACCTGTTCCAGCATCGGCAGCACCGGCTGTGGTGTCGCCTCCTGGTCCACGTTCTCTTCGCGGGCCAGCGTGAGCAGGGTGATCACGGTCTGCTCGAGCTGTCGCGCCGAGTGCTGCACATGCTCAAGCTGCTGCCGCCCACGCTCGGACAGGCCCGGTTCGCTGGCCAGCTGTTCGGTTGCGCTGCGGATCACCGCCAATGGCGTGCGCAGCTCATGGCTGGCGTCACGGGTGAAGGCATGTTCGCGGGCGATGAAGGCGCGCACGCGCCCGCTCAGATTGTCCAGGCCACGGGCGAGCACGCCGACCTCGTCATCGGCGAAATTCCTGGCGAAGCCGACCGGCAACCTGTCCGGAGCCATCTCATCGACCAGCGCCGCCAGCTTCGACAAGGGTCGTGTGGTGCGTCGGGCCAGCCATGCACCGGCCAGGATGGCGACCACCGCCACGGCCAGTCCGGACCAGGCCAGCAGCGCCAGGATCTGGCGGCGCATCGGCCGCACCACCAGCTGTTGGCTGACCTCGGCGACCAGCCACCCCGGCGTGGCGGCCCCTTGCGGCTGCACCGGCCGCAGGTGATAGTGCCGCCCCTGCGTACCGGCGATCTCGCGGCGGTCTGGCTCGGCATCGAAGGTGGCCTTGAGATCGGACGGGAACGTGGCTGCGCTGTCGTGGATCGTCATGAAGGCATTGCGCGGCGGCGACCACGTCCCACGGGTGGCCCGATGATCCAGCTGCTGCTGCGCTTCCTGCTCGAGCATGGCATCGAAGAAGCGATCTTCAACGCTGTACACGAACACCGCCACGTACAGGCCGAACAGGCTGGCCACCGCCAGTGCGAATACCGCGAAGGCCAGCATCAACCGGTTACGCAGGCGATGCACCCTCGCCGTCATGCGTCGGCCTCCAGCCTGAAGCCGACATCGTGCACGGTCCTGAGCATCGCCCGCTCGAAGGGCTTGTCCAACGCCTGGCGCAGCAGGTACAGGTGCGAGCGCAGCGGATCCGACGGCGGTGCCTCATCGCCCCATAGACGGCGAATCAACTCGCTGCGGGTGACCGTGCGCGGCCAGGCTTCGGCAAGCAGCACCAGCAGCCGGTAAGCGGTCTGCGGCAACGCGATCGCCTGCCCACCGCGACACACGGCGCCACTGCGGCGATCAATGCCCAGCGACCCGATGCGCAGCACATGCCCATCGCGTCGGCCGTGTCGATGGGCCAGCGCCAGGCATCTCGCCAGCAGTTCCTCGCCTGCGAATGGCTTGACCAGGTAATCATCGGCACCGGCCTGGAAGCCGACCAGCTTGTCGGCCAGCGTGTCGCGCGCGGTCAGCATCAGGATGGGAATGTGGCGGTCGGCCTGCTCACGCAGATGGCTGCACACGCGCAGGCCATCCATCCCCGGGAGAGTGAGGTCCAGCACCAGTACCTCCGGCGGTTCATCCAGCGCCATCTGCAGGCCACTGCGGCCATCGGCGGCGAAGGCCACGCGATGGCCGCGCGCCTCCAGCAGCGTGGCCATGCCGTCGCGCAGCGCCGGATTGTCCTCGATCACCAGGATGTGCAGGCCGTCGTGCATGGGGTCAGCCTTCGATCGTGTCCTTGAGCTGCTTAGCTTCGGCCATGTCCGGGTGGGTTTCCAGCAGTTTGCCGAGCACCCTGCGCGCCTGTGCGACCTCGCCGAGGCGCCAATGCGCCTGCGCGATGCCAAGCGGCAGCTGCGGCTCGCTCATGTACGGCGCCGCCAACTGCATGATCGCCAGCGCGTCACGCACCGCTGCATCGTCCTGCGCCGCCTGCAGCTGGTAGTACCCGAGCACGCCGATCAGCTGGTCGTGATAGTCCGTGCGGTTGCTCGCCAGCTCGCGCTTGACCGCCTCCCCCTCGCCGGCAAGCAGGCGCTGCACCAGCGCCATGCTGGCCTCATCACGCCACGGCGTGCGCGCCACCGGCGTGCGCCCGGTGGCGCGCACGATCGCCTCGGCGACGGCCGGTGTGGAGTACGGGTTCTGCCCGGTGATCAGCCGGCCGTCGACGACCAGCTTGGGCATCATCAGTGGCGCCTGTTCCCAGCGCGCGCCGCGCTCGCGCAGCGCCGTCTCCAGCAGGAAGGGAAACTCCTTCGCCCAGCGCTTGCCGAACACCCCTTCCTCGGCATTGGTGAAGCCGGTCATGCGACGTCCGGCCACCAGCAGCGATCCGTCCGCCTGCCGCACATCCACCAGCGCAGCAGGACCGTGACAGACCGCCGCGACCACGGCGCCGCGGTCGTGCATGCTGCCGAGCAGGTCGCGCAGTGCCACGTCGGCCGGCAGGTCGAACATCGCGCCCTTGCCACCGACCACATAGACCGCGGCGTAGTCGGCCGCGCTGAGCGTCGCGGTGGCGCGGGTATCGGCCAGCAGCGCGCCCGCCACGGGATCGGCAAGGACGCGCGCGTTGAAGGGCTCCTTGGCGTCGAACTTGTCGGCCTCCACCGGTCCGCCGCGCGGGCTGGCCACCTGCACCGCCAGGCCGTTGTCGCGGAAGATCAGATAGGCCTGTGCGAACTCGTCCATCTCGAAGCCAGGGCGGGTCTTGCCCTGGTCGCGGCCTTCGCCGCTGACCACGATCAGCACGGTATCGGCCGCCGCTGGGCGGGCGTGCAGGACGGGGACGGCCAGCAACAGGGCCAGCACGGCACCGGTGCGGCGCAGCAGGGTCAGCATCATGGGCAGGCACTCCTTGGGAAAGTGGCCACAGCCTGCCGCGCGGATGTGAAGCAGATTTCAAGCGGTCGCCATCGTGCACGCAGCTGAACAACCTGGCCGCCAGGTGCCGTGTCGATGGCTCACTCGGCCCGAAGATGCGAAAATCCCTCCCCCTCCAGGGCAGGCCCCGCGCCAGCCGATTCCCGAGATACCGTGAAGACCCCCCAAGGCTTGCAGGCGCTGATCGACGACGGCGTGATCGATGAAGTGCTCCGCCCGCTCAAGAGCGGCAAGGAAGCAGCGGTATACGTAGTCCGCAGCGGCGAAGATGTGCGCTGTGCCAAGGTCTACAAGGACATGGCCCAGCGCAGCTTCCAGCAGCGCGTGCAGTACCAGGAAGGCCGCAAGGTGCGTGGCAGCCGTGAAGCGCGTGCCGTGGGCAAGGCCAGCAATTACGGCCGCAAGCAGCAGGAAGCGGCCTGGAAGAACACCGAGGTCGAGGCGCTGTACCAGCTGCGTGACGCCGGCGTGCGCGTGCCCGAACCCTATGGGTATTTCCACGGGGTGCTGGTGATGGAGCTGGTGACCGATGCCGAGGGCTATTCCGCCGCGCGCCTGGGCGAGGTTGAACTCAGCCCGGAACAGGCCCGCGAATTCCACCAGGTCCTGGTACGCCAGGTCGTTCGCATGCTGTGCTGCGGCCTGATCCATGGCGATCTGTCGCCCTACAACGTGCTGGTCGGTCCGGAAGGCCCGGTGGTGATCGATTTTCCGCAGGTGGTCAGTGCGGCGGGCAACAACGCCGCGCGCACGATGCTGCTGCGGGACGTCAACAACCTCACCGCCTATCTGGGCCGCTGGGCACCGGAACTGCTGGAGACCTGGTATGGCGAAGAGATGTGGGCGCTGTTCGAGGCCGGCGACCTGCTGCCGGACAGCGTGCTGACCGGCGAGTTCGAACAGGATGAAAGCAGCATCGACCTGGATGGCGTGCGCCATGCCATCAACGATGCGCGCGAAGAAGCGCTGATCCGCCAGCAGGGTCGCGAGGCGGCGGAAGAGAACGACGACTGAGCCGATGCGCCGGCGGCATCGGTCGACCTGTAGAAAGCCCCGCGGATGCGGGGCTTTCCGGTTTACCGGGCGGGTAGCGCGGTCACGCTGCCTGCAACGCCGCCGGCCGGACCCGCGCCGTGGCGTCGGTTTCCAGGGTGAACACCGCCACCGACCCGGTCAGGGCATGCGCCTGCTGCTCCAGCGCGCGGCTGGCTGCGGTGGCTTCCTCCACCAGCGCCGCGTTCTGCTGGGTAACCTGGTCCATCTGCACCACCACCTGGTTGACCTGCTCGATACCGGCCGCCTGTTCCTTGGTCGCCGCGGCGATGTCGCTCATCAACTGGTTGGTGCGCGAGCTGGCCTGGGTCAGGCGGGCGATCGCCGCTTCGGACTGCACCGTGACATCCAGCCCGGTCCTGACCTTGCTGCTGGCGTCGTCGATCAGATCCTTGATCTCCTTGGCCGCTGTCCCGGCACGCTGGGCCAGGGTACGCACCTCGGTGGCCACGACCGCGAAGCCGCGCCCGTTCTCGCCGGCGCGGGCCGCTTCCACCGCGGCGTTCAGGGCCAGGATGTTGGTCTGGAACGCGATGCCGTCGATCACCGACGAGATCTCGGCAATGCGCGCCGAGGACTGGTCGATCTCGTTCATCACCGCGGCCATCTGCGCGATCGCCTGCTCGGTCGCCTTCACCGCGGCGCCGGCCGCATGGGCTTCCAGGTCAGCCTGGTTGGCGAGCTCGGCGTTCTGCCGCACCGTGGAGGTCAGCTCTTCCATCGAAGCCGCCGCTTCCTCCAGATTGGCCGCCTGCTGCTCGGTGCGGCGCGACAGATCGTGATGGCCGGCCGCCAGTTCCTGCGCGGCATCGTTGATGCTGCCGGCCGCGCCCTGGATCTGCTGCACGATGCCGGTCAACTGCACGGCAGTAACCGTCGCATCGTCACGCATCTGCGCGAAGACGCCTTCGTAATCGCCCTCCATCCGCGCGGTCAGGTCGCCGGTGGAGATCGCACGCAGCACCTGCGAGAGATCGGCGATGCTGCTCTGCGAACTGGCCATCATGCCGTTGAGCTGGGCCACCATGGCCCGGAACTGGAACTGGAACGCCTGCTCGCTGCCGCGCACCGAAAAGTCGCCGGCATGCGCGGCCGCGGCCAGCGTCTCGATCTGCTGGTTGATCGCCATCAGGCTGGCCTTGACCGTGGCCATGGTGCTGGTGAGCACGGCCTTCTCGCCCGGATAGCTGTCCAGATCGCGGCTCAGATCGCCGATCGCGTAGCGCTGCATTACCTCGACCATGTGGAACTCCACCGCGACGTGGGAACCGACCAGCTCGTTGGTGGCACGGATCATCCGCCCGAAATCGCCCGGGAAGGCGGATTCATCCATGCGATGACGGAGGGCGCCGGCGTCGTGCTGGCGCGCCATGTCCAGCTGCGCGGCGATCGCGCCCTGGACGCTCTGGCGGACCGTCGCCATGGCATTGCCGAGCTGGGTGATTTCGTCGCGGCCACCCAGCTGGACGTCCTGCGCCAGGTCGCCCTTGGCCATCCGCGTCGCCAGGGCGACCGCCCGGGCCAACGGCCCGGTCAGGCTGCGGCCGATCAGGACGGACGCGGCGATGCCGACCACCAGCGCAATCGCGCCCAATACAAGCAGCTGCAGCAGCGTGCGCTCGCCGAGCCGGATCGCATCGGCAGCGGCCTCGCGGCTTTGCTTTTCCTCGTAGACCACGCCATCACTGAGGGCCTGGTTCCACCCATTGGCCGCCTCCTGCACCGCACCCAGGGTGAGTGCGGTGGCCGCGGCGAAGTCGCCCTGCTCCATCTGTTCGCTCATCTGCTTGTTGAGCGGACGTGCCGCAGCGCGCCGGGCGGCGATGGCCTCACCGATGGGCTGGTCGCCTGGCTGCGTCGGCAATGCCTGGTAGGCCATCCAGCTCGCTTCATAGCGCGCGACGAGCGCGGCGATGCGCGCCTCATCATCGGCCAGGCCGTCGCCCTGGCGGATCAGCATTTCCCGGCGCACGACCATCATCTGGTTATTGGCATCGAGCATGTCCGAGAGCAGCCGCACTTTGGCCACGTTGACCTCGACCACCTGCTGCATCGCGCGCTTCTGCACCGCACTGCCGGCAGCGCCGGTGGCCACGACGGCCGCCACCAGCAGCAACAACAGGCCGAAGCCCATACCTAGACGCCAGACAACGCTGACGTTCCGCAAAAAATCCATGAGACATCCAAAAAACGTGGGGGGGGGTGGGCTGGTATCGGCGCCGGATGCAGCGCCTTGACCGGCGGGCGTGACCACGCTGTGAATGGATTCACGTAACGCCCTGCGCCATGCGCAGCTTGTTCTGCACCGCCACTCAGCCCCGCGTCAGGCTTTTCACGGTGAGTGCGCACGCCGGGCAGGCATGGTGGAAACACGTTCCCGCTGGAGTTGCCGATGTCCCTTCGCCTGCACCGAATCGCCCGCGTCACCACGCTTGCCCTCGCCCTGGGGGCGTCCTCAGGCTGGGCCATCGCGCAGACGGCACCCGCGCCGGCCGCGACGAGTATCGACGCCGAGACGCCGGTGGCCACCGGCCCACGCTCGGATCTCCATGCGCAGGTGCTGCTGGATCGGGCGCATTTCTCGCCCGGGCAGATCGATGGTGAAGTCGGCTCCAACCAGAAGCGCGCGGTTTCCGGGTTCCAGGCCGCGCGCGGATTGAAGGTCACCGGCGAACTGGACGATGCGACATGGCAGGCCCTGCAACCGGACAGCGCGCCGCCCCTGGTGCGCTACACGCTGACCGCCGAGGACGTCGCCGGCCCGTTCCACCCCGTGCCGAAGGGCCCGGCCGAACAGGCCAAGTTGAAAGCATTGGGCTTCGGCTCGGTAGAAGAGGCGCTGGGCGAACGCTTCCACGCCTCGCCGGACCTGCTGAAAACCCTCAACCCGGGCGTGGACCTGGGCAAGGCCGGCAGCGTGATCCAGGTGCCGAACATCGCGGTGACGCCGCTGGCCAAGGCCAGCAAGCTGGTGATCGACAAGTCCGACTCGACGCTGCGACTGTTCGATGCCGATGGCAACGTCTACGCGCAGTTCCCGGTGTCTTCGGGCAGCAAGCATGACCCCCTCCCGATCGGGAAGTGGACGATCCTCGGCATCTCGCGCGATCCCACCTTCCACTACAACCCCAAGCTGTTCTGGGACGCCAAGGCCGGCGATAGCAAGGCGGTGCTGCCGCCGGGCCCGAACAATCCGGTCGGCGTGGTCTGGATCGACATCTCCAAGCCGCATTACGGCCTGCACGGCACCCCCGAGCCCGGCCATGTCGGCAAGACCGAATCGCACGGCTGCGTGCGCATGACCAACTGGGATGCGCTGCAGGTGGCCGATGCGGTGGATGCCTCCGTGCCGGTCGTGATGCAGGAGTAAGCACATGAAGACACTGCGACTGCTGGCGGTAGGCCTGGTGATCGGCGTGGTCGGGTACTGGCTGCTGGCGCCCGGCCCCTCTGCCCGCCTGGGTGCCGCCGAGCCGGCCAAAGTAGGCTCGGCCACGAGTTCCACCCGCGCCGCACTCGACGTGCCACCGCCACCTGCACCCGCGCCGGCGCCGATCCAGACCACGCCCTCACCGCCCGCGCCTGACGCGGGCGGTTCCGCACCCGCGCCCGCACCCGCACCGGAGGACGCGGCCGGCGCGTTGCTGCTGCCTGTCCAGGGCATCCGTGCTGACCAACTGCAGGACACGTTCACCGATGCGCGCAGCGAAGGCCGCGTGCACGATGCGATCGACATCCTGGCGCCGAACGGTACGCCGGTGCTGGCCGTTGCCGATGGCACGGTGGAGAAGCTGTTCGACAGCGTGCGCGGCGGGCTGACCGTGTACCAGTTCGAACCGAGCGGCCGTTACTGCTACTACTACGCGCACCTGGACCGCTATGCCGACGGTCTGGTCGAGAAGAAGACGATCAAGCGTGGCGAGGTGATCGGCTACGTCGGCAGCACCGGTAATGCCAGTCCCGAAGCGCCGCACCTGCATTTCGAGATCCACGTACTGGGTCCGGAAAAGCAGTGGTGGAAGGGCGAATCCATCAACCCCTATCCGGTACTGAAAGGTCAGCAGGCGCTCTGATCAACGTGGGCCGGGGGCTGCGTCCCGCATCGCCCGCGCCAGTTTCCCAGGCACGACCAGGCAGCACGTCCAGGCGGTCATTGAGCTCGCCAGCGACTGAGTGCCGAAGAGATGCACCGCTCCTCGGAGATGCGTTTCCAACGGCTGGACGCGAACCAGGACGGCAACCTGGAATTGTCCGACGTGCGGATGGGCGCCGGCCAACGCTGAGGCGCCCGCCACGAAAAAGCCCCGCTTTCGCGGGGCTCTTCCTGCACCTTCAGGCACTACCAGGCCTGCCCGGCACGCCTGCGCCTGATCAGGCGAACGGGTCCTGCAGGACCATGGTGTGGTCGCGGTCCGGGCCGGTCGAGACGATGCTGACCGGGCAACCGGCCAGCTCTTCCAGCGCGCGCAGGTAAGCGCGGGCGGCCGGCGGCAGGTCATCCCAGTTGGTGATGCCGTGGGTGTTCTCGGTCCAGCCCGGGAACTCCAGGTACACCGGCGTGCATTCTTCCCAGCCCTGCGCGTCCAGCGGGGCGTACTCGGTACGCTTGCCACGGTATTCGTACGCGATGCAGACCTTCAGCTTTTCCATGCCGTCGAGCACGTCCAGCTTGGTGATGCACAGGCCACTGATGCCGTTGATGGCCACGGCGCGCTTCAGTGCGACGATGTCCATCCAGCCGCAGCGACGCGGGCGACCGGTCGAGGCGCCGTACTCGGCACCGCGGTCGCGGATGCCCTGGCCGACTTCATCGTCCAGCTCGGTCGGGAACGGGCCACCACCGACGCGGGTCGCGTAGGCCTTGGCGATGCCCAGCACGTAGTCGATCGCATCCGCGCCGACGCCGGCACCGGCCAGCGCACCACCCACGGTGGTGTTGGAGCTGGTGACGTACGGGTAGGTGCCGTGGTCGATGTCCAGCAGCGCGCCCTGGGCGCCTTCGAACAGCACGCGCTTACCCTGCTTGCGCAGGTCGTGCAGGATGCCGGCGACGTCGGACTTCATCGGCTCGACGTATTCGCCGAAGGCCAGTGCTTCGTCATAGGTCTTCTGGAAGTCGACCGCGTCGGTATTGAGGTACTTGGTCAGCACGAAGTTGTGGTAATCCAGCGCGGTGCGCAGGAGTTCTTCCAGCTGGGCCGGGTAATGCAGGTCGGCGATGCGGATGCCGCGACGCGCCACCTTGTCTTCATACGCCGGGCCGATGCCACGGCCGGTGGTGCCGATCGCCTTGCCGCCGGCAGCGCGTTCGCGCGCCTGGTCCAGGGCGATGTGGTACGGCATGATCAGCGGCGCGGCCGGGGAAATCTTCAGGCGCGAACGCACTTCCACGCCGGAGGTTTCCAGCTCGGCGATTTCCTTCTGCAGCGCGGCCGGCGAGATCACCACGCCGTTGCCGATCAGGCACAGCGCGTCTTCACGCAGGATGCCCGACGGAATCAGGTGCAGCACGGTCTTCTTGCCATTGATGACCAGCGTGTGGCCGGCATTGTGGCCGCCCTGGAAGCGCACGACAGCGCCGATTTCCTCGGTGAGCAGATCGACGATCTTGCCCTTGCCTTCATCGCCCCACTGGGCACCCAACACGACAACTGACTGACCCATGACGGGTAACTCCTGGTTTTGTGCGGCCATCGGGGCCGCGGGTTTGGGACCATGTCGGGGCGGCCGGTCAGCGCGGGATGGCAGGCTCCAGCGGGGAGCGCGCCGACGCTGGGGTACCCAGACACGGAAAAAGCCGGACGGGTGACTCTGAAACAGAGTGCCCGTCCGGCTTTTGTGCATTATCCGGGTTTCCGGTGGCCGCTGCCACCCCGGGGGCGGACGGACTTCACCGGCCGGTCAGGACCGCCCGGGGTAGTGCCGGCCGCGGGCCGGCTCCCGGGGTGGCCTGGAGCCGGCCAGCGGCCGGCACTGCCCAACAGCGCATGGCGGGACCCCACTCAATGCTTCAACCACCACAGCGTGGTCAGCCCCGCCAGCAGGATCACCCCGCCCCAGGCGCGCAGGGCGCTGCTGCGCAGCATCAACAGCTGCTCGGCCATGCGCTTCCAGGCCAACGGGGCGGCGAACAGGAACAGGCCTTCGAGCACGGCGACCAAACACAGTGCCGACAACAGATCTTTCATGACATCTCCACAAACAAAACGGGGACCCGGTCTGCACCGGGTCCCCGTGGATGACGACCGCCTGCGGCCTCAGCGATCGCTCTTGAGGTACTGCAGGAACGGATCGTTCTTGTCGAGCACGATCACGCCGTTGCCGTCGGTCATGGAGCCACGGTAGGCCTCCAGGCTGCGATAGAAGGCGTAGAACGACGGGTCGGCCGAGCCGGCCTTGCCGTAGATGCGGGCGGCGTCGGCATCGCCGGCACCGCGCAGCTGCTGGGCGTCGCGCTCGGCTTCGGCCACGATCACGGTGCTCTCGCGGTCGGCCTGGGCGCGGATGGTCAGCGACTGCTCTTCACCCTCGGCGCGCAGCTTGGCCGCTTCCTGCTTACGCTGGGCGCGCATGCGCTCGTACACATCGTTGATCACCTGGCTGTCGGTCGGCAGGTCGATCTGCTTGATGCGCAGGTCGATGATCTGCATGCCGAGCGCCTTGACCGACTCGTTGATGCCGGTCAGCTGGTTGGCGATCAGTTCGCTGCGATCGCCGGAGACCAGCTGCTGCAGCGAGCGCGAGTTGATCTGGTTGCGCAGCGAGTCGGTGATGATCGGAGCCAGGCGGGCGTTGGCCACGCGGGCATCGCCGCCGGTCGCGCGGAAGTACGCGCGCACGTCGGAGATGTAACCGATGGCGAAGAAGTCGACGCTGACGTCCTTCTGCTCGGCGGTGAAGTAGCGTGCCGGAGCCGTATCGAGCACCTGGAAGCGGCGATCGAACACGCGCACCGTTTCCACCAGCGGCACCTTGAAGTGCAGGCCCGGCTTGATGTCCGCCCGGACCACCTTGCCCAGGTTCAGCACCATCGCGGTCTGGTCCTCACGGACCACGTAGACCGAACCCAGCAGGCCCAGCAGGACCGCTACGGCCAGACCAATCCACAGTGAACTTCTCATCGGCTGCCCTCCTCACGACCGGTCGGGCGCGTCGTCGGACGCTCCGTGTTGCGAATGCCATCCACGGCCGTGCTGGCAGGCAGCGACGGCAGCATGACTTCCGGGGTCACCGCCGGGGCGGCATTGGTGCTGCTGCGGTTGTCGCCCGGCATCGGCACGTAGATCAGCTGGCGGCCATCGCCACCGATGATCTTGCGGTTCTCCGAGAGCACCTTCTGCACCGTTTCCAGCCACAGACGCTTGCGCGTGACTTCCGGGGCGTCCTTGTACTGGGCCTGCAGCAGGCTGAAGCGCTCGGCGTCACCCTCGGCCTTGGCGACCACGGCCTGCTTGTAGCCTTCGGCGGTGGTCCGGGCCCGCGAGGCCTGGCCGCGTGCTTCCGGGACCACCTTGGCAGCGTAGGCCTGGGCTTCGTTGATCAGGCGCTCCTTGACCTGCTGGGCACCGTTGACCTCGTCGAAGGCCGGCTTGACCTCCTCGGGCGGGCGGGCGTCGGGCAGGGTCAGGCCGGTCACCGACAGACCGGTGCGGTAACTGCCGAGCGAGGCCTGCAGGCGCTCTTCGGCGGCCACGGCCAGCGGGCCACGGTTGTTCAGCACGTTGTTGAGGTCGGCACGACCGACCTGCTCACGCACCGCGCTCTGCGCGGTCTGTTCCAGCACCTGGTCGGCATCGACCGAGCCGAACAGGTACAGGCGCGGATCATCGATGCGGTACTGGACGTTGAGCGAGACGTTGACGATGTTCTCGTCGCGGGTCAGGACCGGCACCTGGCTGCTGAACGTCTTGATCTCGGTGGCATTGACCTTGGTGACCGATTCCAGCGGCCACGGCAGCTTGAAGTTCGGGCCGGGCTGCAGGATGCGGTGGAACTGGCCGAAGCGCAGGACCACGCCGCGTTGCTGTTCGCCGATCAGCTGGAAGCTGGAGAACAGCAGCAGCAACACCGCAGCCACTGCGACCCAACGCAGGATGCCGCCATCGAACAGGTCTTTGAGCGGACCGGGCAGACCGCCCCAACCGCCGCCATTGCCGCCACCGCGAGGACCGAACGGCCCACGTCGATTCTCGTCGGGGCCTTGTCCGCCCTTGTTGCCGCCGGGTGTATTCCAGGCCATGCACGCTCCATCAAGTAAGGTTGCCTGCGGGCCACTCCCGCACCGTCAACCGTTAAAACGTTGTCGATTCTACTAGATGGGGCAGATCGACAGGATTGGAAGGGGTCACGCATCTCGGGGAACGATTCATAACCGCAGCGGGTAAGGTGGTGGTTTCCCCCTCGTCAGGCATCTTCATGGCAATTCCCGACCGGTTCAACGCCTTCCGCATCCACCAGGACGATACCGGCCACCACGCCGGGCTGGAACCGATCGGGCTGGCGCAGCTCAATCCGGGCGAGGTGGTGATCCGCGCGCACTGGTCCTCGGTCAACTATAAAGATGCGTTGGCCGGCACCGGCAAGGGCAAGATCCTGCGGCGCTTCCCGCTGGTGGGCGGCATCGACGTGGCCGGCACCGTGGTGGCCTCGACCGATCCAGCCTACCGCGAGGGCGATGCGGTGCTCGCTACCGGCTGCGGGCTGAGCGAGACCCGCGATGGCGGCTACAGCCCCTATGTGCGCCTGGCCGCCAGTGCGGTGATCCCCCAGCCGGCCGGGCTGAACCCGCGCGAGGCGATGATCCTGGGCACGGCCGGCTTCACCGCCGCACTGGCCCTGCTGAGGATGCAGGACAACCGGCTGACCCCCGCCCACGGTCCGCTGGCGGTGACCGGTGCCACCGGCGGGGTCGGCTCGCTGGCCGTGGACATCTTCACCCGCGCCGGTTTCGAGGTGCATGCCATCAGCGGCAAGGCCGACCAGGCCGACTACCTGCGTGGGCTGGGTGCGCGCGAGGTCCTGCCGCGTGAGGTGCTGGCGAGCACCCGGCCGATGGAGTCGGCGCGCTTCGGCGGTGGGCTGGATAACGCCGGCGGCAGCATGCTGACCAGCCTGCTGGCCCAGACCGTGCCCTACGGGTCGGTCGTCAGCGCCGGCCTGGCGGCCAGTCTGACGCTGGAGATGACGGTGATGCCCTTCATCATCCGCGGCGTGTCTCTGCTCGGGGTGTCCTCTTCCAGCGCCCCGCGTGACCTGCGCGAAGCGGTCTGGGAAAAGCTGGGCGGCGAGTGGAAGCCGGCGCACCTGGACACGATCTGCACCGGCGAGATCAGCCTGGACGGCTTGCCGGCGGCGTTCGAGGCCCTGCTCGCCGGCGGCGGCCGCGGCCGTACCGTGGTGCGGATCGACTGAGCGTGGCAGCCGGGCGACGGACGGCACGCCCGACGCTTCACGACGGTGCGAGGCCCGCACTACACTGCGGGCATCACACGGGGAACAACATGGCACGCATTCTGATCGTCGACGATTCACCGTCGCAGCTGTTGGGGATACAGCGGATCGTCGAAAAACTCGGACACGAGATCCTGACCGCCACCGATGGCGCGGCCGGGGTGGAAGCCGCCAAGGCCGAGCTGCCCGACCTGGTGCTGATGGACGTGGTGATGCCCAACCTCAACGGTTTCCAGGCGACCCGCACGCTGGCCCGCGAAGCCTCGACCAAGCACATCCCGGTGATCCTGGTGACCACCAAGGACCAGGACACCGACCGCATGTGGGGCATGCGGCAGGGCGCCAAGGCCTATATCACCAAGCCGTTCTCCGAAGACGAACTGTCGGAAGTGCTGGAGCGCGTCTTCAGCAACCAGGAACCGCCGGCGGGCTGATCCCGGCAGGCAGGAGCCGACCCGCGGTCGGCTCCTGCCCCATCAGAACTTCTCGCCGAATGCCTTGGCCAGCGTCTTGTAAGCCTTCTTCTGCGCCTCATCGGTCGGCGCCGGCGCGACGATCTCCAGCTCCACGATCTGATCGCCATCCGGGTTGCCCGGCAGGCCACGGCCACGCAGGCGCAACTTGCGGCCGGCATCGGACTCGGCCGGCACCTTCAGTTCCACCGCACCGCCCAGGGTCGGCACGCTGATGCTGGTGCCCAGTGCCGCCTGCCACGGGGTGACCTGCAGGGTGTACAGAATGTTGCGGCCATCCACTTCGAATTGTGGATGCTCGGCGTATTCGACTTCCAGCAGCAGATTGCCGCCACCGGTGCCCTGCCCGCCCAGGCGGATCACCTGGCCCGGCCGGATGCCCTTGGGCACGCGCACGTCCAGTTGCTTGCCGTTGACGTTGATGCGCAGGCTGTCACCCTCATACGCAGCCTCCAGCGGTACCGACAGCTTGGCGCGGGTGTCGCGGGTCGGCTGCGGCCCCTGGCTGGCACCGCCGAAGCCGCTGGCACGGCCACCGCCACCGCCGCGCTGCCGCGCGAACAGGCTTTCGAAGAAATCGCTGAAGCCGCCGCCACCGGCGCCGCCCCCGAACACCTCCTCGAAATCATAGCCCTGCCCACCGCCGTAGTTCGGCGGGGTATGGAACTCCTCACCGGGCCGGTAGCCCTGCGCCTTGAGCTGATCATAGGCCGCGCGCTTCTGCGGATCGCGCAGCGCCTCATACGCCTCGTTGACCGCCTTGAACTTGTCCTCGGCCCCGGCTTCCTTGCTCACATCCGGGTGGTACTTGCGCGCCAGGCGGCGGTAAGCGGTCTTGATCTCAGCATCGCCCGCGGTGGGTTCCACCCCGAGCGTGGCGTAGTAATCCTTGAATTCCATCCAAACACCTCGACTAAGTTCGGCCACCCGCGTGGGCGGGCGCCGTCCGCGCAATTCTAGCTGCTGCGGGTCGGCCCACCGTGACGCCGGGGGCGAATGATCCTGCGCAATGCGGCGGACATCCCGGGCGGCTACGCTGCCCCCGTGGCCCGCCTTTCCCGCTGAAGATGGGTCTGCACGGCCGGTTTTCAACATGTTGACATGGCCATCCCATGCCCCTCACTACCCTGCCTGTGTCCAAGGAGTCCGCATGACCATCCACGTTGGCGACCGCATTCCCGAAGTCACCCTCAAGCGCATCCGCGAGGGCATGGAGACGATCGATACCCATGCCCTGTTCGATGCGCGCAAGGCGGTGCTGTTCGGCGTGCCCGGCGCATTCACCCCGACCTGTTCGGCCCGGCACCTGCCCGGCTTCATCGAGCAGTTCCCCGAATTCCGCCACCGCGGCATCGAGGTGTTCTGCATGGCGGTCAACGACCCGTTTGTCATGAAGGCCTGGGGCGAGAGCCAACAGGTGCCCGACGGGCTGCAGCTGCTGTCCGACGGCAATGGGGAGTTCACCCGTGCGCTGGGCCTGGAAATGGATGCCAGCAGCTCGGGCATGGGGATCCGCTCGCGTCGCTTCGCGCTGTACGTCGAAGACGGTGTCGTACGCGAAACCTTCATCGAGGAACCCGGAAAATTCGAGGTGTCTTCAGCGCAGTACGTGCTGGAGCATCTCCCCCGCTAGACCCACGCAACAAAGGAACCCGGCCAGCCATGTCAAAGCCAGCCAAGAACACCCCCGGCAGCACCGGGAACACCGCCCGTCCCGCGGGCATCAGCGATACCGCCACCCTGCGCGCCAAGGCCCGCAAGGACATCGAAGATGGCGCGATCACCGACAGCTACAGCGCCGACCGCAAAGCGGTGATCAAGCTGCTCAACGATGCGCTGGCCACCGAGTATGTGTGCGTGCTGCGCTACTACCGCCATTACTTCATGGCCAAGGGCATGCTCGCCGATTCGATCAAGGCCGAATTCCTGGAGCACGCACAGCAGGAACAGGCGCACGCCGGCAAGCTGGCCGAACGCATCGTGCAGCTCGGCGGCGAACCGGACCTCAACCCGGACACGCTTACCGCGCGCTCGCATGCCGAGTACAAGGAAGGCAGCGACCTGCGCGACATGGTCCGCGAGAACCTGATCGCCGAGCGCATCGCGATCGACAGCTACCGCGAGATGATCAACTTCGTGGGCGACAAGGACACCACGACCAAGCGCATCCTCGAAGAGATCCTGGCGCAGGAAGAAGAACACGCCGACGAGTTCGCCGACCTGCTCGAAGGCTGGATCGGGGAGTAACCCCGCCCGCGTGTCGGCTCCGCGCAGGATCCGAACACACGTGTAGTGCCGGCCAGCGGCCGGCACTGCAGGTCTGCGCGGCACGACGTCAGCGCAGGATGCGGAACCGGACCTGCGTCCAGGCACCATCGGCGGCCAACGCGGTCAAGGTGTGCTCGCCTATCTCGTCGAAATCACGCTGGAACAGACGTGCGCCTTCGGTGCGGGCGATCCAGCGGTCATCCAGCAACCAGTCCACCGTGGTCTCATTGCCCAGCGCGCGCAGTTGCAGGCGCACGCCATGTTCGGCATTCGGTGCACGCGCCAGGGTCGCCCGGTCGTTGAGCCCTTCGATGTGCAGGGTGCCACCGCTCTCGCGCCCATCGTCGCTGCAATCCGGCGACAACCCAGGCAACTGCGAGGCCTGGCGCTGGGCCTGCGGCAGCCACGGGGACAGCAGCGCCGGCCAGCGCGCGATCTCGCGCTGCGCTGTTTCATGCGGCCGGCTGCACTCCGGCGACAGCCGCAGCCCAGTGCGCGCATCCACCTGGAACCGCTGCAGCCCCGGTTGCCACAGCCGCGCCTCGCGCTCGGCAAAGGTCGGCGGCACCACGCCATCCAGCACGAAGGCCGGCATCTGCCGTTGGCATAGTGTCGCTGCAGTCTGTTCGGCCAGGCCACCGGTGGGCCAGCAGATGTCGGCCTGCGCAACACTCGCCGGCATCGGTGCCGCGCTCGCATCGCCGGCCTGGCGCGGCAGACTGTCGACCACTTCGAACATCAGCGGCAACGCGGTCACCGCACCGTACTGGCCGGGCAGCGGCGTGCCATCCGGTCGCCCTACCCAGACGCCCACCGTGTAATGCCGCGTCGTGCCGATCGCCCAGGCATCGCGATAGCCGTAGCTGGTGCCGGTCTTCCAGGCCACGCGCGGGCGGCCGGTGACATCGAAGGTGCCGGTGCCATAGCCCGGGCGTGGATTGGACTCGAGTACCTCACGGGTGATCCACGCCGCGCCGGGGGACATCAGGCGCCGCTCGATCACCGCCTCCTCGGCCGTGTACCGCACCCGCCCGGCGATGCCATTGCGGTTGAACGCGGCAAAGGTGCCGACCAGATCCTCCAGCCGCGCGCCGGTGCCGCCGAGGATCAGCGAGAGATTGGGCGCACTGCCGTGCGGGAAGCGCAGGTTGATGCCCGCATGCGACAGGCGTGCGGCGAAACGGGCCGAGCCGACCCGGTCGAGCAGATCCACCGCGGGCACGTTGAGTGACAAGCGCAGCGCCGTCGCCGCACTGACCGGCCCGTTGAAGGCCGCATCGAAATTGCCGGGCCGGTAGCCACCGAAGCTTTGCGGTGCATCCACCATCAGGCTTTCCGAATGGATCAACCCGTCATCCAGCGCCATGCCGTACAGGAACGGCTTGAGCGTGGAGCCCGGCGAGCGCCACGCCTGCACCATGTCCACATGGCCGAGACGCTGCTTGTCGCCGAAGGCTACCGAGCCGACATAGGCGCGTGCTTCCAGGGTGCGATTGTCCACCACCAGCAGGGCCGCCGAGGTGCGCTCGGGCAGTTGCGAGAAGTACGACGACACACGTTCTTCCAGCGTGCGCTGCAGGCCGATGTCCAGCGTGCTTTCGATCCGTGCCGCCCGCGGCTGCGCCGAACGCAGGCGCTGGGCCAGCAATGCGGCATGCAGCGGCGGCTGCAAGGCGCGGGTGACCACCGGTTCTATGCGGGCGTCGTCGACCTCCTCGCGTGACCACACGCCGAGCGAGACCATCCGCTCCAGCACCTTGTCGCGGGCACGCTGGGCGGCTTCGGGATGCCGGTCCGGGCGCAACCGGCTGGGTGACTGCGGCAGCACCGCCAGCAAGGCCGCCTCGGCATGCGACAGCCGCGAGGCCGGCTTGCCCAGATAGGCCCAGCTCGCCGCTTCCACGCCCTCGATGGTGCCGCCGTAGGGCGCGCGCTCCAGGTACAGCGCCAGGATCTGCGCCTTGCTCAGGTGCAGCTCCAGCTGCACCGCGCGCAGCAGCTGCTTGGCTTTGCCCCACGGCGTACGCGTATGCGGGTCGAGGATCCGCGCGACCTGCATGGTCAGGGTTGACCCCCCGGAAACGATCCGCTGCTCGAACAGCCATTGCTTGCCCGCCCGCAGCAGCCCCCACGGGTTGATGCCCGGATGCCGCCAGAACCAGCGGTCTTCGTAGTTCAGCAGGGCCTGCAGATAGAGCGGAGAAACACTGTCGGCCGAGGCCGGGTAGCGCCACACGCCGTCGGCATCGGCGAACGCGCGCAGCGGTGTGCCATCGCGCGCGACCACCAGGGTACTGGTATCGCGCTGCCTGGGCAGCGGTGGCGGAAACGCGAGATCCAGCACCAGCAGCAATGTGAGCGCAGCGGCCATACCCCAACGCAGGTACGGCAGCATGCCGCGCAGCGCCGACGCCCACCACCGCTTGGAAAAAAGAGACGTCATGTCAGTTCAGCAGCAAGGCGGGCGGGCCGTCACGGGGACGGCCCGCCCTGCGATCAAGGCTGCACCACGGTCAGCGATGCCGGGAGGCTGCGCCCAACGCCGCGCAGGTCCGGACGGTACATGTCCTCCACCAGCGGCGGCGGTACGCGGTAGGTGCCCGGCGTGACCGCGCGCACCAGGTAGAACACCTTGGCGGTGCTGCCACGCGAGAGTTTCAGCGCGGCCACATAGCGGTCGTCGCGGAACTCCTCATGCTTGATGTTGGCCGCATCGCCGCGGTCGTTGACGCTCAACCCATCGACCACCACATCGGCCCACTGCTTGGCATCGCCCAGGTTGAAGTTCTCGATCTCCAGCCCGGCCGGAAGCAGATCGGTCAGCAACGCATCGGGCATGTCCACGTTCGGGGTGACGCTGACCCGTACGATCAGGGCCTCGCCTTCCTTCAGCGGCCGCGGCGTCCAGGGCTTGCCATCGGTGGTGTACCAGCTGCGCTCCACGCCCAGTGTGCGGCTGTCCGGTTCCGGCGGATTGCGCGGAATGCCGGCCACTTCCAGGCTGGCGAACATCGGCGGCTCCCCCTGCGGGGTGAAGCGCACGCCCTTGGCCAGCGCGGCGTAGTCGAAGCTGCGGCCGAACATGCGGCGTGCCGAGATGCTCTCGCTTTCGCCCCCCACCACCAGTTCGCCGGAGACCAGCTTCTTCTGGTTGGCCGACAGCGCCTTGCCCATGCGGGCAAGCGCCACCTGCTCCTGGGTGCTCAACCACATCCAGCCACTGTTGCGGCGGGCGTCCAGCGCGCGGCCGAGATCGACCGCACGTGCATCGTAGGCCGGCTTGGACAGCTTGCGCTCGTGCAGCAGCGCAATCATCAGCGCGTCATCGCGCACGGCGCTGCCGTAATCGCCGAAGTAGGCCGGACGGTCGTCCGCGCGCTTGGCAAAGCCGGCGGCAATGGCCGCATCACCGCGCTTGTGATCGCCCTGCAGCGACAGCGCGATGCCCAGGTGCACCAGCGACAGACCGGTCAGCGATTTGCTGCGTTCGTTGTCGTACAGCGCGCGCAGGGTCCCCAGCGGCGCACGGTTGACCCGGGCCAGCACGTAGCCCGAATACGCCTGGTTGGCGAACTTGAGGTTCTCGCGGCGGTCCTCGCCATAGAACTGGTTGCCACCGGAGAGCAGGTCTTCGCTCAGGCGGTTCAGCGCCTTCTGCAGCACGTTGTCCGGCACGGCGAAACCGGCGTCCTTGGCATCGAGCAGGAACTCGGCGATGTACGGGGTCAGCCAGGGATTGATGTAGCCGTCGTCGCCCCACATCGAGAAGTTGCCGTTGGCGACCTGCATCGAGGCCAGGCGGCCGAAGGCACCCTCCATGCGCTCGCGGCGGGTCTTGGCATCCAGCCCATCCGCCCCGAGCATGGCCGAGGTCGCCTCATCCAGCATCAGCGCAGCGTAGCCCTTGCTGGTGGTCTGCTCGGCGCAGCCATACGGATAATTGAGCGCGCCGTTCAAGGCACTGGCGAACGGAATCGGCGGCAGCGCGCTGACCAGCATGCGCGCCGTCACCGAGTCGTTCATCAGACCGTCGGCCAGCCCGGTTTCCAGGGTGACGGCGGCCAGCGGATCCAGTGTGCGGGTCTGCGCGCGCAGCACCTGCGGCCACGCCGCGCGGACCGGCAGGTCATAGCGGCGATCGACCTTGAAACCGTTGCCGTCCACCCGCACCCGCACCTTGGCCACGGTATAGCCCTCGCGCGCGGTCAGCGGGAAGCTCAGCGTGCTCTTGGCGTCCGCATTGAGCTTGAGCGTGCGGCTGGATTCGCCCAGGGTGAGTGGACCGATGCCGTCGACCTGCACCTTGAACTCGCCCGGCGTGCCGGTGAAGTTCTGCACATCCAGGGTCACGGTGCTGGTGTCGCCGGGGGCCATCACGCGCGGCATGCTGGCTTCGGCCAGGATCGGCGCACGCACCACGGTCTCCACGTCACGCTTGCCGTACTGATCATCGGCATACACCAGCGCCGACACGCGCAGGGTGCCGTTGAAATCCGGCACTTTCAGCGCGATCCGGGCAATGCCCTTGGCGTCGAGCTTCACCGGCCCGGAGAACAGGTCCACGGTCTGCACGCGCGCGGTCGGGCGCTTGGCCTGCGGCATCGCCGCCAGCGCCATGTCGCCGCCGAACTTGAGCTTGCCACTGCTGCCGTCGAAACTCTCGATCACGCGGCTGTAGATGTCATAGGCATCCACGCCGAGACGGCGCTGTGCGAAGAAGTGCGCGGCGGCATCGGGCACCGGGAAGCGGGTGATGTTGAGGATGCCCACGTCCACGGCCGAGACGGTCACGTGCGCGACCTTGCCGGCCAACTGCGGGGCACTCACGGTGACCGGCAGGGTCTGTTCCGGGCGCATCTGCTTCGGTGCCACGAGGCCGACCGCGATCTGGCGTGCCTTGCGGTCCATCGGCACATGCACCACGCCAACCGCCCGGGCCGGGGTGATCTTGCTCGGCGCACTGCCGCCGCGGAACACCAACGCGGTGATGTAGACGTCGTGACGCTCCCACTCGGCGGTGACCGGAATGTCGTAGGTGCTGCCCGGCTTGGCGTCGATATCCTGGACGTAGAGCATCTTGTCGCTCTCGACCATCAGCACGCCCTTGCCGGCATGCGGCGGGGTCACGGTGACGCGCACGGTATCGCCGGCCTTGTAGCCGGTCTTGTCCAGGGCCAGCTTGACCTTGTCCGGGCGTGCATCCAGACCTCGGTTGTCGTCGTTCCAGCTCCAGCCGGCGTTGAACGGATAGCGGCTGGTCAGCCCGGTGGCCGGGTCGAACACGTCCAGCCGGTACTCGCCCCACTCCACCGGGAAATCAACACCGACCGCCGCACTGCCGGCATCGACGGTGCGGGTGTCCTTGTTCTCGAAGCGACGGGTGAAGTCGTAATCCCAGCGGTTGTCGTTGAAGGTCCAGTGGTAGTCACGCAGCTCGCGCACCAGCGTGACCTTCAGGCCCTTGGCCGGCTGCGGCTTGCCCGCCGCGTCCACGCGCATCAGCTCGAAGCGCGCGTTGCTGTTGGCGTCCGCGCCGTCCTTGGGATCGAACAACGGACGCACGCCCACCAAGGCGGCCGCTGGCCACATCACCCGCTTCAGGGTGCGGGTCACGGTGCGGCCGCCGGTTTCATACACACTGCCGGACAGGACCACGGCGATGGGGGCGGTCGGCTTCACCTCGGCCGGCAGCTCCACATCCTGGCGCAGCTTGCCGTCGGCCGGGAATTCCGTATCGATGACGTCACGCGCCTCGCGCGGCAGCGCGGTGGTCGGGTCGCCGAAGAAATAGCCGGGCAGCGACTCGACCGGCGACTGCTCGGCTGCCACGGCCAGGCGTGCGGTGAAGCGGTTGCCGTCGGCCGGCGCACCGTACAGATACGCAGCGTTGGCCTGCAGCTTGAGCGGCTCGCCGGGCTTGAGCGTCTTCTCGGCGCTGTCCAGGTCCAGTTTCATGCGCTCGGGCAGGAACTCCTCGATGCGCAGGGTCATGCCCTGGATCGCTTCCTTGCTGGCCGGGTTGGTACGGAACTCCACCTGCCAGCGCCCGGTCGGCGCCTCGGCCGGAATCAGCTGTTCGAAGCTGAAGTAGCCCTGCTCGCCCGGGGTCAGGCGGGTCTCGCGGAAGGTCTTGCCGTCGGGCTGCTTCAGGCGCAGGAACACCGGCTGTGGCTTGACCGGCTTGCCGTCGTTGTCACGCAGCAGCGCGGAGATGCGCACCGTTTCGCCCGGGCGGTACAGATCGCGGCCGGACCAGGTGAACACGTCGAACCAGGCATTGTCGCGCCCGGCCACGGCGAACTCGCTCAGGTCCAGCGCAGGCTGGTTGAACGGCAGCATCGAGGTATCGCCACCACTGCTGGCGATCAGCACGTGGCTGGCATCGAGGGTGTAGTTCAGCAGCGCATTGCCGTTGCCGTCGGTCGCGCCCTTGAGCACCACCTCGCCCTTGCCATCCAGGATGCGCAGCTCGATCTTCTTCAGCGACGCTCCGCTCTGCAGCGAGGCGGTGTGCACGAACAGCTTGTCCTTGTAGGCGCGCGTATGCAGGCCGATGTCGCTGACGGTGAAGAAGGCGGTGTCGTACTCACCTTCGAATGAACCGCTGCGCTTCATCACCGCGAAGTACAGGCCCGGCTGTTGCAGCTCCTTGATGTCCTGGGTCGGCAGGTAGGTGAGCACGCGCTCGTTCTGCTTGCCGCCGATCACGAAGCGGTTGACGTAGACCGGCTCGGCCAGCTGCGACATCGGGGTCTTGTCGCCGTAGTCGCTGTCCAGCTCCCAGCTGCCACGGCGGCCGCCGCGCTGGTACTGGCTGAAGAAGTTCGGCAGTTCCTTCTCGCGCACGCGCAGGAACTCCACGTCCACTTCCGGCACGTTGACCGAGACCACCGGCAGGCCACGGCTGTCCTTGGCCGGCAGCACGCTGCCCTGCGAGGCGAAGCCGGCCACCGGCTTGAGCTCGCCGGTGAAGACCTTCTGGCGCAGCTCCTTGCCGATCCGGCTGCCATCGGCGGCGAGCAGATCCGGCGAGACGATCAGCGAGTATTCCTTGGCCGCCTCCACGAACGGATAGCGCAGGGTCTTGCCGTCATCGGACAGCGACCAGCTGCTGTCCTCGGTGCCGACCTTCTCGGCGAAGCGGACCAGCGCGTCGAAA
This sequence comes from Stenotrophomonas sp. GW821-FHT01H02A, assembly GCF_059422145.1. Classification (NCBI taxonomy): domain Bacteria; kingdom Pseudomonadati; phylum Pseudomonadota; class Gammaproteobacteria; order Lysobacterales; family Lysobacteraceae; genus Stenotrophomonas; species Stenotrophomonas sp. GW821-FHT01H02A. The sequence continues at coordinate 320,485 of NZ_JBWKWI010000002.1, forward strand.
TCCTGGGTGCCGACCAGCGGGCGCGAGAACTCCAGCGCCAGCGACAGGCCATCACTCTTCTGGTCGGGGTAGGCCCGGACCAGGGTGAACTCGGTGACGGCCTCGGCCTTGGCCGCGATCGGCGCACCGGACGGTGCCGGCAGCTGGCCGCTGTCGTTGCGCTTGCAGCCCCCGGCGCCGATGGCCAGGCCGGCGACCAGCGCCAGGCCCGCGATTCCCTTCCAGCTCCACTGCCCGAACCGACTGCGGCTAGCCATGACGTCACTCCTTGAACAAGGCGGCCAGTATACGGGCCGTCCCGGTCCGCCCGGGGGCGGGTGCCGGGGCTGCCCGGCCTCTTGGCCGGGGCAGGAGCGCAGCGAGGGCGCAGCAACGGGCAGCCGACCAACGCTCGGCTCTACCGGGCTACGTAAAGGTCCATGTACTCGTGCACCGGCATCGCTTCCAGCGCCACCGGATCCAGCGAGGCATCGAGAATCTGGCGTTGCTGTACGGTCGGAAACGCCCCGGCCAGATGACGGCGGAACTTGTCCTCCAGCAGCGGGATGCCCTCGGCCCGGCGACGCGCATGGCCGAGCGGGTACTCGACGACTGCGTCCATCGTGCTGCCGTCGGCGAAGGTCACCTGCAGCGCGTTGGCGATGCTGCGCTTGTCCGGGTCCAGGTAGTCGGCCGTGAACTGCGGCGCTTCCACGCAGGTGATCTTCGCCCGCAGCGGATCGATGCGCGGATCGGCCGCCACATCATCTTCGTAGTCCTCGGCGACCAGCCGACCGAAGATCAGTCCGATCGCCACCATGTACTGCACGCAGTGGTCACGATCGGCCGGGTTATGCAGCGGGCCGGGTTTATCGATGATGCGCAGGCAGGCCTGCTGGGTGCGCAGGGTGATCTGCGCGATGTCCTCGCTGTGCCGACCCTCGGCACGCATCCGGGCATGCAGCTGCATCGCCGCTTCGACCGCCGTCTGGCCATGGAACTCGGCCGGAGAGCTGATCTTGAACAGCACGTTCTCCATCACGTAGCTGCCGTAAGGCCGCTGGAAGCGGAACGGCTGCCCGCCGAAGGAGACGTCGTAGAAGCCCCAGGTCGGCGCGGTCAGCGCGCTGGGGTAGCCCATCTCCCCGGCCGCGGCCATCAACGACAGGCGCACCGCCCGGCTGGTGGCGTCGCCCGCCGCCCAGCTCTTGCGCGAGCCGGTGTTGGGCGCGTGCCGGTAAGTGCGCAGCGACTGCCCATCCACCCAGGCCAGCGACAACGCATTGAGCATGCGCTCGCGATCCAGCCCGAGCATGTGCGATACCACGGCCGTGGAGGCAACCTTGACCAGCACCACATGATCCAGCCCGACCCGGTTGAAGGCGTTCTCCAGCGCCAGGCAGCCCTGGATCTCATGCGCCTTGACCATCGCCGCAAGCACATCGCGCATGGTCAACGGGGCGCGGCGCAGCGCCTCGGCATTGCGGCTGAGCCAATCGGCGGTGGCGAGAATGCCGCCGAGATTGTCGGATGGGTGCCCCCACTCCGCCGCCAGCCAGGTGTCGTTGAAATCCAGCCAGCGGATCATCGCGCCGATGTTGAAGGCGCCCTGCACCGGATCAAGCTCGAAGCGCGTCCCTGGCACGCGCGCGCCGTTGATCACCCGCATCCCGGGCACCAGCGGCCCGAGCAGCTTGCTGCAGGCCGGGAACGAGAGCGCGGCCAGCCCGCAGCCCAGCGTATCGATCAGGCAGTGCCGCGCGGTGGTGTACGCGAGCGGCGAGCTGACCTGGTAGTCGCGGACGTAATCGACGATGTCGGTCAGGACCGTGTCCCATGCGGGACGCTGGTTGCTGTGGCTGTCATGACCGGACATCGTGATTCTCCTGTTGGGGTTACAACGTCGTGGCAGGCACCCGTACGGCACCGTCCATCAATACGCGGGCACTGCGGCTCATGATGGCCTTGGTGACCGTCCACTGCCCGTCAACGAGGGCCGCCTGCGCGCCCACGCGCAAGGTGCCGGAGGGATGACCGAAGCTCACCGATTCGCGCTCACCACCACCGGCGGCCAGGTTCACCAGCGTGCCCGGGATCGCGGCGGCAGTGCCGATGGCGACTGCGGCAGTGCCCATCATCGCGTGGTGCAGCTTGCCCATCGACAGCGCGCGCGCGTGCAGATCGATGGCAGCGGCCGCGATCTGCTTGCCACTGGAGGACACGTAGTCCTGCGCCGGGGCGACGAACGCGACCTTCGGCGTGTGCTGGCGGGTCGCGGCCTGCTCGATGGTCTCGATCAGCCCCATGCGCACCGCGCCGTGGGCGCGGATCGCCTCGAAGCGTGCCAGCGCCGCCTTGTCTTCATTGATCGCCGGCTGCAGTTCGGTGCCGGTGTAGCCCAGGTCGGCCGCATTGAGGAAGATGGTGGGAATGCCGGCGGTGATCATCGTCACCTGGAAGCTGCCCACGCCGGGCACGTCGAGCGTATCGACCAGGTTGCCGGTCGGGAACATCGCCCCGCCCTCGCCATCATCGGACGGATCCAGGAACTCCAGCTGGATCTCGGCGGCCGGGAAGGTCACGCCATCCAGTTCGAAATCACCGTCTTCCTGCACCTGGCCCTCCACGATCGGCACATGCGCCAGGATGGTCTTGCCGATGTTGGCCTGCCAGATCCGCACGGTGCACAGGCCGTTGTGCGGGATCCGGGCCGGATCGATCAGTCCGTTGCTGATCGCGAACGGCCCCACCGCGGTGCTGAGGTTGCCGCAGTTGCCGCTCCAGTCCACGAACGCCGTATCGATCGAGACCTGGCCGTACAGGTAGTCCACGTCGTGATCCGGCACCGACGGCGCGGAGATGATCACGCACTTGCTGGTGCTGGAGGTCGCGCCGCCCATGCCATCGGTGTGCTTGCCATACGGGTCGGGCGAGCCGATCACGCGCATCAGCAGCGCATCGCGCGCCGGGCCAGGCAGCTGTGCGGCGGCAGGCAGGTCGGTCAGCTTGAAGAACACGCCCTTGCTGGTGCCGCCGCGCAGGTAGGTGGCAGGGATGCGAAGCTGGGGGAGATGGGTCATGAAATCATGTCCGTGCAGGATGGATGGGGACGAGCGGATGCGTCATCCGCTTGAATGGCGCTGCGTGCACCGGAGGACGGTCATGGCGTCTGATCCATCAATGCATCGAGCCCGCGCGAGGTATCCCAGACGCGAAGGATGTCAACGCGGTCCGGAAGGTCAAGGTAATAGACCAAACAGCGATCAAAGATGGGCAAGATCACGAATCGCAGTGCGACCGGCAGGTCATCGCTGACCCAAGCGTGCCGGGCGGACCCTGCCCCAGGAAATGCCGCGATCCGCAGCAGTGTGGCATCCACCGTCGCGATGAACCGTTCGCCCAGCGCCAACCCTCCCTGACGCGCGAACCAGAGCGCAGCGTCGGCCACGTCCTGTTCCGCGCGTGGCCGCCACTCAATCCGCTTCACGGTCCAACCGCTCTGCCAGGTCACGGCGCATCCGCTCGAAAGTTGCCGAGGTGACCGGGGCACTTGGGCCAGACGCCAAGCCCTCCGCAATCAACCGGCGCAGCAGCTCTTCGGCCTTTTGCCGCTGGCGCTGGCGGATCAGGTCGCGCACGTAGTCGGACGTACTGGAGTACCCCCCTTGGCTGACTTCCTCATCGACGAACTGCTTGAGCGGATCGGTGAGCGAGATGTTCATCGTGGCCATGACCGGACCTCTTTGGCAATTTTTGCCATAAAAGTGTGCGCCTACATCTCATTGATCGCAACTCCGCCTCGTTCATCCCGCCGCTCCGCTATTTCGGCCACCGCGCTACGACGCTCCCAGCGGAACAGCCACAGGATGATCAACTTGGTGCTTCCGCTGACCACGGCCAGCAGCAGCAACGGCCAGCCCAGACGCAGGCCCATGGCGAAGGCGAACACTATGGTGGAGATGTCCATCAGCAGGATCAGCTGGCTCATCCGCAGCGACACCGCGCCCGTGCGGCCGGAGCGCCAGATCAGCAGGATCTGGTGCGCATAGCCCTGGGCCAGCAGCGCGGTAACGGCCACGATCATCGCCGAGGCGAGCACGCGACCCTCATCCACGTGACGCTGCCCCCACACCAGGCCCAGCAGTGCGCACAACAGCGCCACGCACGCCAGGACAAGGCTGGCGGTCGCAGCGCGGCTGCGCCGGTCCGTCCAGATCTCTCTCAGATCAGCAGCACAAGCACCGAGGCAAGCAGGCGCGGCCACACGATGAAGTGGTTGAACGGCTGGATGCTGTAGCCGTAGACGAAGAACGACAGGTAGGCGAGGAAACTGACCGTGAACTGGTTGAGCGACAGGATATCGGTGGCGATTGCGCCCGCCGTCGCGCTCGCGCGGCGCTGCCACACCTTGCGCAGCTGGGCCCACACACCCACCAGGCTCAGCAGGATGAAGGCGGTATTGATCGCGCCCGCCACGGTGTAAAACATGTCGCCGCCTGTCCCGGTTATTGTGGAACCTACGCGCCGATGGCCCCATGCCAGCGACGCGCCAGGCCCGCACCTCGCGGGCGGGCCTGGCATACCGTCACATCGACTGCGCCGATTCCAGGAAGTCCTGGGCAAACCGCTGCAGTACGCCGCCGGCCTCGTAGATCGAGACTTCTTCAGCGGTATCCAGGCGGCAGGTGACCGGCACCCGCAGCTGTTCACCGTTGCGGCGGTGGATGACCAGGGTCAGCTCGGCACGCGGCACGCGCTCGCCCAGCACGTCGAAGGTTTCGGTGCCGTCGATGCCCAGGGTCTTGCGGTTGACGCCTTCCTTGAACTCCAGCGGCAGCACGCCCATGCCGATCAGGTTGGTGCGGTGGATGCGTTCGAAGCCTTCGGCGGCGATCGCTTCCACGCCGGCCAGGCGCACGCCCTTGGCGGCCCAGTCGCGCGAGCTGCCCTGGCCGTAGTCGGCACCGGCGATGATGATCAGCGGCTGTTTGCGATCCATGTAGGTTTCGATCGCTTCCCACATGCGGGTGACCTCGCCCTCCGGCTCCACGCGCGCCAGCGACCCCTGCTTGACCTGGCCATCGACCACGGCCATTTCGTTGATCAGCTTCGGGTTGGCGAACGTCGCACGCTGCGCGGTGAGGTGATCGCCGCGGTGCGTCGCGTACGAATTGAAGTCTTCCTCGGGCAGGCCCATCTTCGCCAGGTATTCACCGGCCGCGCTGCTGGCCATGATCGCGTTGGAGGGCGACAGGTGATCGGTGGTGATGTTGTCGCCGAGCACCGCCAGCGGGCGCATGCCGGTCAGGCTGCGGGCCCCGGCCAGCGCGCCTTCCCAATACGGCGGGCGGCGGATATAGGTGCTCTGCGGGCGCCAGTCGTACAGCGGGCTGATCGGTGCACCGTGTTCCACCTTGAAGGTGAACATCGGGTCGTAGACCTTGCGGAACTGTTCCGGCTTGACGCAGGCCTTGACCACTGCGTCGATCTCGGCATCGCTCGGCCACAGGTCCTTCAGCGTGATCGGGTTGCCGTCGGCGTCATGGCCGAGCGCATCCTTTTCGATATCGAAGCGCACCGTGCCGGCGATCGCATAGGCGACCACCAGCGGCGGCGAGGCCAGGAACGCCTGCTTGGCGTACGGGTGGATGCGGCCGTCGAAGTTGCGGTTGCCCGAAAGCACGGCGGTGGCATACAGGTCGCGGTCGATCACTTCCTGCTGGATCTTCGGGTCCAGCGCGCCGCTCATGCCATTGCAGGTGGTGCAGGCGAAGGCGACGATGCCAAAGCCCATCTGTTCCAGTTCGGTCAGCAGGCCGGCTTCTTCCAGATACAGCTGCACGGCCTTGGAACCGGGCGCCAGCGAGCTCTTCACCCACGGCTTGCGGGTCAGCCCCGCGCGGTTGGCATTGCGGGCCAGCAATGCCGCGGAGATGACGTTGCGCGGGTTGCTGGTGTTGGTGCAGCTGGTGATCGCGGCGATGATCACCGCACCATCGGGCATCAGGCCATCGGCCTGCTCCTGCTTGCCCGAGGCCAGCTTGCCTTCATCGGCGATGCCGCGCGCGGCCAGGTCGGTGGTCGCCACGCGCTTGTGCGGGTTCGACGGGCCGGCCATGTTGCGCACCACGGTGGACAGGTCGAACTGCAGCACGCGCTCGTACTGCGCGGTGACCAGATCGTCGGCCCACAGGCCGGTGGCCTTGGCGTAGGTTTCCACGAGTGCGACCTGGTCGTCCTCGCGGCCGGTCAGGCGCAGGTAATCCAGGGTCTGCTGGTCGATGTAGAACATCGCCGCGGTGGCACCGAACTCCGGCGTCATGTTGGAGATGGTGGCGCGGTCACCGATGGTCAGCGCATTGGCGCCCTCGCCGTAGAACTCGATCCACGCACCGACCACGCGCTCCTTGCGCAGGAACTCGGTCAGCGCCAGCACCACGTCGGTGCAGGTGATGCCCGGCTGCGGGCGGCCGGTCAGCTCCACGCCGATGATGTCGGGCAGGCGCATCCAGGAGGCACGGCCGAGCATCACGCTCTCCGCTTCCAGGCCGCCCACGCCGATCGCGATCACGCCCAGGGCGTCCACGTGCGGGGTGTGGCTGTCGGTGCCCACGCAGGTATCCGGGAAGGCCACGCCGTCGCGCACCTGCACGACCGGTGACATCTTCTCCAGGTTGATCTGATGCATGATCCCGTTGCCCGGCGGAATCACGTCGACGTTCTTGAACGCCTTCTTGGTCCAGTTGATGAAGTGGAACCGGTCTTCATTGCGGCGGTCTTCGACGGCGCGGTTCTTCTCGAACGCTGCCTTGTCGAAGCCCGGGAATTCCACCGCCAGCGAGTGATCGACGATCAGCTGGGTCGGCACCACCGGATTGATCTGCGCCGGGTCACCGCCGGCATCGGCGATGGCATCGCGCAGGCCGGCCAGGTCCACCAGGGCGGTCTGGCCGAGAATGTCATGGCACACCACGCGTGCCGGGAACCACGGGAAATCCAGGTCCTGGCGACGCTCGATCAGCTGGCGCAGCGAGGGCTCCAGCGTGGCCGGGTCGCAGCGGCGCACCAGGTTTTCGGCCAGCACGCGCGAGGTGTATGGCAGCGTGGCATAGGCACCGGGCTGGATCGCATCGACGGCGGCACGGGTATCGAAATAGTCCAGCGCGGTGCCGGGGAGGTTCTTGCGGTACTGAGTATTCATGGCTGGCGATAGCTGCTTGTTGGCGGGCCGGGGCGTCGTGACACCGGCGAAGAAGGAGTAGCGACGCCGCAACGGAGCAGACCGGCATCGCGCCGGCCTGTTCCGCAAAGCACCCGCGAACGGGTGCGGTACGTCTGTCTTACCTGCGCTGGTCGATCGGCACGAAGGCCTGGTCTTCCGGGCCGGTGTAGTTCGCGCTCGGGCGGATGATCTTGCCGTCGATGCGCTGCTCGATGATGTGCGCGCTCCAACCGGAGGTACGCGCGATCACGAACAACGGGGTGAACATCGCCGTCGGCACGCCCATCATGTGATAGCTGACCGCGCTGAACCAATCCAGGTTCGGGAACATCTTCTTGATGTCCCACATCACCGATTCCAGACGCTCGGCGATGTCGTACATCTTGACGTTCTGCTGCTCGGCGGACAGGTCGCGCGCGACCTCCTTGATGATGTTGTTGCGCGGGTCGCTGACGGTGTAGACCGGGTGGCCGAAACCGATCACGACTTCCTTGCGTTCCACGCGGGCCTTGATGTCGGCCTCGGCGTCGTCCGGACTGTCGTAACGCTTCTGCACTTCGAACGCCACTTCGTTGGCGCCGCCATGCTTGGGACCGCGCAGTGCACCGATACCGCCGGTGATCGCGCTGTACATGTCGCTGCCGGTGCCGGCGATGACGCGGCAGGCGAAGGTCGAGGCGTTGAACTCGTGCTCGGCGTACAGGATCAGCGAGGTGTGCATCGCCTTGACCCAGGAATCCTGCGGCTTCTCACCGTGCAGCAGGTGCAGGAAGTGGCCGCCGATGGAGTCGTCGTCGGTCTCCACGTCGATCGCACGGCCGTTGTGGCTCCAGTGATACCAGTACAGCAGCATCGAGCCCAGGCAGGCCATCAGCTTGTCGGCGATGTCGCGCGCGCCCGGATGGTTGTGGTCGTCCTTCTCCGGCGACACGCAGCCCAGCACGGAAACGCCAGTGCGCATCACGTCCATCGGGTGCGCCGACGGCGGCAGTTCTTCCAGCGCGGCCTTGACCGCGGCCGGGATGCCCCGCAGCGACTTCAGCTTGGTCTTGTAGGCGACCAGTTCGGCGCGGGTCGGCAGTTTGCCGTGAACCAGCAGATGCGCGATTTCCTCGAACTCGCTGGTGTTGGCCAGATCGGCGATGTCGTACCCGCGGTAGTGCAGGTCGTTGCCGCTGCGGCCGACGGTGCACAGCGCGGTGTTGCCGGCGGCGGTGCCCGACAGGGCGACGGATTTCTTCGGCTTGAAGCCGGAGGCGGTAGTGGTGTCGCTCATGATCCCTCCAGAAAACAGTGTGCGGTCTTACTTCTTGGCGGCGAACAACGCATCGAGCTGCTGCTCGAAGGCGTGGTAACCGATACGGTCGTAGAGTTCCTCGCGGGTCTGCATCGCCTCCACCACATTACGCTGGTGGCCCTCGCGGCGGATGGTCTCATACACGTTCTCGGCCGCCTTGTTGGCAGCACGGAACGCGGACAGCGGGAACAGCTGGATGGCGACGCCGGCGGAGGCCAGTTCATCGCGGCTGAACAGCGGCGTGGCACCGAACTCGGTGATGTTGGCCAGCACCGGGACCTTCACCGCATCGACGAAGCGGCGGTAAGTGTCCAGATCGTAGGCGGCCTCGGCGAAGATGCCGTCGGCACCGGCCTCGACGCAGGCGATGGCCCGTTCGATCGCCGCATCCACACCGTCGACCTGGATGGCGTCGGTGCGTGCGATCAGGAAGAAGTCCGGATCGGTCTTGGCATCGGCGGCGGCCTTGACCCGGTCCACCATCTCCCCCTGCGACACGATCTCCTTGCCCGGGCGGTGACCGCAGCGCTTGGCGCCGACCTGGTCTTCGATGTGGCAGGCGGCCGCGCCGGCCTTGATCAGCGACTTGACGGTACGCGCGATGTTGAACGCGCTCGGGCCGAACCCGGTGTCGATGTCCACCATCAGCGGCAGGTCGCACACATCGGTGATGCGGCGCACGTCGATCAGCACGTCTTCCAGGGTGTTGATGCCCAGGTCCGGCAGGCCCAGCGAGCCGGCCGCGACGCCGCCGCCGGACAGATAGATCGCCCGGTAGCCGGCGCGCTTGGCCAGCAGCGCGTGGTTGGCGTTGATCGCGCCGATCACCTGCAACGGCGATTCGGCGGCCAGTGCGGCGCGGAAACGGGCGCCAGCGGAGGAAACAGGGGTGCTCATGCGGCATTCCATCGTGGTTGACAGGTTGATGAGCGCAAGGGCCGTGCCAGCCTGCAAGTGTCTGACTTCATTACGTCAACACCGGGCCCAGGACGTTTCACCTTGAAACATTGAAACGTCTGTAACATGGCTGCAACTGAAACGTTGAAACATCACCATGTCGATCAGCCTGCCCCGCCACCGTTCCCGCCCGTCTGATCCGGATGCCGGACAGCTGCCGGTGATCTGGACCGTCAGCGTGTCGCGCCTGACCGGGTTGCTCGGCGATGTGATCCCGGAATTCGACCGCCGCGCCCGCATCGTGCCGATCAACCTCGGCTTCGAAGAGGCGGTGGATGTGATCGGCCAGCGCCTGCGCCGCGAACACTGTGACGTGGTGATCGCCGGCGGCTCGAATGCGGCCTACCTGCGCAGCCGGCTGGAGGTGCCCCTGGTGCCGATCCAGGCCAACGGCTTCGACCTGATGGAAGCGCTCGCGCGCGCGCGCCGGATCGCCCCGCGGATCGGCCTGGTCACGCACGCCACCGATGTGCCGACCTTCGGCAGTTTCCAGCACAGCTTCGGGCTGGACATCGAGCATCGCCGCTTCGTCACCCGCGAGGACGCGCGCGACTGCATCGCGGACATGCGCGCCAATGGCATCGAAGTGATCGTCGGCACCGGCATGGCGATCGACCATGCCGAACAGGTCGGTCTGCCCGGCGTGCTGCTGTACTCGGCCGATTCGGTGCGGCACGCGTTCGAACACGCGCTGGAGTTGACCCAGACCCTGGCCCGCTCCGGCGCGCCGTCACCGCGGCGACGGACACCGGCCAGGCAGCGCGATACCGATCATGCCCTGCTCGGCGACAGCGCCGCGATGCAGCAGGTGCGCGAGCACATCGCACTGTATGCGCCTTACGACAGTACCGTGCTGATCACCGGCGCCACCGGCACCGGCAAGGAACTGGTGGCGCGGCAACTGCATGCCGGCAGTGGCCGCCGTGGCCGCTTTGTGGCACTGAACTGCGGGGCGATCAGCGAATCCCTGCTCGAAGCGGAGCTGTTCGGCTACAACGAAGGGGCCTTCACCGGCGCGCGTCGTGGCGGGCGCGTCGGCCTGGTGGAAGCGGCCGACGGCGGCACCCTGTTCCTTGATGAGATCGGCGAACTGCCGTTGCCGCTGCAGACCCGGTTGCTGCGGGTGCTGGAAGAGCGTGAAGTGCTGCGCGTCGGCGCCACCGAGCCGACCCCGGTGGACGTGCGCGTGGTCGCGGCCACGCTGCAGACCCTGGAAACGCTGGTGGACGCGCAGCGTTTCCGCCGCGATCTCTACTACCGCCTGGCCGCGCTGCGCATCGCGCTGCCGACGCTGCACGCGCGCCGTGACGATGTCCCGCTGCTGGTCGGGCATTTCTTCCGGCAGTTGTCCGGCACGGAGGCACCGCTGTCCGCCGAGGCGCTGGCACGACTGCGCGACTACCCCTGGCCTGGCAACGTGCGCGAGCTGCGCAACATGGTGGACCGGCTGCGGATCCACTGGCAGCAGCCCGGCGAACTGACGTTGGCGCAGATGCTGCAATGGCTGCCGGAGCTGCATGCGGTGCACAGCCTGCCCGCGAGCCGATCCATCACCGCGCCCGCGGCGATCGCCGGTGCCGCGGCGGGGCGTCCGGATGCGCAGGTGCTGCAGCAGCTGCTGGCCGACTGCGGCGGCAACCGCGAGCGGGCATGCGCACAGCTGGGGGTGTCACGGACGACGCTGTGGCGGTGGCTGCGCGAGGCAACACCGGGCTGATTACGGGAACAGCATCCGCTTGCTCCACCGGCCATCGGTGCCGGCCTCGTAGCACCAGCGCTCGTGCAGACGGAACTGCGCGCCATACCAGAACTCGATCCGCTGCGGCACCACGCGCAGCCCGCTCCAGCCTTCCGGGCGCGGCACGTCCCGGCCGTCGAAGCTGGCCTCGGTAGTCGCCACGCGTGCATCGAACTCCTCGCGTGAGGCCAGCGTCTTCGATTGCAGCGATGCCCACGCGCCAATCTGGCTCATGCGCGGGCGCGAGGCGAAATACGCATCGGCCTCGGCATCGCTGACCTGCTCCACGCGGCCTTCGATGCGCACCTGGATGCCGGCCTCGCGCAGGCTGCGCCACAGGAACAGCAGCGCGGCCTGCGGATTGGCCTGCAATTCGCGGCCTTTGTGGCTGTCCAGGTGGGTGTAGAACACGAAGCCGCGCTCATCGAAGGCCTTGAGCAGCACGGTACGCGCCGACGGCTGGCGGTTCTGGTCGGCGGTGGCCACGGTCATCGCATTGGGTTCGACTTCGCGGCTCGCCTTGGCTTCTTCGAACAGCCCGGCAAAGGTGGACAACGCTTCGGCATACAGATCGGTCATGGCGGTTTTCTTGTCACGCGGTTTGGGTTTATTGTCGCTGCATGCCTGCACCTGCGTACATGCCCCCGATGAAAGGATTCCCGGATGCGCTGGTCGCACAGGCGCTGGACGACGCACTGAGCTGCGATGCCGCCATTCCAGTATTGGCGATCAGCGGCCTGCAGGGGAGCGGCAAATCGACGCTGGCCGCCCAGGTGGTGGCCCTGGCGGACGCGCACGGCCTGCGTGCGGCGATGCTCTCCATCGACGATGTCTACCTCACCCGGACCCAGCGACAACGCCTGGCCCGGCAGGTGCACCCGCTGCTGCTCACCCGCGGTCCGCCGGGCACCCATGACCTCGCCCTGGCCCACGCCACGCTGGATGCGGTCGCAGCCGGCGGCCCGGTGGCCCTGCCCCGTTTCGACAAGCTCGCCGACGAGCGCCTGCCGGAAAAGGACTGGACACACGTCGACGGTCCGCTCGACCTGCTGGTGTTCGAAGGCTGGTTCCTGGGCACGCCGGCGCAGGACGACGCCGAGCTGGAGGCGCCGCTCAACGCGCTCGAGCGCGACGCGGACACGGATGGGCGTTGGCGGCGCTGGTGCAACCAGGCGCTTGCGGCCGACTATCCCGCGCTGTGGCAGCGCTGCGACCGGCTCTGGTTCCTGCAGCCGCCGGACTTCTCGGTGATCCCACGCTGGCGCTGGCAGCAGGAACAGAACCTGCAGGCGGCCCAGCCCGACCGCAGCAGCATGAGCCGCGCCCAGCTGGAGCGCTTCGTGCAGTACTACGAGCGGGTCAGCCGCCAGGCGCTGCGCACCCTGCCTGCGCTGGCAGACACGGTGATCGCGCTCGACGAGCAACGCCGGATCATCTCGACGCGCTGATCGCGTCAGCGCAGCGAGCCCCGGATCAGCTGACCAGGAAGGTCACCCGCAGATTCACCCGCCACTCGGTGATGTTGCCCTCGCCATCGGTGACGACCTTGGTTTCATTGATCCAGGCGCCCTGGATGCCCTTGACTGTCTCGGACACCTTCTTCAGGCCGCTGCGCACCGCGTCCTCGACGCTGGTCTTGGAGGAGGCGTTGATCTCGATGATTTTGGCTACGGACATGGGTCGCTCCAGTGGCGCGCGGGACACTCCGCGCCGCCCCACCATGGGGGCCGCCGCGTAAAGGCGATGGCACGGAGATGTTAGGATCGAGGGTAATGAATCCCGCTCCGAACCTCATCCTGATTGGCCCGATGGGCGCCGGCAAAACCTGCATCGGGCGCCGGCTGGCCGAGCGCTTCACGCTGGGCTTCGTGGATGCCGACCAGGCCATCGTGGACAGTACCGGGGCCAGCATTCCGGCGATCTTCGAACACGCCGGGGAAGCCGGCTTCCGCCAGCACGAGCGCCAGGTCCTGCACGCCCTGCTGGACGGCCACGGCCAACTGATCTCCACCGGTGGTGGCGCCGTACTGGATCCGGACAACCGCGCGGCGATCGCCCGGCGTGGCTTCGTGGTCTACCTGCGGGTCAGCGTGCCGGCCCAGCTGGAGCGGCTGGCCCGCGACCGCAGCCGCCCGCTGCTGCAGCGCCCGGACCGCGAGCAGGTGCTGCACGCGATGGCCGCCGCCCGCGATCCGCTCTACCAGGGCCTGGCCGACCTTACCCTGGATACCGATCTCTACACGCCCGCCGAGGCCACCGCGCAGCTGGTGCTGCGCCTGGCCGCGCAGTGGCAGCGACAGGAAACACCCGAATGACCCCCTCCCCGCGTACCGTTGCCGTCAGCGGCGACACCCCCTATACCATCCACATCGGCCCGGGCCTGCTCGGCCAGGGCGAGCTGCTGGCGCGCCATGTGCGCGGTCGCTATGTGCTGCTGCTCAGCGACTCCTCGGTCGCGCCGCTCTATCTGGCCGGGGTGAAGGCCGCGCTGCTGGCCACGCGCCCGGACCTGCTGATCGGTGAGCTGGTGCTGCCAGCCGGCGAAGCCTCCAAGACCCTGGCCCACTTCGGCGATGCGATCACGGCGCTGGCCGCCCTCGGCGCCACCCGCGATGCCTGCGTGATGGCCCTCGGCGGTGGCGTCGCCGGTGATCTGGCCGGCTTCGCCGCGGCCTGTTGGATGCGCGGCGTGGACTGCGTGCAGCTGCCGACCTCGCTGCTGGCGATGGTCGATTCCTCGGTCGGCGGCAAGACCGCGGTGGACATCCCTGAAGGCAAGAACCTGGTCGGCGCGTTCCACCCGCCGCGCGCCGTCATCGCCGACACCGCTGCCCTGCGCACCCTGCCGCCCCGGGAACTGCGCGCCGGCCTGGCCGAAGTGATCAAGTACGGCGCGATCCGCGATCCGTTGTTCTTCCAGTGGCTGCAGGCCGAACACGGCGCGCTGCTGGCGGGTGATGACACGGCGCTGGCCCAGGCCATCGCGCGCAGCTGCGAGCACAAGGCCGAGATCGTCGCGCGCGATCCGCTGGAAAAAGGCGAACGCGCCCTGCTCAACCTCGGCCACACCTTTGGCCACGCGATCGAGACCGAACAAGGCTACGGCGCGCCGGGCAACGACAACCTCAACCATGGCGAAGCGGTCGCGGTCGGCATGGTGCTGGCCGCGCGCCTGTCGGCCCGGCTGGGCATGAGCGAGGACGCCGACACCGGGCAGTTGCGCGAGCTGCTGCTGCGCTACGAACTGCCGGTGGCGATTCCGGCCGGCCTGCAGCCCGAGGCCCTGCTGGCCCGGATGCGGCTGGACAAGAAGAACGTCGCCGGCCGCCTGCGCCTGGTGCTGTGGCGCGGGGTCGGTCGCGCCGAAGTGGTCGCCGATGTCGACGAGGCGGACGTGCTGCACGTGCTCGCCGCCGGCTGAGCCTGCGACGTTCCGCCGCACCTGCCGCGTCGCCGACGGCCGCCTGCGGCGTTCACGGCTACAATCGGGGCATGCGCGTCTTCCTGCACCAACACGCCCGCGGTGCCGATCCGGCCCGCTATCTCCAGCTCACCCTGCAACCGGACCTGTTCGGTGGCTGGGAGCTGCTGCTGGAGTCCGGCCCGATCGGCGGGCGCGGGCAGCTGCGCCGCGAGCTGTACCTGGAGGAAGACCAGGCGCTGGCCGCGTTCGAGAAGGCGCGCGATGCGCACCTGCACCGCGGCTACGAAGTGACCTACACCAGCGGCGATCCGCCGCACTGAGCGGCCACCACCGCTCTGCCCTGCCCCATTCGGCCCCGCGCCACCAGATCCCAAGGAAGCGTTCCGTGACCAGCCCCTCCCGCCATGATCGCCTGCTGCGCGCCCTGCGCCGCGAACCGGTGGACTGCACCCCCGTCTGGCTGATGCGCCAGGCCGGTCGTTACCTGCCCGAGTACCGCGCCACCCGCGCCAAGGCCGGCAGCTTCCTGGCCATGGCCAAGAACCCCGACATCGCCTGCGAAGTCACCCTGCAGCCGCTGCGCCGCTTCGACCTCGACGCCGCGATCCTGTTCTCGGACATCCTGACCATTCCCGACGCGATGGGCCTGGAGCTGTACTTCGTCGAAGGCGAAGGCCCGAAGTTCCGCCACCCGGTCCGTGACACTGCGGCCATCGCCAGGCTGGCCGTGCCGGACATGGAAACCGAACTGCGCTACGTGATGGACGCCGTGCGCGTGATCCGTCGTGAACTCAACGGCAGCGTGCCCCTGATCGGCTTCTCCGGCAGCCCGTGGACGCTGGCCTGCTACATGGTCGAAGGCGGCGGCAGCAAGGACTTCGCCCGCATCAAGGCGATGGCCCTGAACGAACCGGCCGCCCTGCACCAGCTGCTCTCGGTCGTCACCGACGCGGTGATCGCCTACCTCGCCGCCCAGCGCGCGGCCGGCGCGCAGGTGCTGCAGGTCTTCGACACCTGGGGCGGCGTGCTCAGCCCCGGCATGTACCGCGAATTCTCCCTGCGCTACCTGACCCGCATCGCCCAGGAACTCGAACGCGGCGAAGGCAGCGACCGCACCCCGCTGATCCTGTTCGGCAAAGGCACCGGCCTGCACCTCGGCGCCCTCGCCGACACCGGCGCCGACGCCCTCGGCGTCGACTGGACCCTCGACCTCGCCGACGCCGTCGCCCGCACCGGCGGCCGCGTCGCCCTGCAAGGCAACCTCGACCCAACCACGCTCTACGGCAACCCGGCCGCCATCGAACGCGCCGCCGGGCAGGTGCTCGACAGCTACGCCCAAGGCAACGGCGGCTCCCGCGAAGGCCACGTCTTCAACCTCGGCCACGGCATGTCCCCGGACATGAACCCCGAGCACGTGCAGGTGCTGGTCGACGCCGTCCACCGCTTGAGCCGACGCTGATCGCCATCGCCAGGTAGCCGGCCAGCGGCCAGCGGCCGGCACTGCCTGGGCATGGCCGACGACGCACGCGTTCTGCATCCAGGACGCGTGCTTTCTTTTTTTGCACATCGAAAGGACGTGAGCCTCCCGTCGAGTGCCCGATCGGTCGATCATTGCCGCGCTGCGCGCGGCCATCCACGCATGGCGTGCATCTACCCTGTCATTTCCGACACACGTCCATTCCAGGCAAACGAGCGCCTGATTGCCTGCATTTCCGCTCTTCCCCAGACAGCCAGACAACGGTCATGGGTGTGGCACGGGTGGGTTGGCGGGACCATGAGCGCCATGGATGGCGCGACATGAGCCTCCATGGACGGATTTACGGCGTGTCCCGCCGACCCACCCGTGCCGCACCCTCTCCGCGACACCGACCGCACCAAAGCTTCGGCTTCGGCTTCGGCTTCGCTCCGGCTTCGGCTTCGGCTCCGGCTCTTGACCACACCCTGATCCCACATCGGCGATCATATCGCCCTCGTTGACGAAGGCCCCGCACCATGACGACCAGCAGCTACGCCTCGATCCGGCCCCTGTTGTGGCTCGTATCGCTGGCCATCTTCATGCAGATGCTGGACTCCACCATCGTCAACACCGCATTGCCTGCCATGGCCCGCAGCCTCGGCGAAAGCCCGCTGCAGATGCAGTCCGTCGTCTTCAGCTACGCCCTCGCCGTCGCCACCTTCATCCCCGCCTCCGGCTGGATCGCCGACCGCTTCGGCACACGGCGCACCTTCCTCGTCGCCATCATCCTGTTCACCCTCGGCTCGCTCGCCTGCGCCCTGGCCCAGACCCTGCACCAACTGGTCGGTGCACGTGTCCTGCAGGGCATCGGCGGCGCCATGCTGCTGCCGGTCGGCCGCCTCGCCGTGATGCGCTCGGTCTCCCGCGAAGAATTCCTTCGCGCCATGAGCTTCATCGCCATCCCCGCCCTGATCGGCCCCCTCATCGGCCCCACCCTGGGTGGCTGGCTGGTCGAAGTCGCCTCCTGGCACTGGGTGTTCCTGATCAACCTGCCGATCGGCATCATCGGCTACGTCGCGGCGATGAAGATCATGCCCGACCACTACGCCGAACACCGCACCCGCTTCGACATCGCCGGCTACCTCATGCTCGCGTTCGGCATGGTCGTGCTGTCCCTCGCGCTGGACGGCATCTCCGGCATGGCCACGCCCCATGCCCTGGTCATGCTGATGACCGTCGCCGGCCTCGCCGCCCTCGTCGGTTACTGGCTGCACGCCGCCAACTCCACGGCGCCGCTGTTCTCGCTCGCGCTGTTCCACGTGCCCAGCTACCGCATCGGCATCCTCGGCAACCTGTTCTCACGCATCGGCAGCAGCGCCATGCCGCTGCTGATTCCGCTGCTGCTGCAGGTCGGCATGGGCATGAGTCCGATGAATGCCGGCCTGTTGATGATTCCGGTCGCCGCGGCCGGCATGGTCTCCAAACGCTACGCGGTCAAGCTGGTCGAACGCTTCGGCTACCGCCGCGTGCTCATGGTCAATACCGTGCTCGTCGGCCTGGCGATGGCCAGCTTCATCTTCATGACCCCCGGCCAGCCGCTGTGGATCCGCATCGTGCAGCTGGCGGTGTTCGGCGCCGTCAACTCGCTGCAGTTCACCGTCATGAACACTGTGACTCTGCGCGACCTGGACCGCGATTTCGCCAGTGCCGGCAACAGCCTGCTCTCGATGGTGATGATGCTCGCCACCGGCTTCGGTGCCGCTGCCGCCGGCAGCCTGCTCGCGGCCTTCAATCACCTCGATGCTTCGCACGGTGCCACGGCCGCGCTGCACGCCACCTTCGTCTGCGTGGGTGCCATCACCCTCACCTCCACGCTGATCTTCTGGCAGCTGCCCGACACGCGGCCCTCGCCGCGCGACGTTGAAGAGGTGGCCGAGTAACCGCCGACAGCGGGGCAGCGGAGCAACGGATCGCCGCTAACGAGGGGCGCGCAGTACCCGTGCGATCGCTTCCACCAGCAGATCCCCGGTCACCGGCTTGCGCAGGAACGCATCGAAGCCCGCGTCGCGTGCCTGTTGCTCGATCGATGGGTCCGTGCGCGCCGTCACCGCGATCAGCGGCATCTCGAATCCCTGGCTGCGCAGATGCTCGGCCAGCGCGATCCCGCCCAACCCGGGCAGATCCAGATCCATCAGCACCACCTCGAACGCTGCCTCGCTGACCTCGCGCAACGCCGACAGCGCGTGCTCGGCGTGCACCACGTCGTGGCCACGCGCCGACAACAGCCCGCTGACCACCTCGGCCACGGTCAGATCGTCCTCCACCAGCAGGATCCGCATCGGCGGCAACACCCATTGCTCGCCCTCGCCCTCCCCGGCTGTGCCGGCGAGTCCGGGCTCCAGCGGCAACGGCAGGGTCACCGTGAAACGCGTGCCCACGCCGAGCTGGCTCTGCACGCCGATCTGCCCCTGCATCGCCAGCGCCAGCTCACGGCAGATCGCCAGGCCCAGCCCGCTGCCGCCGTACTGTGCAGCGGTGCGGGCGCCATCGGCCTGCTCGAAGCGACGGAACAGCCGCTCCTGCTGATCGCTGCTGATGCCCGGCCCGGTATCGGACACCTCGATGTGCAGCCCGCGGCCGGGCGTGATCGCCCGCAAGGTCAGGCGCACTTCGCCGTGGCTGGTGAACTTGACCGCATTGCCGAGCAGGTTCAGCAGGATCTGGCGTACACGCAGTTCATCACCGAGCGTGCGGGTCCCCGCGGGCACCGTATTGTCGACCACGAAGCGCACCCCCTTCTGCTCGGCCAGCGCGGCCATCAACGCGCAGACGTCGTCGATCGGCCGCTGCAGCTGGAACGGTTGTGCCTGCAGCTCCAGTCGCCCGGACTCGATACGGGCCAGGTCGAGCGCGTCGTTGACCAGATGCAGCAGATGTTCGCCGGCATGCCGGATCGACTCGGTGTAGCCGCGCTGCTGCGGATTCAACGGCGAGGACAACAGCAACTCGCTCATCCCCAGCACCCCGGTCATCGGCGTGCGCACCTCATGACCCAGGTTTGCCAGAAAGCGCGTCTTGGCCATCGAGGCCTGCTCGGCCAGCTCCTGTTTCTGCAGTGCCAACTGATAGGCATGCCGGCGCTGCAGCCGGCGCCGGTACAGCCAGGCGAACAGACTGAGCAACAGCAACACCGCCGAGGTCAGCAGCAACACGCCCGAGAGGCTGCGCCACCACGGTGGCAATACGCGGAACTCCAGCACCTGCACCCGCGACCAGATGTGGTCGGCCGAGCGCGCCTGCACTTCCAGCCGATGCCGGCCCGGCGGCAGGCGCGAGAACAGGCGCTCGCCGCCCGGCCCCACTTCCACCCAATCCGGGTCGTAGCCGGCCAGGCGATAACGATAGTTGTTCGAGGTGGAGTCGGCGAAGGACAGCAGCCGCGCCACGATCCGCAGATCGCGGTCGCCGTCGGCGATGTCCAGCGGCACGGCATGGGTGAGGTCCAGGACGTGCTCGCCACGGCGAACCTCGACCCGCTCGATCACCAACGGCGCCCGCCGCGTCGCCGGTTTGACCTGGGCCGGATCGAACACCACCACGCCGGCCGGCGTGCCCCCGACGATGCGGCCACTTGCGGTCAGCGTCAACGTACGCCGCCGGAACTCCTGGCTGGGCAGGCCATCGTGCACGCCGTACTGGCGCACGCTGCCGGCATCCGGATCGACCCGCACCAGGCCGCGCGCGTTCGCGGCCCACACCACCGCCTGCAGATCCACGACCAGGCCGGTCGCCGTGATCGCCGGGTAGCCGGCACTGCTGCCGATCACCTCCTGCAGGGTCATCCGGTCGTCCTGCCATCGGTAGTGCGACAGCTTGCCCTCTTCGGACAGCCACACACTGCCATCGCCGGCAAGCGCCATCGCATGCACGCCCGCTGCCGGGCTGCCCGGCAGCGGCTCGAAACGCGAGCGCGCGGCGACCCATTGCAGCAGCCCCTGCGCGGTAGCCACCCACAGGCGGTCCTGCGGACCGCAGCGGATATCCAGCACGCTCTGGCCAGCGCTCAGCCCGGCGTGGCCGAGTGCCACCCGGTGCAGGACGCGTCCGTCGAGATCACGCTGCTGCAGCCCGTTGGCCGACGCCGTCCACAGCCGCTGACCATCGCACAGTGCCAGCGAGTCGATCGCGCCATCCATCGTGGCATCCACCGCGGCGTCACGTCCCCAGCGCCGTATGCGCTTCTGGCGGGGGTCGTAGCGGAGCAGCGCGTTCCAGGAACCGATCCAGACCTGTCCGCGCGGATCCTCCAGCACTGACTGCAGCCACTCCGTGCCGTCCACCCAGGTCCGGTGCTGTTCGATCTTCCCGCTGACCGGATCGAACTTGTCCAGCGCGCCATGCGTGCCGACCGTCCATACGCCGCCATCGGCAGCCGTGGCCATGCCCAGCACATACGAATTGCGCAGCGACGTCGGATCGTCTTCCAGCCGCGACAACACCGAAAACTGCCACCAGCGCGGCAGCAGGTGCCACAGGCCGCCGTTGGTGCTGGCCAGCCAGATGCCGCCCTCGCGATCTTCGTAGGCACCGGTCCAGTTCGGCCGCACCTGTCCGCGAGCGATCGCACTGTACAGCGGCACCTGCTGGACATGACCGTCCATGGCGCGGCCCAGTCCGGAACGGGTGTCCAGCCAATAGCCGCCCTGTTCGTCACGCAGCATCATGCCCAGGATCTGATCGCCTTTGGCGACGGTCCACGGCGCGGGCTCGAAGCGGCCGTCCGGCCGACGCACGGCAACCCCGACATTGCTGCTGATCCACAGACTGCCATCCGGTTCGGCGGTCAGCCCATTGATGAAACGGGCCGACAACTGGTTGCCCGGCACGGGTTCGAAATCATGTCCGGTCCAGCGTGCCAGCCCCGCGTTGGAGCCGATCCACAAGCTGCCGTCCAGTGTCGTGGCCAGATAGCCGACCGATGTCGCGGGCAGGCTGCGCGGGTTGCCGGGCTCGGGCATGAAACGGGTCAGCGTGCCGTCGCGCTCCAGCCGGTGCAGGCCGCCCTGGTAGGTGCCGAACCAGATCGCGCCATCCGGGGTGGAGGCCACGCTCCAGATGGTGTTGCTGCCGATCTCCGGGTGGCTGTCGCGGTCGTAGAAGCGGATTTCGCGACGATCGGCCGACATCATCGCCAGGCCGGCATTTTCCGTACCGATCCACAGCTGGTTGCGCGCATCCACGTGCACGCTCCAGACGTGGTTGTCACGCAGGCCATCCTCGGCGCGCCAGACGCGGTAATTGCGGCCGTCGTAGCGGGCCAGACCATCGTTGGTGGCGATCCACAGGTAGCCGTAGCGGTCTTCGGCCATGCGGTTGACCGTATTGGACGGCAGGCCATCGAACACGGTGAGCTGCCGCGGCGTCGGCGGTACGGGCTGGGCCGAGGCAAATGCCGGCCAGAGCACACACAGGCCGATCAGCAACGGCCACAGCACACGCAACACCAATGGCTCCCCCGGTCTGTCCGTCGATTCATTGCCGCGGCCCGGCAAGGGGCCTGTCACACCTGACCACCCCGGTCGTCGGGCAACGCCCCGCATAGTAAACCGTTCCCGGCACCGGCACGATCCATGCGCGGCCGCCGTGCCTGCAGGATCGCAGCGTGCAGGTCCTCGGCCTGCAGCGGAATGTGCAGCACGCCGTCGGCTCCCGCAACGAGGGCCTGCGCCGCCAGATCCGGATCCCGGCTGTCGGCGAGGACCAGCACCGGCAGGCAGTTGTCCTGCTGGCGCAGCAGCCGCAGCAATGACAGACCGTCCATGCCCGGCAGGTCCGGGGCCAACAGCACCAGCTGCGTGCCCGCACCGGCCAGCGTAGTCAGTGCCGCCAGCGCGTGCGCTGCATGCACCACGGTATGTCCCTGCCGGCGCAGCACGCCGGCGATCGCCTCGGCACTGAGCGGATCGTCCTCCACCAGCAGGACCCGCAGCATGTCGACGTGACCGCCGCTTCGCGTCGCTTCCGGCCGGCACGGGATCGATCCACGGCAGGGCATCGGGACACTCAGGGTTGCCTGCCAGCGATGATCGGGCCGCCGCAGCAGGTGCAACTGCCCTTCCATCGCGCGGGCCAGCACATCGGCGTCGGCCAGCGCCTCGCGAACCTGCGGCAAGCGGGAAGAGGGGCCGCTCCCGGGCTCGGCCAGCACATCCAGCAGCAGGCCGTTGCGACCCGGCCGCCAGGCGATGCGCAGGACCAGTCGGGTCGCCCCGACCTCCGTCGCGAGCCCACGCGCCAACAGTGCCATCGCCTGCCGCAACCGGTCCGGATCACCCACCGCGCATGGGCTGGCCGGCAGGCACGGGCCGATCGACACCCGGCAGGGGGGCGCCAGGGCACCGGCCACGGCAGCCCGCAGCTCCAGCCACCACGGTCCGATGGCAAAACAGCGCTGCTGCAGTGTGACCTTGCCAGCCTGCAGTCTGGCCATCTCCAGCGCCTCGTCGACCACCTGCAGCAACGCACGTCCGCCCTGCTGGATGTGCAGCACCTGCTCGCGCGCATCCGTGGGCAGCGGCCCGGCCAGCAGCAGCTCGCTCATGCCGAGGACGCCGGTCAGCGGCGTCCTTACTTCATGGCCCAGCGTGGCCAGATAGCGCGCCTTGGCCTGCGCGGCCTGCTCGGCACGCGCCTGGCCACCTGCCGTGGCGCGCCAGGCCACCGTCCGGCGATGCCGGCGCCGCAGCCCCCACACCAGCAGTGCCGTGGCACCGGCCGCGCCCAGGCCGAGCAGCGCCCACGCACCAGGGTGCGCCCACCCGCTGTAGGTCACCAGCACCTGCCGCTGCTGCAGCGGCGTCCACTGGCCATCCACATCGCGCACCTGGTATTCCAGCACATGCTCACCCGCGGGCAGCCGGGCAAAGCCATGCGTGCCGCGCCGCCCGGCCCGGATCCACGCCGGGTCTTCGCCCTGCAACCGGAAGCGATACTCGGTCGCACCGCCCTGACCGCTGCCCAGCAGCCGCGCCGACAGCTGGATATCGCGATCGTCTGCGTTGAACCGCAGCGGGTCCGAAGCCGGCAGTTCGATCCGACGCCCCTGCCGGCGCACCTGCACGGGATCGATCACCAGCAACGCAGGCCTCGTGGCCGCGGCCATGCCGACCGGATCCACTGCGAGCACGGCGCCGTCCACGTCGGTTGCCAGCAGGTGCCCGCCTGCGGCGACCAGAGCCGACTCGAACACTATCATCGGCAGGCCATCCTCGACCGTGTACAGGCGGGCGCTGCGGTGATCCGGCGCCAGCCGCACGAGCCCGCGCGGCGTGGTTGCCCATATCGCGCCGTCGCCGGTTTCGGCCACGGCGCGTGGCTGCAGCGCCGGCAGGCCTGGCGCGGCACCGACGTGGGTGGTCCGGTGCAGGCGAGCTCCATCGCGCCAATACGCGCTCCAGCCATCCGTATCGCCCCGCCATAACCGGCCGTCATTGCCGAAATGCCATACGCCTGGCTGGCGGCGTGGTCCGCCCGGAATGGACAGAAAGCGCCCCGCCGCCGCGCGCCACTGCTTGAGGCCGTCGCGGTCGCCCAGCCATACCTGCCCGGCCGCGTCGCAGTGAAGGGTGATCGCAGCGCCGCCGGGGCGCAGCCCGACCGCGTCAAACGTGCCCCTGCCCAGGACACTGCCGTCGCCAGCGCGCTGTTCCACCCAGCCATTGCCTGCGAGCCACAGCCGCTCATCGCAGGCCAGCAGTGCGGCCGGCGCTGGCATTCCCTGCCGACCGGCCCCGGCCTCCCCGACCTGCCAGCGCTGCTGCCGTTCCCGCGCCGGATCGATCCGGGTCAACCAGGGCGCTGCGAAGGCCCACACCACACCCTGGGGATCTTCAACCACCGCGTGCCGGTCGGTGCGGGTCGGGTCCTGCGCATAGGTCCACCGCGGTCCATGGAATCCGTGCAGCGGTGAGACCCGGCTCAGTGTGCCGCCACGTGCCCACCACGCCTGCCCGTCGGCCGCAGCGGCCAACGCGCCCGGCGCAGCGGAGACGACGCCCGGCGCAGCGAAATGCGTGAGGTGCCGCCAGTGGGCTCCCAACCGCCAGACCGCCTGATCGCTGTCCAGCAGCCAGACCCGCCCTTGCCGGTCTTCGATCACCCGTTCGATGCGTGGCGGACCATGCCCAAGCACCGGGGGCAACATGACCGCGTAGCGTTCGTGTCCGTGCGGATCCTCCCACCAAAGCTGCGCGCCTGCGGCGAACCAGCTGCCACCCGCGCGGCCGGGGCCGAGCCAGCGTGCCGCCCTGTGGTGGCCGGGATCGGGCAGCCATGTCGGCAACCGCCGCAGCTCGGCACGCTCGGCGGTACTCGACCGCAACCGTCCCTGCGCATCCAGACCGAGCGCAACGACGGGCAGCACCGAGGCGCCCAGCACCGCCGGGCTCTGGAACCGATCGTCATGCCACCGTGCCAGACCCGCGGCAGTGCCGATCCACACGCCGCCGTGGGAATCGGCCGCAAGCTGTTCCACCTGCGCCGACGGCAGCCCATCACGCCCGGCGGACGGCAGATACTGGCGCAGGCGGCGATCACGTCCAAGCCGGAACAGTCCCGCGTCGCGGGTGCCGAACCAGACGCTGCCATCGTCCATGGGCTGGATCGCGAGCACCGGGCTGGCCCCCGCAGTGGTGGCGGGCGGCCGGTACCCCCGGGCGAATTGCTGGCGATCGGCCGACAGACGCTGCAGCACGCCATTGCCGGTACCGATCCAGAGCTGGTCGCGCGCATCCAGCGCCAAGCTGCGCACCGTGTTGTCGGCCAGACCATGCTCCATCCGCCACAGCCGGAAACCAGTGCCGTCGTAACGCGCCAGGCCGTCGCCGGTGGCGAACCAGAGATAGCCCTGCCGGTCCTCCACGATCGCATGGACCACGTTGGAGGGCAGTCCGTCCGCGGTGGTCAGCCGTACCACGGGCGTCGACAGGGCCAGGACCGGAAACACCGGCAGCAGCCAGTACAACAGCACGCACAGGCAGCGCCTGCCCAGTGTGTCGCTCACACGTGACGCCGGCATCGGTCCAGGCCGTCGGCCAGCGCCGCCCGGTTCAACGGCAATCGCAGGAAGACGTTGAAGCCGGCGGCCGTCGCCTCGCGTTGGGCCCGGGCATCCGCACACGCACTCAGTGCCACCCGCGGAATGCCCGGCCAACAGCGCGCCACGCGCGCACCCGCCCGCTCGCCGTCGATCCACAACGCCGGGTCGACCACGATGACATCCCAGCACGCGCCATCGCCCGCGGTCCCTGGCATGCCATCGAGCGCCGGCACCAGCAGCGCCCGATGCCCCAGCGAGGCGAGCATGGCCTGCACCAGCTGTGCCACGGTTGCGACCGGGCACACCACCAGCACGCGCAGCGATCCGCCTGCGCAGGGCTCCTCGCGCGCACGCCGCGGCGCCGTTCCCGTCGTCAGGACGCGTGGCAGCGGCAGCTGTACCTGGAAACAGGCGCCCTCGCCGGGACGGCTGGTCACCGTGATGTCCCCGCCCATGGCCAGGGCCAGCTCGCGTGAGATGGACAACCCGAGGCCGCTGCCACCGTAACGTGCGGCGGTCTGCATCCCCTCGGCCTGCTCGAAACGCTGGAACAGGCGCTCGCATTGCGCGGCAGTCATGCCGGGCCCGGTATCGCGCACACGCAGCAGCAAGCCCTCGCCGGTGTTTCCCGGCTGCGCCTCGAGCCGGACACTGCCGCATGCGGTGAATTTCAATGCATTGCCCAACAGATTGAGCAGGATCTGCCGCATGCGTGGTGCGTCGCCGAGAAAAACAGCCGACGCCGGCAGGGTGCTGTGGCACTCCAGTACCAGCGATCTGGCCTGCGCCACCGGCAGCAGCAGCGCATGCAGGTCGTCGACCAGCTGCTGCAGCGCGAACGGTGCCGGCTGCAGCTGCAATCGCCCCGCTTCGATGCAGGCCATGTCCAGGGCGTCATCGGCCAATCGCAACAGGTGTTGCCCGGCGTAGTGCAGGCAGTCGACGCGGGCGCGCTGCTCGGGTGCCAGCGGCATGCGCAGCAGCAGTTCGCTCCAACCCAGCACCGCCGTCATCGGCACCCGGATGCGCGCGCCCAGCGTGGTAAGCAAGCGGGTGCGCTGCAGGGACGCGCGTTCGGCGTGCTGATACCGCGCCCACAACCAGCGCCAGCGCCACTGCCGCCCGCGCCAGGCCTGGTACCCGGCCCCGCCCAGCCAGACCGCACCGATCGCGGCCGCCACAGCGCTCCATCGTGCCGGCGGCGTCTGCCACCAGGCCGGCGCCACCTGCAATGCCACGCGGTGGCTCGGTGACCAGTCCCCCTCTTCCAGGCGGGCTTGTACCTCCAGCGTCTGCAGCCCCGCTGGAACACGCTGGAGCACGTGCCGACCAACGGCGCCGCCGTCCTGCCATTCCGCATCGTGGCCCTGCAGCCGGAAACGGTACGCCATGGAGGCAGGTCCACCACCGGGCGGTCCTGCAGCGACGCGGATATGCCGGTCAGCGTGCGAAAGCAGCACCGGTCCAGTACTCACCGGCAAGCTGATCCGTGCGCCGCCGCGGCGCACGGTGATCGCATGGATCACCAGACCCTGGGCCGGTGCGGCAGGCAGTACCTGCGCGGGATCGAACAGCAACAGGCCGCCCTCGCGCGTCGCAGCGACCGCATGGTCTCCATCGGTGCGTACCAGCAGGCGCGGCAACACCTCGTGTGCCGGCAGGCCATCGTCACCGGCAAACCGGTGGACGCCGCCGCCGTGCGGATTGACACGGATCAGGCCGCGCGGGTCGCCTGCCCAGGCGATGCCGTGCGCATCGACCAGCAATGCACGCGCAAGTACTTGTGGATAGCCCTGCGCGGCGCCGAAACCGTGCGTCCTGCGCAGCTGCTGCCCGTCCCATCGATAGCGGCCGAGCATCCCCGCGCTGCTGATCCAGTAATGGCCGTCCTGGCCGCGCGCGATCGCACCCACTTCCCCGCGCGGCGCACCGTCGACGGACGCAAAGCGCTCCTGTGCCGGCAACCAGCGCTTGATGCCGTCGCGGTCCGTTGCCCACACCAGGCCATCGTCGGTGCACAGCACCTGCGGACCGTGTGTCGGCGGCACCAGGCCGAGCGTGTGCGGGGTGGCCGACAGCTGCAGTACACCGTCGGCATCGCGTCGTTGGATGCGGCCCGCACGTGCCAGCCACAGCGAACCATCGCGGCAGGCCTGCAGGTCGATCGGCCCCGTGCCGGTGTCCCCGCCCAGCAGCCAGTGGCGCTGCCGGCCGGTGCCGGGCAGGTAACGCGACAACGTGTTGCCGCGGGCCACCCACAGCTGCCCCCGGCGATCCTCGGCGACGCCGACTGCGTCGCTGCGCAGGTGTTCGGGGCGGTAATCGAAGCCGATATCGCTGCGCCCGGTCCCCAGGTCCACGCGCTGCACGCGCCCACTGTCATCGGCGACCCACAGCCGCTGGTCCCGCGAGGGCGCCAGCGCCAGCACATGGTCGCCCGCCAGTCCCGGCCCCCCATCGCGGGCGGTGCGCAGCAGCGTGAACTGACGCCAGCGTGCCGGCAGGTGCCACAGGCCCTGGCGCTGGCCGATCCACCACATGCCACCGTTGCGGTCTTCCAGAGCATGCCGGATCGCAGCGGACGTGAGCGTCGCACCGTCGTGGCCGCGCAACGGCACCGGCTGCGGAACCTGCCCGTCCCGATGCCGAAACAGGCCGGTGGGCCCGGCGCTCCACATCTCGCCGTGCGTGCTGCGCAGCACCGGCATGTCCTGGCGTGGTGACATCGGCAGCAGCACGCCTTCACTGTTCCAGCGATGGACGCCGCCCGGTGTCCTTGCCCACACACCCCCCTCCGGATCGGGCCAGAGCGAATGAACACCGCCACGTTCATCGGACGGCAGCGATAGCTCGATGAAGCGGTCGCCCTCGCGTCGCAGTGCTCCCCCGGGTGTGCCGACCCAGAGCCGACCGCCGTGGTCGGTGGCCAGGGCATTCACCTGACGCACGTCGCTGCCCCGCTGCTGCAGCCGGATGACCTGCCAGCGGCCGTCGGGTCGCCGGGCGAACAGACCGTCCTCGAGCGTCCCCACCCACACCACGCCATCGGACGTGCTGGTGATCTGCACGATGCCGCTGCGTGGCAGCCTCACCGCCCCACTGCCCGGCACCTCGTGGATCCCACTGCGATCAGCAGGGAGCATCGCCAGTCCCTGCGAGGCGGTCGCGATCCAGAGCCGATCGTGGGCATCGACGTGGAGGGCGCGCAGGTCCATCTCCGGCAGCCCTTCTTCCCGTTGCCACGCACGGAAGCGATGACCATCGAACCGAAACAGTCCATCGTCGCTGGCGAACCACAGGCAGCCTCCGCGGTCTTCGACGACCGCGCGGAACGCCACGGTCGTCAACGCATCCGCGGGGCCCAGTGGCCGCGGCCACGGCAAGGTGACCAGGGGGCCCGCCGCGGCCGCCATCGGCAGCCACAGCACGATGCTCAGCATGACCGCTGCCCGGCGCCTGCGCATTCCCGCGGATTGATTGCCAGCCACGCCTACCCCGACCGTCCTCCGCTGCCTGGACTGCACGGTAGGTCGAAGCCACGCGCGCGGGGGCGATCAGGCCCGGACGACATCACACCCTGATCAATGAAATTTCAGATCAAGTCAGAGCGTACGAGACGCCGCGGCAATCGCAGCGGCACGCGGGTCGTTTCAGGCGCGGGATGATTTGCCCGCGCGCGCCTGCACGATGGCGTCCACCAGCATGTCGCCGGTCACCGGTTTGCGCAGGAAGCCGTTGAACCCGGCCGCCAGCACCTGCTGCTCGGCGTAGGCATCCGAGCGCGCGGTCACCGCGATCAAGGGCAACTCATAACCCATGGCGCGCAGCTGCCCCGCGATCGCGATGCCATCCAGCGCGGGCAGGTCGAGGTCCAGCAGGCCCACATCGAAATGGCCCGCCGCCACTTCGGACAGCGCGGCCAATCCATGCAGCACATGCACTACCTCGTGCCCACGCGAGCGCAGCAGGCCGACGATGACGTCGGCGACGGTGGCGTCGTCTTCCACCAGCAGGATGCGCAGCGGTGGCAACTGCGTGCGCAGTTCCTGACCCGGATCGCGCAGCGTGCCGACCGGCTGCACGGTCCACGGCAGCGGCAGCGATACGGTGAAGCGGGCGCCATCCCCCAATCGGCTGTCGATCTGGATCCGCCCCCCCATCGCCAAGGCCAGTTCCTGGCAGATCGCCAGGCCCAGGCCGCTGCCGCCATAGCGCGACGCGGTCCGCGGGCCATCAGCCTGTTCGAAGCGATGGAACAGGCGCTCCTGCTGGTCCTGGTTGATGCCGGGCCCCGTATCGGAGACCTCGAAAACGATCGCGCGACCGTCCTTGTCCAACTCGACACCGAGACCGACGTGCCCGTGCTCGGTGAACTTGATCGCGTTGCCGAGCAGGTTCATCAGGATCTGGCGTACGCGCATTTCGTCACCACTGACCTGTACCGGCCCGGGCAGGTTGAAGCTGCGCTCGAACGCCAGGCCGCGGTGATGGGCCATCGGCTCCATCAACGCCTCGACCTGGTCCAGCAACGACATCAGATCGAACGGCCGCAGATCCAGTTCGAGCCGCCCCGCCTCGATCCGGGCCAGATCCAGCGCGTCGTTGACCAGCCGCAGCAGGTGCTTGCCCGCATGCTGGATCGAACCGGCATACCCGCGCTGCACATCGTCCAGCTCGGTGGAGAGCAACAGTTCGCTCATGCCCAGTACGCCGGTCATCGGGGTGCGGACTTCATGCCCCAGCGTGGCCAGGAACCGGCTCTTGGCCTGCGAGGCCTGCTCGGCCAGCTGCTGCTTGTGCACCGTCAACTGCCACTGTTGGCGACGACGCAGGCGCGCACGCGCGACGTAGGCCAACGCGGCGATGCCGATCAGGCCGAGCAGCACGTAGCCTACGATCGCCCAGCCGCTGCGCCACCACGGCGGGCGCACGTCCAGCTCCAAGGTGCTGGGCGGCGTCCACGCGCCCTGCGGGGTCGCCGCCTGCACTTCGATGCGGTAACTCCCGGACGGCAGCCGCGAGAGCAGGCGCTCGCCATCGGCAGCCTGCATCACCCAGTTCTGGTCATAGCCCGAGACCCGGTAGCGGTAGCGGTTGCCGTGCGGATTGGCGAACGAGAGCAGGCGTGCGGACACGATCAGGTCGCGGTCCTGCGGCCCCAGCACGATCGGTGCCTGCGGCGGCAACATCTGCTGGCCCTCGGCATCGTCGCGGCGGACCTGCACGCTGTCGATCACCAGTTGCGACG
The DNA here is from genome assembly GCF_059422145.1 of Stenotrophomonas sp. GW821-FHT01H02A. Classification (NCBI taxonomy): domain Bacteria; kingdom Pseudomonadati; phylum Pseudomonadota; class Gammaproteobacteria; order Lysobacterales; family Lysobacteraceae; genus Stenotrophomonas; species Stenotrophomonas sp. GW821-FHT01H02A. The sequence continues at coordinate 350,903 of NZ_JBWKWI010000002.1, forward strand.
GCGGCAGCACCATGTCCGCCGCATCCGGGTCGAAGCCGACCAGCCCGGTCGCAGTCACTGCCAGGACCCGTCCGTTGCGCGCCTGCACCGGTGGGCGGTTGCTGAACTCCACGTCCGGCAGGCCATCGCGTTCGCCGTACAGGCGCAAGCGGCGCTCGGTAGCGTGCCAGCAGATCAGGCCACGCGGCGTAGTGGCCCACACCTGCCCGTGCTTGCCGAGCGCCAGCCCGCCCATCGACACTGCAGGCAGCCCCTGCGCGGCGCCGACGCGTTCGCGCAGGCTCATGCTCAGGCCGTCCCAGCGATACCGTTCCAGCGCCCCCTGGCGAGCCAGCCAAAGTTCGTCCGGACCAATCCATGCCGCATCGTAGATGCTGCCACGCGAGATTCCCGGTACCTGTTCGAAGCGTCCGTTGCGCCAACGCCGCAGGCCCATGGCGCCGCCCATCACCCACAGCTGCCCGCGCGGATCGAACCCCATCTGTTCGACCGGGTCCTCGGCCAGCCCACGGTGCTGATCGTTGCGGATCGTATCGAGCACGTTGCCCTGCGCATCGCGGCGCTGGATGCCGAAGTTCATGATCGACAGCCATAGCTCGCCATTGGGCGCCTGACGGATCAGGTCGATGCGCTGGCGCACATCGGCGCCACCGCCGATCTTCCATTCGCGCAGCTTGCCGGTCGCAGGCTGGTACAGGCTCAATCGCCCGGCACGGCCGATCCATACCGCGCCATCCTCGCGCGGTAGCAGCGACCAGGCCGCACCGACACCGATCTGCGTGTCATCGGCGAGCTGCCGCAGTTGGCCGTGCGCATCCAGACGGTAAAGCCCGTGCGCGCCGGAGATGTAGAACGCATCGCCGGCGGCCGCAGCCCCCAGCAGATAGACGCTGTCCAGCGGTTTACCGTCGAGCTGGTACCAGCTGGAGAAGCGCTTCCAGTCCGGTGGCAGATAGGCCAGACCCTGGGTCAGCATCGCCACCCACAGGCCACCTTCATGGTCCTGCAGCATGTCCAGCACGCCGCTGCGCGCGGTCAGGAACCCACTGCCGGCGTCGCCGGCAAGCAGCCGCGCGGTGGCCGCATCGCCGCGATACAGACCATCGGCGGTGCCCAGCCAGTAGCCGCCATTGCGATCATGGATGACCGTGGCCGCGCGCACGTCGGCACTGAGCGTCCACGGCGCCGGGCGGGCCTGATCGTCGGCCCCGATCTGGAACAGCCCGCCTTCGGTGCCTGCCCAGACCGTGCCATCGGGCTCACGGGTCAAGCGGAACACGCTCTTGCCGCCGAGCAGTGCCGGCGCGATACGGGTGAAGCCGTCGCCGTCCCAGCGGGCAACGCCGTTGGAGGTGCCCACCCACACCCGTCCCTGCGGATCGGACAACAGGCTGTAGATGGTGTTGTCGGGCAGGCTGCGCGGATCGTCCGGGTCGGCCTGGTATTTGACCAGCGTGCCGTCCTCGCTGCGCCGGCATACGCCATGCTGGTTGGTGCCGATCCACAGCGACTGCGAGGCATAGGCCAGCGACCAGAACTGGCCTTCGCAGGCCTCGCTCAAGGCGGGAAAACGGGTGAACGCGGTGCGGTCCGGACCGAGCATGCTCAGGCCAACGCCATTGCTGCCGACCCAGACCCGGTCCAGCGGATCGATCAACAGCGTTTCCACCTCGTTGCCGGGCAGCGAGCCGGGGTCGGCCGGATCATTGCGCCAGACCCGCAGGCCGACACCATCCACGCGGGCCAGGCCATCATCGGTACCGGCCCAGATATACCCCTGGCGATCCTGGGCCAGCGCCAGCACCATGCGCGAAGGCATGCCCTCGGCCGCGCCCAGGCGGCGCAAGCGTGGCGTTTCCGCCGATGTTCCTGCGGCTTCCAACACTGACGGCACTGCGCACAACCACAGCCCCAACAGCACGATGCCTGCACCCCAGCGGCGCGTGCTCATCGATCCGGTCTCCCTGTTGGTGCGGATTGTCACACAGCGATCAGGACGGTGTCCGCATTCTGGGCGGGCGGCCGTGGATGGAACGGGCTGTTCCCGACGTGTCCGCGGAAGACGGCACAGGCGCGTGGTGCTGTTGTCGGGGGCACCACGATCTGTTGCAGCCATGACGCTGCATCCCATGACACGGCTGTGCGTATGATCGCCCCAGACCCTTATGGAGCCAGCGCCTTGCTCAAGCGCCTGACCCTTTCCCTGCTGCTGGCGGCCACCCCGCTGCTCGCCATCGCCGCTCCCGACAGCTATCGGCTCGATCCGGTGCACACCCGGGTGCTGTTCGCGGTGCAGCATGCCGGCTTCTCGCATGCCCTGGGCACCGTGTCCGGCAGCGACGGCGTGCTGGTGTTCGACCCGGACGACTGGCGCTCCGCGCGGCTGGAGGTACGCGTGCCGATCCAACGCCTGGACCTGGGCGACGACAAATGGAACAAGGCCACGCTGGCGCGCAACCTGCTCGACGGCGAGCGCTTCCCCGAGGCGCGCTTCGTCTCGACCCGGGTCGAGCCGATCGATCCGACCCACGCCAATGTCATCGGTCAGCTCACCGTACGCGGCGTGACCCGCGAGGTCACCCTGGCGGTCACCCTCAACGCGCTCAAGCGCCATCCACTGCCGCCGTTCCGCCGCACCGCCGGCTTCTCGGCCACCGCCACGCTCAGCCGCAGCGCCTTCGGCGTGTATGGCTGGGCCTCGATGATCGGCGATGAGGTGCAGTTGCGGATCGAAGCGGAGGCGGTGCGCGATCGCAACGCCGATGAACCTGCCGATGTGCCGGGAACTCCGGCCATGCCGATCGACTCAGATACCCCACAGCCGGTCCAGGAGACCACGCCATGACCGCCAAGAACACTCCGACCCGCTGGGGCGGTGTCAGCCAGACCCTGCACTGGCTGATCGCCGTGCTGATCCTCGCCCTGGGCATCGTCGGGCTGACCATGGGCGAACTGCCCAAGACCCCGAAGTATTTCTGGGTCTACACCATGCACAAATCGATCGGCATCACCGTGCTCGCCCTGGTGGTGACCCGGCTGCTGTGGCGGCTGTACGCCGGCGCGCCGCAGCCGGTACCGGGGACGCCCACCTGGCAGGAACGCATCGCCTCGGCCACGCATTGGCTGCTGTACGTGCTGATGTTCGCCATTCCGCTGTCCGGCTGGCTGTACGACTCGGCCAGCGGCCTGCGCCCGTTCCGCTGGTTCGGCCTGGTCGATGTGCCCAAGCTGAGCGCGCCGGATGAGCGTGTCACCCAGATCTCGCACGCCATCCATGAGTGGGGCTTCTGGCTGCTGATCGCCGTGGTCGTGGCCCATGCCGGCGCGGCGCTTTACCACCATTTTTACCAACGCGATGCCACGCTTGCGCGCATGCTCCCGCAGCGCTGGCTTGCCTCCCCCCAGAAGGATTGACCATGAACATCAAACTCACCTCACCCGCGGCGGTCGCCGCCGCCCTGGCCGGCCTGCTGGCCACCGCCCCGGTACTGGCCGCCGACTACGTGCAGGCCCCCGGCTCGGTGCTGGCCTTTGCCACCAAGTACGACGGTGAAGTGTTCACCGGCACCTTCCCGGGTTTCGATACCAGGATCAGCTTCGATCCGGCCAAGCTGGACGACGCCAAGCTGGAAGTGACCATTCCGCTGGCCAGTGCCAAGAGCGGCAACAGCGACCGCGATTCGACCCTGCAGGGCGCGGACTTCTTCAACGTGGGCAAGTTCGCCCAGGCCAAGTACAGCGCCACCAAGTTCCGCTCGCTCGGCAACAACCAGTACGCCGCCGACGGTACCCTGGAGCTGCGTGGCGTGAGCAAGCCGGTCACCCTGACCTTCACCTGGACGCCGGGCGCGCAGCCGGTGCTGGCCGGCAAGGCGACGGTGAAGCGTCTGGACTTCGGCGTGGGCGGCGGCGATTGGGCCGACACCAAGACCATCCCGAACGAGACCGCGATCAGCACGAAGGTCGTGCTGAAAGCGAAGTAATCCGACCTGGCCGGGTGCCGGCCGACTCGCCCCGGTAGAGCCGACCGTTGGTCGGCTGCCCTGGCAACTTGGTCGGCTGCCCTGGCAACTTGGTCGGCTGCCGTAGCGATCTGCTCGGCTGCCCTGGCGATCTGCTCGGCTGCCCTGGCGATATGGGCGGCTGCCCTGGCGATGAAGACGTCCGGGCAGCCGACCAACGGCCGGCTCTACCGGCGCCAGGCGTCTACCGCCGCCACATCGAACGGCCAGTCCAGTTCCCGGCCCTGCGCATCGCGCAGCACCGGCACCCGCAGCCCGTAGCGGGCCTCCAGCGCGGCGTCGTCATCGATGAACACACTGTCCAGATCGGCCACCCGGGCCTGGGCCAGTACCGCCAGGGCCTGGTCACACAAATGGCAGTCATCACGCTGGTACAAGGTAAACACCGGCCCACCCGCCTTGGAAAATGTTGCGCCGCAGCCAGAGCCGGCGGCACGAAGCGCATAGAATAGCGCTCCATCCGATACCCGCAGTTTGGCAATCATGGCTGTCAGCACGTTCGACGTTTTCAAGATCGGCATTGGCCCGAGTTCTTCGCACACCGTGGGACCGATGAAGGCTGCCGAACGTTTCGTGCACCGCTGGCTGCTCGATCCGGGCCACCTGCAGGACGTAGTGCGCATCCGCGCCGACGTCTACGGTTCGCTGGCCCTGACCGGCCGCGGCCATGGCACCGACAAGGCCGTGCTGCTCGGGCTGGAGGGCCAGCGCCCGAACCTGATCGATCCGGACATCATCCCCGAGACCCTCGAGCGCATCCGCAGCAGCAAGCGCATCCGCCTGATGGGCCAGCACGAAATCGCCTTCGACGAGAAGCGCGACCTGGGCCTGAACAAGCGCCAGAAACTGCCGTACCACACCAACGGCATGCGCTTCACCGCGTATGGCGCCGATGAGCAGGTGATCGCCACGCGCGATTACTACTCGGTCGGCGGTGGCTTCGTGGTCAACCAGGATGACGCGGCCGATGACCGCATCGTGCCCGATGAAACCCCGCTGCCCTACCCGTTCAAGAGCGGCGACGAGCTGCTCGCGCAGACCGCGCGCAGTGGGCTGAGCATCGCCCAGCTGATGTTCGAGAACGAGAAGTGCTGGCGTACCGAAGAAGAGATCCGCGACAACCTGCGCGAGATCTGGAGCGCGATGCAGGCCTGCGTGGAGCGTGGCATCCGCCAGGAAGGCACCCTGCCCGGCGGCCTGCATGTCTCGCGCCGTGCACCGGCCCTGTACCGCGAGCTGTCGTCCAAGCCGGAAGCGGCGATGCGCGACCCGCTGACCACGCTGGACTGGGTCAATCTGTACGCGCTGGCCGTCAACGAAGAAAATGCCGCCGGTGGCCGCGTGGTCACCGCCCCGACCAACGGCGCCGCCGGTGTGCTGCCGGCCGTGCTGCATTACTTCGATCGGTTCTGCCCCGGTGCCAACGAACAGCGCGTGTTCGATTTCCTGCTGACCTCGGCCGCGATCGGCATCCTGTACAAGGAAAACGCGTCGATTTCCGGCGCCGAAGTCGGCTGCCAGGGTGAAGTGGGCGTGGCCTGCTCGATGGCCGCCGGCGGCCTGGTCGCGGCGCTGGGTGGCAACCCGAGCCAGATCGAGAACGCCGCGGAAATCGGCATGGAACACAACCTCGGCCTGACCTGCGACCCGATCGGTGGCCTGGTCCAGATCCCGTGCATCGAGCGCAATGCGATGGGCGCGGTCAAGGCCATCAACGCCTCGCGGATGGCCATGCGCGGCGATGGCAAGCACAAGGTTTCGCTGGACAAGGTCATCAAGACCATGCGCGACACCGGCCGCGACATGCAGGACAAGTACAAGGAAACCAGCCGCGGCGGGCTGGCGGTCAACGTCATCGAGTGCTGATCGACCGCCCCCGGCGGTAGAGCCGACCGTTGGTCGGCTGCTCCCGGACGCATCACCGGTACGCCTGCACGGTCGCTCCGGTACAATCAGGGCTCCCCCGTTCCGGAGACCGCCATGCGCATCCTGGCCGCCGCCCTGCTGGCCTGCCTGCCACTGACCAGCCTCGCCGCCGACACCTACGGCCCGCGGCTGGAAGGCTTCGACTATCCCTATCCGGTCAAGACCTTCCGGTTCGAGTCCCAGCGCCAGCCGCTGGAAATGGCCTATATCGACGTGCCCGCCGCTGGCAAAGGCTTCGCCGGGACCGTCGTGCTGCTGCACGGCAAGAACTTCTGCGCGGCTACCTGGAAGGACACCATCGCGGCATTGAGCGCGGCCAGCTACCGGGTGATCGCGCCGGACCAGATCGGCTTCTGCAAATCGAGCAAGCCCGAACGCTACCAGTACTCGTTCGGCCAGTTGGCCACCAATACCGAAGCGCTGCTGGAGCATCTGGGCTACGGCGAGGGCAAGCTGCACATCGTCGGCCATTCGATGGGCGGCATGTTGGCGGCACGCTTCGCGTTGATGTATCCCCAGCGCTTGCTCAGCCTGTCGCTGGTCAATCCGATCGGACTGGAAGACTGGAAGGCCAAGGGCGTGCCCTGGCGCAGTATCGATGCCTGGTATGCGGGCGAGCTGAAGACCAGCTTCGACAGCATCAGGAAGTACCAGCTCGACGTCTATTACAACGGCCAGTGGAAGCCCGAGTACGAGCAGTGGGTGCGCATGCAGTCGCGCATGTACGACGGTCCCGGCAAACAGGCGGTGGCGTGGAGCCAGGCGCTGACCTCGGACATGGTGTTCAACCAGCCGGTGGTCTACGAGCTGCCCAAGCTGACGGTGCCGACCACCTTGTTCATCGGCCAGACCGACCGCACCGCGATCGGCCGTGACCTGGCACCGCCGGCCCTGAAAGCGACGCTGGGCAACTACCCCGCGCTGGGCAAAGCAGCGGCCGCCGCGATTCCCGGCGCCGTGCTGGTGAGCTTCGAGGATCTGGGCCACTCGCCGCAGGTGCAGGACCCGGCCCGGTTCAATGCGGCCTTGTTGCAGGCTCTGTCACGACACGACTGAGCCAACCGCGCGGTCGCGCCACGCCATGCGCGGCAGCGGCGACCTCGGCGATCGGCGCCGAGGCAGCCAGCCCACACCGGCGCTGCCGTGCGCCTGGGTGGGATGGCGCGATCAGCGCCGCACGATCGCCAGCACGTCGTCCAGCAATGCCGCGGCGGTGACTTCCGCCCCGGCGCCAGGCCCCTGGATCAACAGCGGCTGCGCGTGATAACGATCGCTGTGGATCGCCACCCGGTTGTCGGTCTGTGCACCGCCCGCCAGGGGATGGTTGCGCGGCAGCACGCGCAGCCCGACCGACGCCCCCTCGTGATCGAAACCACCGACGAAGCGCAGGCACCCACCCTGCTCGTTGGCCTGCTGCCAGCAGTGCTGCAGTGGCGCATCCAGCAGTAACAACCGGGCCAATGCATCCGCCGGCGACAGCACGGCGAGCGCATCCGGCACCAGCGAGTCCACCTGCACGTGCTCGGCACGCAACGCGATGCCGCTGGCACGCGCCAGGATCAGCAGCTTGCGACGGACATCTTCGCCGGAGAGATCCACGCGCGGATCCGGCTCGGTATAACCGGCGTCAGCCGCCTCACGCACCCACGCGGAAAACGGACGCTGGCCATCGTAGTGATGGAACAGCCACGCCAGCGACCCGGACAGCACGCCTTCCACGCGATGGATGCGGTCGCCACCGGCGACCAGTGCGCGCAGGCTGCTCAGCAGCGGCAGGCCCGCGCCCACCGTCGCACTGTCACCATAGCGGGCGTCGCCCTGCTGGCCGCTGTCGGCGATGGCCTGTGCGCGGGCCAGCTGCGCCCCCTGGCCAAGCTTGTTGGCGGTCACCACGTGCACGCCACGCGCCAGCCACTGCTCGTGCCAATTGGCGACCTCGTCGCTGGCGGTCGCATCGACCACCACATCCCCGCGCTGCAGGCCTTCGGCTTCCGCCCAGGGCTGCAGCGCCACCGCACCGCGCGCGGCCAGGTTGGCCTGGGCAAGTTCGTGCGCGGGGGCCTGTTCGCAGGCACGCGCCGTACGCGAGTTGGCCAGCCAGGAAAACGACGGCAGGGTGACGCCGCGATCCTGCAGCGAGGCATACCGCTGCACGAAGGCGGTGCCGACCGTGCCGGTGCCAAGCAGGGCGAGCTTTCGGTTGGCAACCAGCGGCAGGTTCAGCACCGCGCTCATGCATCCACCTGTTTACGGCGCTGCACGTCATGGTGCTGATCGATCACCACCTGGGCACGTTCCAGCCCGGCCTGCAGATCGGCCACCAGATCTTCCGGTGATTCGATGCCGACCGACAGACGCAGCAGGCCTTCGCTGATGCCGGCATGCGCACGCGCTTCCGGGGTCATCGCCGCATGGGTCATGGTTGCCGGGTGCGCGACCAGGCTCTCCACGCCGCCCAGCGATTCGGCCAGGGTGAAACAGCGCAGGCCATCGACGAAGGCGCGCACCGCCGCGTGCGGATCATCGCCCGGGCACGAGGCCAGCTCGAAGGACAGCATCGCGCCGAAGCCACTCTGCTGGCGCGCGGCAATGGCATGGCCAGGATGATCGGCCAGGCCGGGGTAGTACACACTGGCCACCGCATCACTGGCGGCGAGCAGCTCGACCACCGCCGCCGTGTTCTCCTGGTGCGCGCGCAGGCGTGCACCGAGCGTGCGCAGCCCGCGCAGGGTCAGGAAGGCGTCGAACGGCGAGCCGGTCAAGCCCAGTGCGTTGGCCCACCACACCAGCTGCTCGTGCAGCGCAGGGTCGCGTGCGATCACCGCCCCGCCGACCACATCGCTGTGGCCGTTGATGTACTTGGTGGTCGAGTGCAGCACCACGTCGGCACCGAAGCTGATCGGCTGCTGCAGCGCCGGCGACAGGAAGGTGTTGTCGACGACCACCTTGGCCCCGGCCTTGTGCGCGGCGTCGATGACGAAGCGCAGGTCGGTGATGCGCAGCAACGGGTTGGACGGGGTTTCGATCAGCACCAGGGTCGGCGACTGCGCCAGCGCGTCGGCGAGCGAGCGCGGATCGGTGAGGTCGGCGGTGATCAGGCCGAAGTGACCCTTCCTGGCCAGTGCGTTGAACAGGCGCCAGCTGCCGCCGTAGGCATCGTGCGGTACCACCAGGGTATCGCCGGATTGCAGCAGCGCATTGAGCACCAGGTTGATCGCCCCCATGCCGGTGGAGGTGATCACCCCACCCGCGCCGCCTTCCAGTTCTGCCAGCGCTTCACCGAGCAGGTCGCGGGTCGGGTTGCCGCTGCGCGTGTAGTCGTACTGGCGCTTGTTGCCGAAGCCATCGAAGCTGAAGTTGGAGGACAGCACGATCGGCGGGGTCACCGCGCCGTGGGCGGTGTCACGGTCGATGCCGGCACGCACGGCGGCGGTGACACGGCTACAGGACGGCTCGGTACCAGCGGAACGGCTCATGCGGTTTCTCCGGGGGATCGAAAAGCGGTGGCGAGGATCGCATCGATGCGATCGGTTTCTTTCAGGAAGGCGTCGTGGCCATACGGGGAGCGCAGCACGCGCAGGCTGCCGCGCGGGCCCAGCCCTTCCACCAGACCGACACAGTCGGCCAGCGGTACCAGGCGATCACCTTCCACGGCGACCACGACGGTCGGCACCTGGATGGCCGCCGGGTCGACCCGGTGCAGGTCGATCGATTCGGACAAGCGCAGGTAGGCATCGACCGGGGTCCGGGCAACGTACTGCGCACCGGCGGCATCCAGATAATCTTCGGCGGCAACGCGCACGCGGCCATTGACCACTTCCGGCGCGGCATCGAAGCGCTCGCCGAACTCTTCCGGCGTGCGGTAGCTGAGCATGGCGAACTGGCGCGCCAGTGACAGCCCGTGGCTTTCGGCGCATTGCAGCTGGCCGAGCGCGACCGCGCGACGCTGCAGCGCGCGCCAGGCCGCGGCATACGGATGCGGCCGGTGCGCGCCACTCACCGCGATCAGCTTCTGCACGCGCTGGCGGTGGCGGATCGCGAACTGCTGGCCGACCAGTGCACCGTAGGAGTAGCCGACGAAGCACTGCAGGCGGGTGATGCCGAGATGGTCCAGCAGCAGGGCCAGCGCGTCGGCCTGGTCGGCGGTGTCGATCGGCAGGTCGAGCGCCCCATCGGCCCCCATGAAATCGAACGCCAGGATGCGCAGCGATGCCGGATCCAGCGCGCGGCCCGCGGCCACCAGGCCTTCAGCCCAGCCCTTTTCCGGAAACTCGGCATTGGCGGCCACGTGGCGGTGCGCGGAGATGCCACCGGCCAGCACCACCACCGGCGCATCGGCGCGGCCGACGATTTCGTAGCGCAGCCGCACCGGCCGCGGTCCACCGTGACGCATCGACAGCACCGCCGCGATATCGCCGCGCACGGCGTTCAGCCCGGCGTCGACGGGGACGCTGAGCGGGGCGAAAGAGTCGGTGGCGACAGCGGCAGCGGTGGCGAAACTCATGGCGGCATCCAAAGTAGGAAAACGGCCATCGAGCTTTCGCGGAGCTCGCGTTCGAAGCGCACGCACGGTGCACGGTTCGAACCATCTTTCGGAAGACACCAACGGTCTCCGCAGGATTTGGCACCTACGCAGGTCGCTTTCGCGTCTGCGGGCTGCCCCGGCTTCAAAGGGCCTGTCCCTCTGCCGGTCTCGATGGTGGAGCCACGATGCCAGCGCTTTCGGCCCATGTCAATCCCTTCATCGGCATGAAGCGATATATACTCCGGATGATCCTCCGTCGCGCATACTCCGGGCTCCTGCCCCGCCGGCCAATGCCTTGCGCTGCCTACGTCTTTCCGTGCTTTCCCTGTTGTTGATCCCGGTACTGGACGCCTCCGCCGCCCCGGGTGCGAACTGGCGCGAGGGCTGGCGGGTCGAGCGACCGACGGCCGCCACGGCCGTCCAGCGGGCAGTCGACGCGGCCGCGCCGCCGCTGGCGGTACTGAGCCTGGAGGGGATTGGCGACCATTGGCAGGCGCGCGTCGACAACCGCCTGGCCGGGCCGGTCCAGGTCGCGCTGGGGCCGGCCGCGGGGGCGGCGGTCCTGCCCGGACTGCCGCTGCAGACCGTGATCGCCGGTTCGGCCAGCATCGTGGTGACCCGCCTGCAGCCGCCGCCCGGCATGACGGCGATCCAGCTCGATCTCATGGCGGTCCCCGGCGATCCCGCCGCACGCGCACGGGATGTCGCCTACCAACTGCCGTTCGATGGGGCCCGCATCCAGGTCAGTCAGGCACCGCAGGGCCGTTTCAGTCACCGCGATCCGGAAAACCGCGACGCCATCGACTTCGCGCTGCCCGAGGGCACGCCCGTGCTGGCGGCGCGGGCAGGCACCGTCATGCAGGTCCAGGCCGGGTACCAGGGCAATGGGCTGGATCGTGAGCACGATCTGGGCCGGGCCAATCTGGTGCGGGTGCTGCACGAGGACGGCAGCATGGCGGTGTACGCGCATCTGCAGTACAACGGCGCGCTGGTCCGCGAGGGCGAGCAGGTCCACGCCGGGCAGCGCATCGGGCTGTCGGGCAACACCGGCTACAGTGCGGCGCCGCATCTGCACTTCGCGGTCCAGGTCAATGCCGGGATGCGGCTGCGTTCGATCCCGGCGCGGATCGTCAGCCCACAGGGCGAGCTGCGCTTCGCCCGCACGACCGAGGAGGCAGGGGCTTCCGCCCTGCCCTGACCCGCCGCTGCCAGTGGCCGCTATAATGGGCGGCTTATCTCTTATGAAAAGCGCCCCGGGCGGGCGCGTCACGCCATGTCCGAAGTCGCTACCGAAGCCGCGCGCCGCCGCACCTTCGCCATCATTTCCCATCCTGACGCCGGCAAGACCACGCTGACCGAAAAGCTGCTGCTGTTCGGCGGTGCGATCCAGATGGCCGGCTCGGTCAAGGGCCGCAAGGCCGCGCGCCACGCGACCTCCGACTGGATGGCGCTGGAAAAGGAGCGCGGAATCTCGGTCACCTCCTCGGTGATGCAGTTCCCGTACGAGGGCAAGATCGTCAACCTGCTCGACACCCCCGGCCATGCCGACTTCGGCGAGGACACCTACCGCGTGCTTACCGCGGTGGACTCGGCGCTGATGGTGATCGACGTGGCCAAGGGCGTGGAAGAGCGCACCATCAAGCTGATGGAAGTCTGCCGGCTGCGCGACACGCCGATCATGACCTTCATCAACAAGCTCGATCGCGAGGGCAAGGAGCCCATCGATCTGCTGGATGAAGTGGAAAGCGTGCTCGGCATCCAGTGCGCTCCGGTCACCTGGCCGATCGGCATGGGCCAGCGCCTGAAGGGCGTGGTCCATCTGATCAGCGGTGAGGTCCACCTGTACGAGCAGGGCCGCAACTTCACCCGGCAGGATTCGACCATCTTCCCGTCGATCGATTCGCCGGGCCTGGCCGAGAAAATCGGCGAGCGCATGCTGGCCGACCTGCGCGACGAGCTGGAGCTGGTGCAGGGCGCCAGCCATCCGTTCGACGTGGAAGCCTACCTGGCCGGCAAGCAGACCCCGGTGTTCTTCGGCTCGGGCGTGAACAACTTCGGCGTGCAGCCGCTGCTGGACTTCTTCGTCGAGCACGCACCGTCGCCGCAGCCGCGCGCGACCACCGGCCGCGAGATCGCACCGCAGGAAAACAAGCTGACCGGCTTCGTGTTCAAGATCCAGGCCAACATGGACCCGCAGCACCGTGACCGCGTGGCGTTCATGCGGGTCTGCTCGGGCCGTTTCATGGCCGGCATGAAGACCTTCCATGTACGTACCGGGAAGGAAATGAAGCTGGCCAATGCGCTGACCTTCATGGCCAGCGACCGCGAAATCGCCGCCGAGGCTTGGCCGGGCGATGTGATCGGCATCCACAACCACGGCACGATTTCCATCGGCGACACCTTCACCGAGGGCGAAGCGGTCAGCTTCACCGGCATCCCGAACTTCGCGCCGGAACTGTTCCGCCGCGCGCGCCTGCGCGATCCGCTCAAGCTCAAGCAGCTGCAGAAAGGCCTGGCGCAGTTGTCCGAAGAAGGCGCGACGCAGTTCTTCCGCCCGCTGATGAGCAACGACCTGATCCTGGGCGCGGTGGGTGTACTGCAGTTCGACGTGGCCGCCTACCGCCTGAAGGATGAGTACGGTGTGGAAGCCACCTTCGAGCCGGTCAGCGTGACCACGGCGCGTTGGGTCACCTGCAGCAACGAGAAGAAGCTGGAAGAGTTCCGCGAGAAGAACGCGGGCAACCTGAGCATCGATGCCGCCGGCCAGCTGGTGTATCTGGCACCGACCCGGGTCAATCTGCAGTTGGCGCAGGAACGTGCGCCCGACGTACGCTTCGCAGCGACGCGCGAAGCGGCGCACAGCGTGTCGGTCGGCTGACCGCTCGGCTGCTCTGTCGGCTGAACGGCCGCGCGTGCACGCGCGCGCCATCGCGGCGATGATAGGGGGGAGCGGGCTCCCCCTCCCCGCACCTCCCATCATCGCCATGACCTCTGTCGTTTCCGTTCGAGAAGAAATCGCCAGCGCCTTGACCCACGGGCTTGGCGCCGTTGCTGCATTGGCCGCCAGTGCGGTCTTGATTACCCTGGCTGCCATCTATGGTGACGGCTGGCAGTTGGCCAGTGCGATCGTGTTCGGGGTGGCGCTGCTGCTGTTGTATACGGCCTCGACGCTGTATCACGCGATCCAGCATCCGGTCGCGAAGGGCCGGCTGAAGGTGTTCGATCACTGTGCGATCTATCTGTTGATCGCCGGGACGTATACGCCGTTCACGCTGATCGGTCTGCGTGGGCCGTGGGGCTGGGGAATGTTCACCGCGATCTGGGCGCTGGCGCTGTTCGGGGTGGTGTTCAAGTTGTTCTATACCGGCCGTTTCAAGCTGTTGTCGACGATCATCTATATCGCGATGGGCTGGATGGTGATGGTGGCGATCAAGCCGATGTGGAATTCGCTGGATGCGTGGACGCTGGGGTGGCTGTTGGCCGGCGGGGTGTTCTATACGTTGGGGACGGTGTTCTATCACCGGGAGTCGGTGCCGTATTCGCATGCGATCTGGCATTTGTTCGTGATCGGCGGGAGTGTGTGTCACTTCGTTGCGGTGACGGCGCAGATTCTTTGAGTGTTGTTTGCTTGCCGGTAAGGGGATTGGCGACGACGGCGGCAAGAGCAAGAGCAACAGCGACAGCAACAGCGAAGGCGGCTCGGACTTCAGGCATGCGGCAGGCTGGGTCGGCACGGGTGGGTTGGCGGGACACGCCGTGAATCCGTCCATGGAGGCTCATGTCGCGCCATCCATGGCGCTCATGGTCCCGCCAACCCACCCGCACCGCCCCGCTCACGGTTGGCTGGCGCGCACGGAAAGGTCAACGGCATTGGCTGTCTGATCCAGCAGTGTCCGAGCCATGCGCCGGGTGGTTGCAGGCAATCCTCCAGCCACCCTGACACTACGCTTACCAATGCTTCGCGTTGCCTGCACGATGCAAGGGCAACCATGGGGATGTGAATACTGTCCCCTCCCCTGCTCCGTCCGATGCATCTTCCCGTTCCCGCTGGCGCTGGCGTCGTCCCGGCAAGCGGGGGCAGCGGTGGTTGGCGATCCTGGTGTTTCTGTTTGCGGCACTGTTGATCCTGATCGCGTTGTGGGATTGGAACTGGTTCAAGGGGCCGGTGGAACGGGCGGTGCAGGCCAAGACCGGGCGGGAGTTCCATATCAATGGGGATCTGGATGTCGATCTGGGCCGGGTGACGACGGTGCGGGGCGATGGGCTGACGTTCGCGAATGCGACGTGGGCCAAGCAGCCGCAGATGGCGACGGCGGACCGGGTGGAGATCGATCTGCGGGTGTGGCCGCTGCTGCGCGGGCAGGTGCGGATTCCGGAGATCCGGCTGACGCGCCCGGATCTGCTGCTGGAGACGGCGCCGGGGAAGAATCAGCCGGGCAATTGGGATTTCCTCGGGCCCAGTGAGGGTGACCCGCCGGTGCTGCAGCGGTTGCTGATCGAGGATGGGCGCCTGCAGTTCCAGGATGCCGCAGGTCGGACGGATGTGCTGGTATCGCTCAACAGCGGCAAGCCGCGCGATCGGGACAGTGGTCCGCCGCTGCTGGTCAAGGGCAAAGGGCACTGGCAGGGCAATCCGTTCTCGCTCGATGGCAATACCGAGTCGCCGCTGGAACTGACCAACACCGGGCATCCGTTCCGCATCCATCTGGACGGGCGCGCGGGGAGTACCCATGCGATCGCCAGCGGGACGCTGACCAATCCCTTCCAGCTGCGGGTGTTCGATCTGGAGCTGATGCTGAGCGGGCAGGACATGCAGGATCTGTTCCCGCTGATCGGCGTGGCAATTCCGTCCACGCCACCGTACAAGCTCAATGGCCGGCTGAAGCGCAACAATGCGGTGTGGCGCTATGAGCATTTCACCGGTACCGCGGGTGACAGCGACCTGGGCGGTACCGCGCAGATCGATGTCAGTGGTGAGCGGCCGTTCCTGACCGCGGACCTGGTGTCCAAGCGCCTGGACTTCGATGATCTGGCCGGCTTCATCGGCGCACCGCCGAAGACCGGTGCCGGCGAATCGGCCAACGCCGAGCAGAAGGCGAAGGCGGCCGCGCTGGCCGCCAGTGCCAAGGTGCTGCCGGACACCCCCTACAATCTGTCCAAGCTGCGCGCGATGGATGCCGACGTGCGCTGGAAGGCGCAGCGGATCAATTCGCCGACGCTGCCACTGGATGACATGGATGCCCACCTCAAGCTCAATGACGGCTTGCTGCGCCTGGAGCCATTGAACTTCGGCGTGGCCGGCGGCGACATCCGCAGCACGATCCGCATGGATGCGCGCAAGCAGGCGATCTCCACGCAGTTGCAGGCCACCATCCGCAAGGTGCAGCTGGGCAAGCTGTTCCCTGATGCCAAGCTGGCCGAGCAGGCCTCCGGCGGCATCAGTGGCGACGTCAAACTGACCGGCCAGGGCAACTCCATCGCGGCGATGCTCGGCAGTTCAGATGGCACCGTGGCGGTCGGCGTCGGCCGCGGCCATGTCGGCAACCTGATCATGGAACTGGCCGGGCTGGATGTGGCCGAATCGCTGAAGTTCCTGTTCACCGGCGACAAGCAGATTCCGTTGCGCTGCGCGTGGGGCGACTTCGGGGTCGACAATGGCGTGATGCAGTCGCGCTCGCTGGCCTTCGACACCACCGATACGTTGATCCTCGGCGAAGGCAAGGTCGATCTGAAACAGGAGCAGCTGGACCTGCTGCTGCGTCCGCGCCCGAAGGACATGAGCATCCTGGCGCTGCGCTCGCCGCTGCGCATCGGCGGCACCTTCAAGGATCCGTCGTTCCGCCCGGACTTCAAGGCGCTGGGCATCCGCGGCGCGATCGCGTTGGCGCTGGGCAGCATCGCCCCGCCTGCGGCGCTGCTGGCGACGATCGAAACCGGCCCGGGCGAGGACAGCAACTGCGGTGGTCGCTACGCCAAGTAGGCACAAGGCCTCGTCAGCGCGACGCTGCGCGGCCAGTGCCGACGGCGCGGCGGATCGCCCGCCGCCGGCAGCCCCGCTCAGCCGGCGACGATGTACTGCTGCAGTTGATCGAGTTTCTGCGCTTGTTCGTCGATCACTGCCTTGACCAGATCGCCGATCGAGATCACGCCCAGCACGCCCGTGCCATCGACCACCGGCAGGTGGCGGATGCGGTAGTCGCTCACCAGCTGCAGGCAATGCTCGACCTGCTCGCCCGGTGCGACGGTGACGACCTTGGGGGTCATGATCTCGCGGACTTCGGTGGTGCGCGACGAGCGCTCGTGCAGCACGATCTTGCGTGCGTAATCGCGCTCGGAAAGGATGCCGACCAGGTGCCGGCCCTCCATCACCAACACCGCGCCGATGCCCTTTTCGGCCATCAGCCGGATCGCGTCGATCACCGCCGAGGTCGGGGTGACGGCGAATACCTCAGGGGACTTGCCTTCCAACAGCTGTCGTACCGTGGTCATCTCGCTGCTCTCCACCGATGGGATGTACGGCCGAGTCTGCCACGAACGGGGGCCGCCAGGTGTCAATCAGGTACAGCGGGCGCTGTTTGGATTCCTCGTACAGGCGGCCCAGGTATTCACCGATCAGGCCCAGCGCAATCAGCTGGATGCCCCCCAGGAACAGGATCACCGCCATCATGGTCGGCCAGCCCGCGACGCGATCGCCGTACAGCGCCGCCTTGAGCACCACCAGCAGCGCGAAGACGAACGCGAACGTCGCGGCCGCCAGGCCCAGATAGGTCGTCACCCGCAGCGGCGCGGTCGAGAATCCGGTGATCCCTTCCAGCGCGAAGTTCCACAACCGCCAGAAGCCGAACTTGCTCTCACCGACCAGCCGCGCATGGCGGTGGTAAGGCAGGGCCTTGCGGCGGAAGCCCACCCAGCCGAACAACCCTTTCATGAACCGGTGACGCTCGCGCAGCTGACCCAGGGCCCGCAGCGCGCGTGGCGAGAGCAGGCGGAAATCGCCGGTGTCCGCCGGGATCGGCGTCTTGGACAGCCGTCCGATCACCCGATAGAACGCCTTGGCGGTCGAGCGCTTGAGCCAGCTTTCGCCGTCGCGCACCAAGCGGGTGCCATAGACGTTGTCATACCCCTGCTGCCAGAACGCGACGAACTCGGGGATCAACTCCGGCGGATCCTGGCCATCGGCATCAAGGATCATCACCGCGCCGTCGTCAACGAAATCCAGGCCCGCGGTGAGCGCGGCCTCTTTGCCGAAATTACGCGACAGGCGCAGCACGCCGACGCGGGGATCGGCCGTGGCCAACGCCTGCATGACCGCCCAGGTGGTGTCGGTACTGCCGTCGTCCACGTACAGCACGCGGCCGTCGATGCCTTCCAGTCCCTCCAGCACCGCGCGCAGGCGCGGATGCAGCATCGGGAGTGCGAGCGCTTCGTTGTGCGCGGCGACGACGACCGTGAGGCGTGGACTGTTCATGCGGCGATTGTAGCGTCAGCCAATCACGTACATGAATGCTCACTCTTCGCCGAGGTATGCCCCGCCGCCGAGCTGCCGCGCCTGCCGCTGGATCCATGCCGCACGGCGCTGCACGTACGGGCCGGGCTTGGCCGCGCTGTAACGGCGCGGCGACGGCAGCACTGCCGCCAGCCGCGCACTTTCGGCGGGGCTCAGCCGCGCGGCATCCTTGTTCCAGTACTGCCGGGACGCCGCCTGCGCGCCATAGATGCCGTCGCCGAACTCCGCGATGTTGGCGTACATCTCCAGGATCCGCGACTTTGGCCACAGTGCCTCGATCAGGACCGTGTACCAGACCTCCAGCCCCTTGCGGATCCAGCTGCGGCCCTGCCACAGGAACAGGTTCTTGGCGACCTGCTGGCTGATCGTGCTGGCGCCGCGCAGGCGCCCGCCACGCGCGTTGTGGTCACGCGCCTTTTCGATCGCCTGCAGATCGAAACCGTTGTGCTCCGGGAAACGCTGGTCCTCGGCAGCCACCAGCGAGATGGGCAGGCTCGCCGCCATCTGGTCCAGGTCGCGCCATTGATAGTGCAGCCGGTAGCCCCAGTCGCCCTGCCCCAGGGCTTCGCCATAGCGCCACAACATCACACTGGAGACCGGCGGGTCGATGAAACGCAGGACCAGCACCTGCAGCACGCTGAACCCGACGAAGAGGACCGGCAGCCACAGCAGGCGCTTCCAGCGCCCGCGGCGCCGCGGGGACGGTTCCAGATCCGGTTCGACCTTGAGGTTGCTGCGCTCTGCCCCCATTACTGGTGCATCCTTTACTTGCACTGTTGTCGGCGCATTATCCGGCAACCGGCACTCCTTTCGCGCAGCCACCGAACCGATGACCGCCCAATCCGACTCCCTTGTCCGCTTCCTGCTCCCCGATGCCGGCGTCCGCGGCGTGCACGTGCACCTCGATGACACCTGGCGCGAGATCCTGTCGCATGCGGTCTATCCGCCCGGTGCCGCCGAGCTGCTCGGCGAGGCCAGCGTGGCCTCGGCACTGTTCACCGGCCACACCAAGGTCGATGGTCGCCTGTCGATCCAGTTGCGCAGCAACACCGCGATGCGCACCCTGTTCGCCGAATGTACCGCGGCCGGTACCCTGCGCGGCATCGTCCAGCTGGCCGAGGGCGGTGGCGATGCTCCCCGCGACCTGACCGCGCTGGGCGAGGATGCGCTGCTGGCGATCACCATCGAGAACCCCGGCCTGGACCCGCGCGAACCGCAGCGCTACCAGAGTCTGGTCGGCTTGACCGCCGCCGGCCTGGATGAGGCGTTCGAAGACTATTTCCGCCAGTCCGAGCAGCTGCCGACCCGACTGCTGCTGGCCGCCGACGGCACCCGCGCGGCGGGCCTGCTGCTGCAGAAACTACCCGGCGATGAAGGCGATCAGGACGGCTGGTCGCGGGCCAGCGCGCTGTTCGAGACCCTCGGCAAGCAGGAGCTGCTCGAGGTGCCCGGCCACGATCTGCTGCACCGCCTCTTCCATGAGGAGAGCCCGGAACTGTTGGGCGACAAGGCCCTGCGCTTTGCCTGCTCGTGCTCGCGCGAGCGGGTGGCAGGGATGCTGCAGTCCATCGGCGAAGAGGAAGCGCGCGCTGCGGCCGAACCGACCGGTGCGGTGGAAGTGCATTGCGAATTCTGCGGACAGGAGTATCACTTTCCGTTGACGGAATTCGACATACTGTTCCGCGAGCTGGATGTTTCCTCACCGGCACCTGAACGACTTCAGTAATCTTGGCAAGCGTTTTGTTCTGGGGAGAACCAAGACTTGTTAAGAAATCATAAACGCCCTAGGATCAATGTCCCGCTTCGGCGGGAACTTGTGTTCACTGCGCTTGTCTGAGAGTTCCCATGCATTCCCTTCTGCGTCTACCGCTGGCCCTGATGATCGCCCTTGGCGCGATCTCGGGCGCGCATGCGCAGGCCAAGGGCAAGCAGGACGGGACCGTGTTGCCGGTCTGGAACAAGGGCAGCGGCAAGGTCGAAGCGCTGTTGTACCTGGAACCCACCGGCGAACAGGCCGTGGGCGCCCGCTGGCATTTCGGGCGCAGCTCGCTGGACGCGGCCTTCGGCCTGTCTTCGGGTGATTCGCTCGGCCTACTGTGCAACAGCAGCCGCGGCACCAGCATCAGCGGGTTGGCCAGCCATTGCATGCTGGCCACCCTGGGCGACGACGAAGACAACACGCTCAGCCGCCGCGTCAGCGGTACCGCCGCCTTCAACCGCCCCGGCGGCCGCGTCGGCATCACCGCCGGCAGTGGCCGGGATACCCTGCCCGCCTGGCTGGCCGGCCCGAACAAATCGCCGTCGCTGCGTGCCGAACAGAACGATCTGACCGTCTTCGGGCAGAAGAACATCGGCCGCGAGGGCTTCGTGTCGATCGGCGGTACCTACGCCAAGGCCCGCCTGGTGCCGATCGCGGACGCCTCGCCGGCCATCGTCGACCGCTGGGACAGCAAAAACCTCACCATCGGCGCCGGCTACGGCAACTTCAGCGGCAACATCATCGGCCGCGTGGTCGATGTGCCGGGCCAGCCCGGCAAGTGGGAGGGCCTGGGCGTCGGCCTGACCTGGCGGACGCCCTGGAGCGGCCAGCTCACCGTGGGCGCGGAGAACGTGGTCACCCGCGGCAAGAACCCGTTTGCCCCGCGCAACGAGAGCACTGACGAAGGCACCGTGCCTTACGTCCGCTACGAACAGGATCTCTGAGTCTTCCCAGCGTGGATATCCCGCGGTAGACCAAAGGCGCGCCAACCGGCGCGCCTTTTCTGTATGTACGCCAACTGGCCTGACCCGACACCATCAGGTTCGTTGGATGAATACGCGTGCAGATACAGATAGTCACAATTCGATGCAAAAGAAATCAACACACTCCGTTAACAAGCGAGACAGCGCAGCAAATCTAAACCTGCAAACGCTTGCCTCATAAGGACTTTGCCGAATTTCACATAACTCACATACTTCATTAACAAGGCTTTAATTCTTGGTGATTGGAAGTTACTATCCAGTCAGCTTCGCGACTTGAGGACGCCTTTCGCCCTCCCCCGCCGAAGCCAACTACGCGATGTAACCAAGCCCACTTGGAGAGAGAGAGCCAATGAACTGCAAGACCACCAAACTGCGCGACGCAGTTGTGCTTGCCCTTGTGTTCGGTGCCGGCAGCGGCACCGCCGTGGCACAGGATTCCAGCCCGACCAACCTTGACCGCATCCAGGTTACCGGTTCGCGCATCCGCTCGGTCGACCTGGAAACCCAGCAGCCGGTCCTGACCCTGACCCGCGAAGCCATCCAGCAGACCGGCCGTACCAACGTCGCCGAAGTGCTGCAGCAGATCGCCACCAACGGCGCGGCGATCAACACCCAGTTCAACAACGGTGGTGACGGCTCGGCCGGCGTCGATCTGCGCAACCTGGGTTCCTCGCGCACCCTGGTGCTGGTCAACGGCCGCCGCTGGGTGCAGGCCCTGGACGGTACCGTCGACCTCAATACGATCCCGACCGCCATCGTCGAGCGCATCGAAGTCCTCAAGGACGGCGCCTCCTCGATCTACGGTTCGGACGCCATTGCCGGCGTGGTCAACATCATCACCCGCGACAATTTCAACGGCGGTGAAGCCCACGCGTACTACGGCCAGTTCAGCAAGGGCGATGGCGAGCGCCAGGCCATGGACCTGACCCTGGGCACCTCCAACGACCGCAGCAGCCTGGTGTTCGGCGCCAGCTACGTGAAGGAAAAGCCGGTGATGGCCGGCGCGCGCAAGATTTCGCGCGATCCCGTGTACGGCCTGGGTGCTTCGCAGTACAGCGGCCAGACCGCTTCGGGCGGTTACTGGGATCTCACCATCGATGATGTGCCGACCGACGACTACGACCGTTGGAGCGACCTGGCCGGCGATGATGCCACCGCGGATCGTATCGGCCTCGTCCGTCGCGTCGTCAATGACGGGGCGGCCGGCAACAACCTGGCCAATTACCACGACTTCAGCGCTGCCGACGCGTACAACTACGCCAAGGACAACTACCTGCGCACCCCGCAGGAACGCAAGTCGATCTTCCTGCAGGGCCGTTACGACCTGACCGATTCGATCGCCATCCGCACCGACGCCCTGTACAACCAGCGTCTGTCGGCACAGCAGCTGGCCGGCTTCCCGCTGAGCGCCGGCAGCTACATGAACGGCGACCAGGGCCTGTCGGCGGACAGCTACTACAACCCGACCAAGGGCACCGACAATCCGCACGAGCTGAACTGGAACCGTCGCCTGGTCGAGCAGGACCGCTACTACGAGCAGGACGTCAAGACGTTCCATTGGTATGGCGGCCTGGAAGGCTCGTTCCAGTTCGCGGACCGGTTCTTCAACTGGGATGCGGGCATGAGCTACAACGTGTCCGACCAGATCGACACCCAGGTCGGCGACGTCAACATGGGCAACCTGTACACCGCCACCGGCGCGTCCTTCATGGACACCGACGGCGTGGTCAAGTGCGGTACCCCGGGCGCGGTGATCGCCGGCTGCGTGCCGTTCAACCCGCTCAGCAGCGCCGGCAACATGCCGCAGGATCAGCTGGACTACATCCTGTTCAACGCCAAGGACAAGTACCAGAACAAGTCCAAGTCGTTCACCGCCAACATCTCCGGCGATATCGTCGAACTGCCCGGCGGCATGATGGGCTTCGCGGCCGGCGTGGAAAAGCGCAAGGAATCGGGCTACGACATGCCCGACGCGTTCGTCTCGGCCGGCCTGAGCTCGGGCAACGGCCGCCAGCCGACCTCCGGTGCCTACGACCTGACCGACGTCTACCTCGAACTGGCCGTGCCGCTGCTGAAGGATCTGCCGGGTGCCAAGCTGCTGGAAATCAGCGCCGCCACGCGTCGCTCGGACTACAGCAACTTCGGTGACACGCTGAACAGCAAGTTCGGCTTCAAGTGGAAGCCGATCGAAGACCTGATGTTCCGTGGTAACTGGGCCGAGGGCTTCCGCGCTCCGTCCATCTCCAACCTGTTCGGTGGCTCGGGCCAGTCCTACGACACCTATGGCGATCCCTGCTCGAACGACAGCCCGTACATCGGCACGGCGTCCGTGGCAGCACGCTGCGCCGCCGCCGGCATTTCGCCCAACTACCAGCAGCGCGAAGGCTACGGTTCGCAGACCTCCTGGCCGTTCGACTGGAAGTCGAACACGGAGCTGAGCCCGGAAACCTCGACCTCCAAGAGCCTGGGCATCGTGTACAGCCCGAGCTTCGTGCGTGGCTTCGACGTGTCGCTGGACTGGTGGAAGATCAATATCAAGGACGTGATCAGCCGCCCGACCGCCGACTACATGCTTGACCAGTGCTATGTGGAAGGCAGCGCCGGCTGGTGTGAAGTGCTCGCCGATTCGGGCCTGACCCGCAATGCGCTGGGGCAGATCACCTACATGGCCCGCTACCTGCAGAACCTGGGCGAGCTGGAAGTGGAAGGCTACGACCTGACGCTGCGCTACTCGCTGCCGGATACCGCCTACGGCTCGTTCTCGTTCGTGTGGGACAGCGTCTACATGGCCAACTATCGCCAGAAGGCCACCCCCGAATCGGATTGGGATCCGTCCGAAGTGGGCACCTACACCCGCGACACCCCGGTCTGGCGCATCCGCTCCAACCTGACGGCGAACTGGTCGTACGGTGACTTCGGCGCGAGCTGGACCGTGCGCTACTTCTCGGGCCTGACCGAAAACTGCAAGTACCCGGGCACGGCGTCGCTGTGCAGCGATCCGGACCACATCGGCGTGGGTGGCCGTGCCGATCCGCAGAACCACCTGGCGGCGACCACGTACCACGACCTGCAGCTGCGCTACAACGTGCCGTGGAATGGCACGGTGTCGGTGGGTCTGAACAATGTATTCGCCAAGGAACCGCCGGTGGCCACCCAGGCCTTCGCGAACTCCTTCGACTACCAGTACGACACCCCCGGGCGCTACATGTACATGGAGTACCGTCAGCGCTTCTGATCGCAGCTGATCGCGATCGGATGGTTTGAACGACGGCCCCGAAAGGGGCCGTCGTCTTGTATGCCAACGGCATCGAGAACAGAAAAGGCCGCGTTTCCGCGGCCTCTTGATCTGCATCGGCGGGCGCCGATCAACCCAGCGGAATCAATGTCTCGATCACATGCTCGACATAGGCCTCGAAATCCTCGCGGGCCTGCTTGGGCTGCCGCAGCTGCAGCGACAACTGCAGGAAGCCGACGTAGGCCGCGTAGGCCAGCCGGGCACGATGCTGCGCGTCGGTACGGCTCAGGCCGGCCTGGCGGAACGAGGCGACCAGATACTCCAGGCGACGATGCGACACACGGTCGATGACCGGGCGCACCATCGGGTGATCCAGCGCCTTGAGCAGTTCGCTGTAGACGATGTGCGGCTGCACTTCGTGCGCGACCACCTGGAACAACTGGCGAAGCCGCACGCGCGGATCGGTGACGTCGGCCAGGCTGCCGAACACCTGCTCCTGCTCGAACAGTTCCCAACGCTCCAGCGCGGCCTGCAGCAATGCGTCGCGCGAGGGGAAGTGCCAGTAGAAGCTGCCCTTGGTGACACCGAGACGACGCGCCAACGGTTCCACCGCGACCGCGCCCACGCCTTGTTCGGCAATCAGATCCAGTGCGGCCTGGGCCCAGTCTTCGGCACTGAGGCGGCTGTTGCGGCCGGCACGTGGCTCGCCGGCGGAAGCTTCGGGTTCATTCATAGGTGGATTTAACCATACGCCGGGGTTGGTTGCAGTATGTGAATCAGCAGAAGCGCGCGTCCCGCCTGCTGGCACAAGGGATGCGCCCACCATACTCCGAAGTATTGACATCGCACAGGGCAGGTCCATACTAGCGAGTATGGTCACTCCTTCTTCTACCCTGCCCCGTTTTGACGATGAGCGACTGACCGGCGCGCATGACGCCGTGCTCGCCGCGACCCGTTCACGCCCGGGACGCCGCGGCACCGTGCTGTTCGCCCACGGCTTCGGCCAGACCCGGCACGCCTGGAATGCCACCGCGGGCGCGCTGGTCGAGGCCGGTTTCCAGACCCTGGCCTACGACGCGCGCGGCCATGGCGACTCGGACTGGAACGCGGCCGGATTCCCTTACCACGGTGAGCAGTTCGCCGATGATCTGATCGTGCTGGCCGGCGAACAACCGCAGCCGCCGATCCTGATCGCCGCCTCGATGGGCGGTCTGTTCGGGCTGCTCGCCGAGTCGCGTTGGCCGGGCCTGTTCTCGGCGATGGTGCTGGTCGACATCACGCCGCGCTGGGATACCGCCGGGGTCGAAAAAATCCTGATGTTCATGACCGCGCATCCGGACGGCTTCGCATCCCTGTCGCAGGCCGCCGACGTGATCTCCGCCTACCTGCCGCACCGCCCGCGCAAGTCCGAAGATGCCTTGCGCGCGCTGCTGCGCGAGGACGGTCACGGCCGTTGGCGCTGGCACTGGGACCCGCGCCTGGTCGCCGAACTGGCGCGTGACAGCGAACAACACCAGGGCGCACTTGCCGATGCGGCGCGCCAGGTGAAATGCCCCCTGCTGCTGGTCAGCGGTGGGCGCAGCACCCTGGTCACCCCGCAGACGGTGGCCGAGTTCCTGGCGTTGGTGCCACATGCACGCCACGTGCAGCTGCCGGAGGCCACCCACATGGTCGCCGGTGATGACAACAACGCCTTTACCGCTACTGTGTTGGACTATCTGGACGTGTTGCCCTCGGCCTCCGCCGTCGCATCGTCCGCCATTACCGAGCACGTCACCGGAGCACGCTCATGAGCATTGTCGTTCCCTTCCTCGTCGTCCTGCTGGCAGGCACGTTCGTCGCCTACCACCGGATGCGCCTGATCACCTGGACGATCATCAGCGTCGTGCTGCTGGCCGCCTGCTGGTTCATCCCGTACGTCAACCAGACCGCCACCATCGTCGCCGCAGCCATCGTCGCCGTCATCGCGGTGCCGCTGCTGCTGCCCTTCATCCGCA
The DNA here is from genome assembly GCF_059422145.1 of Stenotrophomonas sp. GW821-FHT01H02A. NCBI lineage: Bacteria > Pseudomonadati > Pseudomonadota > Gammaproteobacteria > Lysobacterales > Lysobacteraceae > Stenotrophomonas > Stenotrophomonas sp. GW821-FHT01H02A. The sequence continues at coordinate 376,857 of NZ_JBWKWI010000002.1, forward strand.
AGCCGCTGCTGACCGCGCCGATGATGAAGGTGTTCCGCAAGGTGCTGCCGCCGCTGTCGCAGACCGAGCGCATCGCGCTGGAAACCGGTTCGGTTGGTTTCGAAGGCCAGCTGTTCACCGGTGATCCGGACTGGAACATCCTGCTCAACTATCCCAAGCCGCAGCTCACCGCCGAGGAACAGGCCTTCCTGGATGGCCCGGTCGAAGAGCTGTGCAGGATGGTCAACGATTGGGAAATCACCCACGTCCATGCCGATCTGCCACCGGAGCTGTGGAGCTTCATCAAGAAGAACAAGTTCTTCGGCATGATCATTCCGAAGGAATACGGCGGCCTGGGCTTCAGCGCGCTGGCCCACCACAAGGTGATCCAGAAGCTGGCCTCGGTGTCGAGCGTGGTCAGCTCCACCGTCGGCGTGCCGAACTCGCTGGGCCCGGGCGAACTGCTCAATCATTACGGCACCCAGGAACAGAAGGACCAGTACCTGCCGCGCCTGGCCGATGGCCGCGAAGTGCCCTGCTTCGGCCTGACCGGCCCGTTCGCCGGTTCGGATGCCACCTCGATCCCCGATTACGGCATCGTCTGCAAGGGCGAGTGGAACGGCGAGCAGGTGCTGGGCGTCAAGCTCACCTTCGACAAGCGCTACATCACCCTGGCCCCGGTGGCCACGCTGATCGGCCTGGCCTTCCGCATGTACGACCCGGATGGCCTGATCGGCAGCACCCGCGACATCGGCATCACCCTGGCCCTGCTGCCGCGCGACACCGCTGGCGTGGAAATCGGCCGTCGCCACTTCCCGCTCAACTCGACCTTCCAGAACGGCCCGATCCGCGGCAAGGATGTCTTCATCCCGCTGACCCAGCTGATCGGTGGCGCCGAGAAGGCCGGCAAGGGCTGGAACATGCTCAACGAGTGCCTGGCCGTGGGCCGCTCGATCACCCTGCCCTCCACCGCCAGTGGCGGTGCCAAGGCCGGTGCCGTGGTGACCGGTGCCTATGCACGCATCCGCAAGCAGTTCGGCCTGTCGGTCGGCCGCTTCGAGGGTGTCGAAGAAGCACTGGCCCGCATCGGTGGCAAGGCGTACGCGATCAGCGCGCTGTGCCAGGCCACGGCGGCTGCGGTGGACCGCGGCGACGTGCCGTCGGTGCCCTCGGCCATCGCCAAGTACCACTGCACCACCATGAGCCGTGAAGTGATCTCGGACGTGATGGATGTGATCGGCGGCAAGGGCATCATCCTGGGGCCGCGCAACTTCGCCGGCCGCAGCTGGCAGGCGGCGCCGATCGCGATCACCGTCGAAGGCGCCAACATCATGACCCGCAGCCTGCTGATCTTCGGCCAGGGTGCGATCCTGTGCCACCCGTGGGTGCTGAAGGAAATGAAAGCCGCGCAGGATCCGGACACCCGTGCCGGCCTGCAGGAGTTCGACTGCAGCCTGTTCGGCCACATCCGCTTCGGCATCTCCAACGCCGTGCGTTCGTTCTGGTTCGGCCTGACCGGTGCCCGCTTCGGCGCCGCCCCGGGTGATGCCTATACCCGCCGTTACTTCCGCAAGCTGGACCGCTACTCGGCCAACCTGGCGCTGATGGCCGACATCTCGATGATGACGCTGGGCGGCAAGCTGAAGTTCAAGGAATCGCTGTCCGGCCGCCTGGGCGATGTGCTGAGCCACATCTACATGACCAGTGCCATGCTCAAGCGTTACCACGACGAAGGCGCACCGGCGGCCGACCAGCCGCTGCTGGCCTGGGCTTTCCATGACAGCGTGCACAAGATCGAAGAGTCGCTGTCGGCGGCGCTGCGCAACTTCCCGATCCGTCCGATCGGCTGGCTGATGTGGGCGCTGATCTTCCCGTTCGGCCGTCGTGCCGAGGCCCCGGGCGACCGCCTGGGCCACCGCGTGGCCGCGCTGCTGATGGCACCCAACGAAGCCCGTGACCGTCTGGCCAGCGGCGTCTTCCTGACCCCGTGCGAGAACAACCCGGGCGGCCGCATCAACAGCTACCTGTCCAAGGCGATCATGGCCGAGCCGGTCGAGCGCAAGTTCATCAAGGCGCTCAAGACCAAGGGCATCGAGGCGCTGGACTTCGTCACCCAGCTGGACGAAGCCGTGGCCGAAGGCGTGATCACCCAGGACGAGCGCACCCTGCTCGAAGAGCTGCGCACGCTCACCCTGGAAACGATCACCGTGGACGATTTCGATCCGGAAGAGCTGCGCTCGGCGGGCTACTACAAGCGCCAGCAGAAAGACGCGCAGTCGCAGGCCGCGTGATCCCGGCCACCATGTAGACGACAACGGCGGACTTCGGTCCGCCGTTTTCTTAGGGAGACCCCCGATGTCCGCTCCACTGCTCACCCTGTATCGCCGCATGCAGCGCTGGCCCGCCGGCAACTGGCTGTTCTCGCGCGCGGTGTGCTTCAAGGCGCCCTATTTCGCCAGCATCGCCCCGCGCATCACCCTGCTCGAGCCAGGCCGCTGCGAAGGGCGCATCGCGCACCGGCGCAAGGTCACCAACCACATCGGCACCGTGCATGCGATCGCGCTGTGCAACCTGGCCGAACTCACTGCCGGGCTGATGGTGGACGCATCGTTGCCCAAGGGCATGCGCTGGATCCCGAAGGGCATGGAGGTGCAGTACCTGGCCAAGGCGACCGGCACGCAGCATGCCGTGGCCACGCCGGAGCAGCCGATCGTGGCGGCCGGGATCGGCTACGCGCTGCCGGTCAGGGTGCAGGTGCGCGATGACGCCGGCACGGCGGTGTTCGAGGCCCGGATCGCGATGTGGGTGTCGCCGCTCAAACGTTGATCATTGGCGCGCACGCAGGCAGCCCCCCATGGGGGGCTCCAGCGCCGGGGTCAGGCGGGGACCATCCACCACGCGGCCACGGCCAGGATCGCCGGCACGGCCTGGATGAAGAAGATCCGCTTGTTGACGCTGTACGCGCCGTAGCAGCCGGCCACGATCACGCAGCCCAGCATGAAGTTCACCAGCATCGGCAGGTGATCGAACAGGCCCCAGAACAGGCCGGCGGCGAGGAAGCCGTTGTACAGCCCCTGGTTGGCCGCCAGCACCCGCGTGGTCTCCGCCTTTTCCGGCGTATTGCGGAACGTCTTCAGGCCCAGCGGCCGGGTCCACAGGAACATCTCCAGGACCAGGAAGTACACGTGCAGCAGGGCGACCAGCAGGGTCAACGACAGCGCGATCCAATACATGGGCAGGCTTCCAGAACGTAATGCGGGCAGCTTACTCCGGGCGCTCGCCCGGCAGCTTCTTTTCTTCCTGCAGCAGGCCGAGGGCTGCGATGGTCATCGCCCCGGCCACGACCAGCCCACCGACGAACACAATGTGCGAACCGAACAGGGACAGCCCCTTGTGTACCCAGGCGAAGGTCAGGTCCGCACCACGGTAGACCACGGTGTCGATCGCCGCGCCGGCCTTGTAGCGCCACTGGCGGTCCACACGGGTGTAGATGGTCTCGCGCGCCGGCTTGGCCAGTGAGAATTCGCTGGCGCGGGTCATCACCTGGACCATCGCCACCATCAGCGGCAGCGGCGAGGCGGCCAGGATCGAGAACCCGATGATGATGGCGACACCCGGAATCAGCAGCGCCGGGGCGATGCCATACCGCGACAGCAACCAGCGCGTGAAGCCCAGCTGCACGATCAGGGTCAGGGTGTTCACCGCCAGGTCCACGCGCGAGAAGAACGCCGTGCTGGCGGCTGCGTCGGGGTACAGGCGGCGCACGATCGAGGCCTGCTCGTTGTAGAGCATCGTGCCCACGCCCACGCCGAACAGCACCATCAGCGCCAGCCAGCGCAGCATCGGCTCACGCACGATCAGCTTCAGGCCATCGAACACGCTGCCGCCCATCGGCGTTTCGCCGGAGACCAGCTGCCGCTCCTGTTCGCGAGCCACCGCCCACAGCCGCAGCCGCCAGACGCAGCCCAGGCAGACCAGCAGGAACCCGGCCGAGACCAGCATCAGGTTGGCGATGCCGACCCGCTGTACCAGCGTCGAGGTGATGATCGGCCCCAGGAAGGCGCCGATGGTGCCAGCCGCGCCGAGGTAGCCGTAGTACGCGCGCGCCTCCACGTTGGAGAACACGTCGGCCATGAAGCTCCAGAACACCGCCACCGCGAACAGGTTATAGACGGTGATCCAGAAGAAAAATGCCATGCCCCGCCCCGGCACGCCGGTCTCGAACATCACGTAGAAGCCGAGCAGCGTGACGATGAAGAAGCCATACACGGCCGGGAGGAACACCCGGCGCGGGAAGCGGCTCACCAGCAGGCCGTACAGCGGCTGCAGCACCAGCATGATGAAGAACACGCAGGTGAACAGAAACTGCAGCACGAAGTCCTGCAGGGCGATCCCATGTCCGGCGAACCACTGGATCAGCGGCAGCGGGAACACCGTCTGCAGGTCGGAAGAGGCCGCCATCGCCTCGCGCACCGGGCGCAGCACGTAGTAGCCGCTGAGCAGGCAGAAGAAGTAGATCGAGGCCCAGATCAGCGGCGGCGAACGCCGCCAGGCGCTGAGCATGCCGCTGGCCGCCGTGCCGGTTCCGGCCGCCGCGGTCATTGCCCGCTCTCCGCGGACAAGGGGCGTTGCAACGGCAGCATGGGGAAAACTCCGGGCGTCGAAGCGCGCAAGGTAAACGATGCACCGCAACATCGCCAGCGTTGGACGCGGCCACCGGCGCAACGCTGCGTGGCCGACGGCGCGGCCCCTGCCCGGCGCAACCTGCCTTATGCTCGGCGGGCACCCCGTCCAGGAGCGGCATGTACGACTACATCGTCATTGGGGCCGGCTCGGCCGGCTGTGTGCTGGCCAACCGGCTCAGCGAAGACCCGGCCTGCCGGGTACTGCTGCTGGAAGCGGGTCCGGCCGACACCAATCCGTTGATCCACATGCCGGCCGGACTGGCGCGGCTGGTCAACAACCGCCGCATCAACTGGAACCTGGAGACCGAACCGGACGCCGGGCTGGACGGCCGTCGGCTGTGGTGGTCACGCGGCAAGGTGTTGGGCGGATCAAGCTCGATCAATGCGATGTGCTACGTGCGCGGCGTGCCCGCCGACTACGACGGCTGGGCAGCGGCCGGGGCCACCGGCTGGGGCTGGGAGCAGGTGCTGCCCTGGTTCCTGCACGGCGAGCGCAACAGCCGCGGTGCCAGCGCGCTGCATGGCGATGCCGGCCCGCTGTGGGTGTCCGACCTGCGCCACCACAACCCGCTCTCGGCCGCTTTCATCGCGGCCGCGCAGCAGGCCGGCCACGCCCATAACCCTGACTTCAATGGCGACCAGCAGCTCGGTGTGGGCCTGTACCAGGTCACCCAGCGCGAGGGCGCCCGCTGCTCAAGCGCGGACGCCTACCTGCGGCCTGCGCGCGGCCGTCGCAACCTGACGGTGCTGACCGGCGCACGGGCCGTTGCGCTGAGCTTCGATGGCACCACCGCCACCGGCGTGCACTATCGGCGCGGCGGCCACCACCTGCACGCACGCGCGGACGCGGAGGTGATCCTCAGCGCCGGTGCCATCCACTCCCCGCACCTGCTGATGCTGTCCGGCATCGGCGAGGCGGACACGCTGCGCTGCCACGGCATCACGCCACGCGTGGATCTGCCCGGGGTCGGCCGCAACCTGCAGGACCACCTGGACATCTGTACCGTCGTGCACACCGGCCCTGGCGTCAGCTACGACCGCAGCAGCGAACTGCGCATCGCCATCGACTACTTCCTGCGTGGCCATCGCGGTGCCGGCACCAGCAACCTGGCCGAGGCCGGGGGGTTCGCGCGCTCGTCGCTGGCCGCCGATGCCCGCGCCGACGTGCAGTTCCATTTCGTTCCGGCGATGCTCGACAACCACGGCCGCCATCGCCTTCCCGGCGATGGCTACACCCTGCATGCCTGCCCGCTGCACCCCCGCAGCCGCGGCCAGCTGCGCCTGCGCGACGCCGACGCGCGCTCGGCGCCGCGCATCCACCCCAACTACCTGGGCGATGCGGACGGCCATGACCTGAAGCTGATGCTCGAATGCGCGCGCCTGGCGCGCACGATCCTGGCCCAGCCCGCGTTCGACCGTTGGCGTGGTGCGCCGGTGTTTCCCCCGCGCGACGATCTGGATGACACCGCCCTTGAAGCCTTCATCCGGGCCAAGGCCGAGACCATCTACCACCCGGTCGGCACCTGCGCGATGGGGCAGCATCACGAGGCCGTGGTCGATCCGACCCTGCACGTGCATGGCACCGAGCGGCTGCGGGTGGTGGACGCTTCGGTGATGCCCACTCTGATCAGCGGCAACACCAATGCCCCGACAATGATGATCGCCGAGCGCGCCGCGCACTGGATCCGGGCCCCGGCAGCTGGCTGAACAGGCGTGCGCCGACGCCCGCCGGGCACCGCCGCCCGGCGCAGGCCGCGATCGGCAAAATCCACACGTTTTCAATGCGATACGCATTCATCTTCGATTCGTTTGTGCAATCGCGAAAAGCGGCGCTAGAATCGGCCACAGCAGTCGCGCACGGGCACCCATACGATGAACCAGAACAACAGGCGCCGACCGATCCGTTCGGCGGCCACCGGGTTGTTGGGCATGTTGATGCCCATCGCCATGTCTTCCACCGCGCAGACCCCTGCGGTCACGCCGGCCGCGTTCCCGGTCAACATCGAGGAATCGGCGCCGGTGGCGGCACCGCACACCCAGCCTGCCGCGTATCGCACCACGCCGGCCGGCCTGAAAGTGCAGCCGCCCGCACAGGGCTTCAATGTCGCCGCGATCGAATCGATGGCGCAGCAGCTCACCTACGGCGAGCGCGTACCGGGCATGGCCGTGGCCATCGTCCAGGGTGGCCGGGTGCTCAGCGCGCGTGGCTACGGCGTCACCGACGTCAACAACCCGCAGCAGGTGGATGCCCACACCGTGTTCCGCCTGGCCTCGTTGTCCAAGGCCTTCGCCGGCACCATGGCCGGCCTGCTGGTCAACGACGGTACGCTGCGCTGGGACAGCAAGGTCACCGACTACGTCCCCGGCTTCCAGCTCAGCACGCCCGAAGCGACCGAGCGCCTGACCGTGGCCGATCTGCTCAGCCACCGCGTCGGCCTGCCCTACAACGCCTACGACCGCGACGTCGAAGCCAACGCCGAGTACTACACGCTCACCCACAAGCTCGCCGCGACGTCGCTCAAGTGCCTGCCCGGCGACTGCTATGCGTACCAGAACGTGGCCTTCAGCCTGATCGGCGACGTCGTGTACGCCGCCTCCGGCAGCTTCTACGAACAATCCGTCGAGCGCCGCCTGTTCAAGCCGCTCGGCATGGACGACGCCAGTCTCGGCCTGGCGGGCATCCAAGCCAGCTCGCGCTGGGCGCGACCGCACGTGCGCAGCCGCAACGGCTGGGTCGCCCTGACCCCCAAGCCGACCTACTACCGCCTCGCCCCGGCCGCCGGCGTCAACGCCAGTGCCAGCGACATGGCGCAGTGGCTGCTGGCCCACACCGGCCATCGCCCCGACGTGCTGCCTGCGCCGCTGCTGGCCACGCTGCACGCCAGCCTGATCAGCACCCCCGGTGAAATGCGCTCGGGCTGGCGTCGCGAGCGCCTCAACTCGGCCGGCTACGCCCTTGGTTGGCGCACCTTCGATTACGCCGGGCATGAAGTGGTCTTCCACGCCGGTGCCGTCCAAGGCTATCGCGGCCTGGTCGCGCTGGTACCCGAGCGCGATCTCGGCATCGCCATCATGTGGAACGGCGAAAGCACCCTGCCCAGTGGGCTGCTGCCGACCGTCCTCGACCAGGCGATGGGCCTGCCGACCCAGCGCTGGCTGGACGTGGACACCGACTTCGGCAGCGACAACCTCATGGCCGAAGACGCCGCCCCGCAGGGCAAGCGCAAGGGTGTCTCGTCGAACCGCGCCGTCGCCTCCCCACGCTGATCCGCGCAGAGCGTGGCATCGAAAAAGGCGGCCGGATGGCCGCCTTTTTTTGTGGTTTTTTGGGCATTGCCCATAAAAAAACTCCTTCCCCGCTGGGCTGCCAGGGAAGGAGTCTCAGGTACGGCTATCGGGAAAAACTCAGATCAGCGGTGCCGGGGTTGCCGGCAGCGCGACCGGCGCGGCCTTCTTCTTGCGAACGGCCGGCTTGCGCTTTGCAACCTTCTTCACTGCCTTCTTCGCGGATGCCTTCCTGGCCGGAGCCTTGCGGGCAGTCGCCTTCTTGGCGGTGGCCTTCTTGGCTACCTTGCGGGTGGCCTTCTTGGCGGTCTTCTTGGCAGCCTTCTTCGGAGCGGCTTTCTTGGCTACCTTGCGGGTCGCCTTCTTGGCCGTCTTCTTTACCGCCTTTTTCGCGGTCTTCTTGCTGGCTGCCTTTTTTGCAGTCTTCTTGACGGCCTTCTTCGCCGTCTTCTTCACTGCCTTCTTCGCGGTCTTCTTGGTCGCGGCCTTCTTTGCCGTCTTCTTCACGGCCTTTTTCGCCGTCTTCTTTACGGCTGCCTTGCGGGCGGTCGCCTTCTTGGCCGCCTTCTTCACCGTCTTCTTGGCAGCGGCTTTCTTCGCTACCTTCTTCACGGCCTTCTTGGCAGTCGCCTTCTTAGCGACCTTCTTGGCTGCCTTTTTGGCGGCCGGCTTTTTCTTCGCAGCTTTCTTGGTTGCCATGGGATGGCTCCTCGTCAGTGATCTATGGAGTGGAAACGCCCAGGTAAAGCAAACCCGCCGTTGCTGCGTCGCGGGGACCGCCGTCGCGTCATGCGCGTCGTGACGGATACGGTGATACCCGCCGCATGTGGCCAGGCAGGTATCGAAGAGGAAAGGAACTTGCGGTTCGCCGGAGGAAGCGAAGCCATCTCCACCGTCATCGGACGCGAGGTGGATGTCCAGGTTGTGCTTCGCGACTTGATGTCGATTCTGCTCACTCTGTTCGCAGGCAAGGTCTGCTGAGGCGAAACCTAATCACGCTTTTTTTGACTGTCAACAACCCCGGCGAAAAATTTTCACGCCAGCGCCTTGCCACGCCCCCCTCGGCACGCCCGCCCTCGACCCGGCAAACGCACCACGCCACCGCCGCCGCGTACGCTCTGCGCACGCGGGCGTCGCCAACGCTGAAAAGAAAAACACTTAAAAGAAGCACTTTCGTGTCGCGACATCGCAACATCGCGGTGCGTGTGGCGGCATGCCCGTGCATACGCAATGCGCGACGACACCGCTCGCCGGACTCCCCGTGCGCCCCTTAAACGGACCGCAAAACTTTTCACATCCGCCCACGCTTTTTTCGACCTGATTCGCGCAACTGCGCAAACTTTTGACCGCCCGGCACCGACGCGTTCGTCCCCGACGTTCGCTCTCGAACGTCGTCGCGCGCCGACATCCATGCCTCATCGGTGCGCCATCGGGTCGTCCTCGCGGACCAGATCACCCGTGCGCATCGACACCGAACCGATCGTCATGAGCCGCTCGTCGCCACCATTACCGAGCACGCGCGCGCACTACAATCCTCACGCACTGCTAACGCTGTCGCCGCACCCCCGGCGAACGGGCAAAAAAAAACGGCCGCACCCGGCGGCCGTTCTTCTGCAGGCGCGGCGATCAGTGATCGTCGTTTTCCAGCAGCTCGGCGTAGTCGTCCGGACCCAGCAGGTCGTTGACTTCGTCCAGGCCGGCCACTTCGACGACATAGATCCAGCCGTCGCCGTAGGCGTCTTCATTGATGGTTTCCGGCTTGTCGCTCAGGGCCGAATTGACCTCGACCACCGTGCCGGTGATCGGGCTGTACACGTCCGAGGCAGCCTTGACCGACTCGACCACCGCAGCCTGTTCGCCGGCCTTGACCTCCTGGCCAACCTCCGGCAGTTCAACATAGACCAGGTCGCCGAGCAGGCCCTGGGCATGGTCGGAAATACCGACGGTGACGCGGCCATTGCCTTCAACGCGCGCCCACTCGTGGGACTTGAGGAATTTGAGGTCGCCGGGGATCTCGCTCATGGGACTGCTCCGAGGAATATCAGGGGGGTCAAGAAACGGGGGTAGTGTAACCAACCGGCGCGGACGCGGACGCATCCGCACCGGGTAAAGCACGGCATCAGCCGTCGATCAGCACACCGGGCTGGGCCTGGCCTTCGCGCACGAACGGGAACTTCACCACGCGCACCGGAACCTGCTTGCCGCGGATGTCCACGCGGACGTCGCCCAGTTCGCCGCCCGGCACGCGGGCGAATGCGATGCCCTTGCCCAGGGTCGGCGAGAAAGTGCCGGACAGGATCTCGCCTTCGCCGCCGGCGGTAAGCACCACCTGGCCGTGGCGCAGCACGCCCTTCTCGTCCATCACCAGGCCGATCAGCTGGCGGGCGTTGCCGGCCGCCTTCTGGGCTTCGAGCACGTCGCGCCCGATGAACTGCCGCCCTTCGTCGAGTGCCACGGTCCAGGCCAGGCCGGCTTCATACGGGGTGATCTCTTCGTCCATGTCCTGGCCGTACAGATTCATGCCCGCTTCCAGGCGCAGCGTGTCGCGTGCGCCCAGGCCGGCCGGACGAACGCCGGCATTGCCCAGCGCGTTCCAGAAAGCGACCACGGCGGTCTGCGGCAGCAGGATCTCGAAACCGTCCTCACCGGTGTAGCCGGTGCGGGCCACGAACAGCGCGGTGCCGTCGGCGGTGGTGGTTTCCAGCGCGGCGAAACGGCCCAGCTTTTCCAGCGCGGCGCGGTCGCCCTCGCCGAGCAGGCTGATCACCCGCTCGCGCGCGGTCGGCCCCTGCACCGCGATGATGGCCAGGTCTTCGCGCTCGATCACCTCCACGTTGAAGGACGCTGCCTGCTCGCGGATCCAGGCCAGGTCCTTTTCGCGGGTGGACGCGTTGACCACCATGCGGAAGAAGTCGTCGGCCATGTAATAGACGATCAGGTCGTCGATCACGCCGCCGCGGGCATTGAGCATGCACGAGTACAGCGCCTTGCCCGTGGCCTTGAGCTTGTCCACCGAGTTGGCCAGCAGCGTGCGCAGGAACGGCTTGACCTGCTCACCGCGCAGGTCGACCACGGTCATGTGGCTGACGTCGAACATGCCGGCATCGCTGCGCACCAGATGGTGCTCGTCCAACTGCGAACCGTAATGAATGGGCATGTCCCAGCCACCGAAATCGACCATCTTGGCGCCGAGTGCGCGGTGGGTATCGTTGAGAAGCGTCTTCTGGGTCATGACCGGTTCCGGGGGAATGAAGGCAAGCCGTCATTATCCCAGAACCGTCTTCACAACGCCTGCGGCGGTGCGGGAAAAAGCGCGGATCAGGCCTGCTGCACCTTCAGCGTCATGCCCTCCACCGCCACCACCCGCACCGGACTGCCGGCCGGCAGATCGGGACCGGCGACGACCCAGAAGGCGTCGTCGACCTTGGCCCGGCCCTTCCCGGCGACGATGGCCTGGTCGAGCACGACCACCCGTCCGACCAGCTGCTCGGCGCGGCGGTTCAACAGCGGCTGGTCGCTCTGGCGATCGTGCGACCGGCCCCAGCGCCGGTAGCACTGGATCGAGACCACGCTGAGCACCACGAACGCGACCACCTGCCACAGCAGCGGGATGTCGGCGAACACCGCGACCAGCACGAACACCGCGGCCGCACCGATCCCGATCCACAACATGAAGGCACCGGGCGCGAGCGCCTCCGCGGCGAACAGCACCAGTGCCAGCGCGCCCCAGGCCACCACTTCCCAGCGCATGTCAGCCTCCGATCCGCGGCGGCACGCCGCGCGTGGCTTTCTTCTCTTCCTGCTTGGCGAACGCTTCGCGGGCCAGTTCGGCGACGCCGGCGATCGAGCCGATCACCCCGCTGGCCTCCATCGGCATCAGCACCAGCTTCTGGTTCGGCGAGGTCGCCAGTTCCTTGAATGCCTCCACATACTTCTGTGCGATGAAGTAGTTGATCGCCTGCACGTCGCCCTGGGCAATCGCCTCGGACACCATCGTGGTCGCCTTGGCCTCGGCCTCGGCCAGGCGCTCGCGTGCCTCGGCATCGCGGAAGGCGGCCTCCTTGCGGCCCTCGGCCTCCAGCACCGTGGCCTGCTTTTCGCCTTCGGCGCGCAGGATTTCGGACTGGCGCGAGCCCTCCGCTTCCAGGATCTGCGCACGCTTCTCGCGCTCGGCCTTCATCTGCCTGGCCATCGCATCGAGCAGGTCGCGCGGCGGCTGGATGTCGCGGATCTCGATGCGGTTGACCTTCACGCCCCACGGATTGGTGGCATGGTCGACCACGCTCAGCAGCTGGGCATTGATCACTTCGCGCTGGCTCAGCGATTCATCCAGGTCCATCGAGCCGATCACGGTACGGATGTTGGTCTGCACCAGCGCGATCATCGCCACCTCCAGGTTGGCGACCTCGTAGGCCGCCTTGGCGGCATCGAGCACCTGGAAGAACACCACCCCGTCCACGCGCACGGCGGCGTTGTCCTTGGTGATCACTTCCTGGCTGGGCACATCCAGCACCTGCTCCATCATGTTCACCTTGCGGCCGACCCCATAGACGATCGGGATCAGGAAGTGCAGGCCGGGCGACATGGTGTGGGTGTAGCGGCCGAAGCGCTCCACCGTCCATTCGTAACCCTGCGGCACCATCCGCACGGCCTTGAACAGGATGACGACGGCCACGAAGGCCAGCACCAGCGAGAACAGCATGGTCGGAAACATCAGGTCACTCCCTTTCCCCGGATTCGTAGGTCCGAGTATAGCCACGCCATCTTCACGCCGGCGTCGGGAAGTGGCCTGGATCGCGGTCAGGCAGGATCAGGCGCTGCGCGGGGCGAACATGATCACCATCATCCCGGCCAGGCACAGGCCGACGCCCAGCAGGTCCCAGCGGCTGGGGCGGATGCCATCCACCAGCCACAGCCACATCAGCGCGGTGCCGATATAGACCCCGCCATAGGCGGCATAGACACGGCCGCTGGCGGCCGGATGCAGGGTCAGCAGCCAGGCGAACACTGCCAGGCTGGCAGCGGCCGGCAGCAGCAGCCACGCGCTGCCGTCCTTGCGCAGCCACAGCCACGGCAGGTAACAGCCGACGATCTCGGCCACGGCGGTCAGCACGAACAGCAGCAGCGTTTTCACGGCGGGTGCTCGTCCGCCTTGGCCTGCTGCCAGAGCGCTTCCTGCGCGTCCAGATCGAGCGCGGCCATGGCTTGCCCGGCCGCGTCGGCCTGGGCTTCCATCGCGCGGAAGCGCCGTTCGAATTTCTGGTTGGCCTGCCGCAGTGCGGCGCCGACGTCGACCTTGGCGTGACGGGCCAGGTTGGCGCAGACGAACAGCAGGTCGCCGAGTTCTTCCTGCAGGCGTGCGTGGTTTTCCTCGACCGGGCCGCGCGCGAATTCGGCGGCGACCTCGTCCAGTTCCTCGCGCACTTTGTCCATCACCGGCGCCGGCCCCGGCCAGTCGAATCCGACCCGTGCCGCACGGGCCTGCAGTTTCACCGCCCGCTGCCATTCCGGCAGCCCGCGCGAGATGCCGGCCAGCGCCGAGGTATCGGTGTGGCCCTTGGCGGCGCGTTCGGCGCGCTTGATCGCCTCCCAGTTGCTGTTGACGTCCTCGGCACCGTCCACCTGGACCTCGGCGAACACGTGCGGGTGCCGGCGTTCCATCTTGTCGCTGATCGTACGGGCGACATCGGCGAACGCGAACGCGCCCTGCTCCTGCGCCATCTGCGCATGGAAGACCACCTGCAGCAGCAGGTCGCCGAGTTCATCCTTCAGATCGTCGAGGTCGCCGCGATCGATCGCATCGGCGACCTCGTAGGCTTCCTCGATGGTGTACGGGGCGATGCTGGCGAAATCCTGCTGCAGGTCCCACGGACAGCCCTGCTGCGGGTCGCGCAGGCGCGCCATGATGCCCAGCAGGCGGTCCAGTTCGGGGGTGGCAGGCATCGTTGCTCCAGTCAGGTCAGGCGGGCAGCCACTCGCGCCACGGCAGGCGGGTATCGCCCAGCGCGATGAAGTCGCCGTTCAACAGGGTGTCGCGGCGGTTGTAGCGGAACGGTTTGCCGGTCTCGGCCGAGAGCACCGCGCCACCGGCGGCGTGCAGCACGCACTGCCCGGCCGCGGTATCCCATTCGGCGGTCGGGCCCAGGCGCGGGTAGACATCCAGCGTGCCTTCGGCCAACCGGCAGAATTTGAGCGAGGAGCCCTGTGCGAGCACCTCGATATCGCCCATGCGATCCAGCAGGGCCTGGGTCTGCTCGCTGCGATGCGAGCGGCTGGCCGCCACCCGCAGCGGTGCCGAGGCCGGCGTGCGGGTGCGCAGCACCGAATCGCGCATGCCGTCGCGACGGTAGGCCAGCTCGCCGCGCATCGCGTGCCAGACCTGGCCGGTGGCCGGGGCGAGCACCACGCCGAATGCGGGTGCGCCCTGGTAGATCAGCGCGATGTTGACGCTGAATTCGTCGTTGCGTTTGACGAACTCGCGGGTGCCATCGAGCGGATCGACCAGCCAGTACGCTCCCCAGTGCTGGCGGACTTCCCACGGCACCTGCGCCGATTCTTCGGAAAGGATCGGCAGATCCGGGGTCAGCTGTGCCAGCCCACGCTCGATCACCTGGTTGGCGCCGAGATCGGCCGCGGTGACCGGACTGTGATCGGATTTGATCTCCACATCGAACGGCGTGGCGTATACCGCCATGATGGCGGCCGCCGCGTCCTGGGCGATGGCGATGACGGTTTCGCGCAGATCCGTCGTGAGTTTGATCATTCCTTCCGTCCCAGCCACTCGCGGGCGATGAACAGCGCCGCCAGTGATCGGCCTTCGGAGAAATCCTCGCGCAGCATCAGCTGATCCAGGTCGGCCAGCTTCCACGGCACGACCTCCAGCTCCTCCGGCTCGTCGCCGGCCAGGCGCTCGGGGTACAGATCGCGCGCCACCACCAGCCAGGACTGATGGCTCATGTAGGTGGGGGCCAGGGTCATCGCACGCAGCACGTCGACCCGGCGGGCACCGTAACCGGCCTCTTCCTTCAGCTCGCGGTCGGCCGCCTGTTCGGCCGTTTCGCCGGCATCGATGCGCCCCTTGACCAGCCCCAGCTCGTAGCGATGCATCCCGGCGGCGTATTCACGCACCAGCAGCACGGTCTCGTCATCGAGCATCGGCACCACCACCACGGCACCATGGCCGCGGGCCACCAGCCGTTCAAAGCGGCGGCGTTCGCCATTGGAGAATTCCAGATCCAGATGCTGGCGCTGGAACGGCCCGCTTTCCTCGTCCGTAATCTGGTGGATGATGGGCAGGCGACGGCTCATGCGAGCATCTCTAGAATGGGTACTGGTGAAAACGTGTTCATGAGCCCGAAATGCTAGCAGACCCAGCCCCCCTCACGCTGGCCGATCAGTGGCGGCAACGCGATCTGGCCGTGCTGTGGCACCCGTGCACGCAGATGCGCGAGCATCCCGACACCCTGCCCCTGCTGCCGATCGCCCGTGGCGAAGGCCCGTGGTTGATCGACCACGACGGCCACCGCTATCTGGATGCGGTCAGCAGCTGGTGGACCAATCTGTTCGGCCATGCGCAGCCGCGCATCGGAGCGGCCATCGCCCAGCAGGCGACCCAACTGGAACAGGTGATGCTGGCCGGCTTCAGCCACGAGCCGGCGGTGCGGCTGGCCGAGCGCCTGCTGGCGATCGCGCCACGCCAGGCCGGGCGGGATCCGCTGGCCAAGGTGTTCTATGCCGACAACGGCTCGGCCGGGGTCGAAGTGGCGCTGAAGATGGCGTTCCACTATTTCCGCAACCGCGGCGAGAACCACCGCACCCGCTTCGTCGCGCTGGAGAACGGCTACCACGGTGAAACCCTGGGCGCGCTGTCCGTCGGCGACATCCCGCTGTACCGGCGGGTGTACGCGCCGCTGCTGACCGAGGCCCTGTTCGCGCCCTCGCCCGACGCCTACCTGGCCGAACCTGGCCAGAGTGCCGCGCAGCGCGCGCACCAGGCCGCCGATGCACTGGCTACGCTGTTCGACCAGCACCCGGGCGAGATCTGCGCGGTGATCCTGGAGCCGCGCCTGCAGTGTGCCGGTGGCATGCGGATGTATGACCCGGTCTATCTGCAGCGCGCACGTGAGCTGTGCGATGCCAACGGTGCGTTCCTGATCGCCGATGAGATCGCCACCGGTTTCGGCCGCACCGGGACGATGTTCGCCTGCGAGCAGGCCGGGGTGATGCCCGATCTGCTGTGCCTGTCCAAGGGCCTGACCGGCGGCTTCCTGCCGCTCTCGGCGGTACTGGCCACGCAGGCGCTGTACGACGCCTTCCTCGACGATTCGCGCGAGCGCGCGTTCCTGCATTCGCACAGCTACACCGGCAATCCGCTGGCCTGTGCCGCCGCGCTGGCGACCCTGGACATCTTCGCCGGCGAGGACGTGATCGCCCGCAACCGCAGTACGGCTGAGGTCATGCGTACCCTGGCCGCGCCGTTCGCCGACCATGCGCATGTCGCCGATGTGCGCCAGGCCGGGATGGTGGTGGCGTTCGAACTGACCCGCAACGGCGACAAGCGCACGCCGTTCCCGGCCGCGGCCAAGGTCGGGCTGCACGCCTACAAGGCCGCGCTCAAGCGTGGCGTGGTGCTGCGCCCACTGGGCAACGTGCTGTACTGGATGCCCCCGTACTGCGTCGAGGACGAACATCTGGACCTGCTTGCATTGACCACCCTGGCCGCCATCGACGAGGCCGTCGCATGCGCGTGACCCGCAGCCATGTCGACCATCCACTGGCGGTCGGCCAGACCCTGTCGCTGCCCGAGGATGCGGCCAACCACCTGGTCCGCGTGATGCGCCTGCGCGAAGGCGATGGCTGCGTGCTGTTCAACGGCGATGGCCAGGACTACAGCGCCACCCTGGTGGCGGTGGGCAAGCGCGATGCGCAGGTGCGTATCGAGGCCGCCAGCGTGCTGGACAACGAATCGCCGTTGCACATCACCCTGCTGCAGGGCATCGCCCGCGGCGAGAAGATGGACCTGATCCTGCAGAAGGCCACCGAGCTGGGCGTGCAGGCCTTCGTGCCGGTGAACGCGGAGCGGACCGAAGTGAAGCTGGACGCCGCCCGCGCCGAGAAGCGCCTGGCGCACTGGCACAGCGTGGTGGTCTCGGCCTGTGGCCAATCCGGCCGGGCGCGGGTGCCGAGCGTGGTCGCGCCGCGATCGCTACAGGAGGCCGCCAATGCGATGCCCGCCGCGGCATTGAAGCTGACCCTGGATCCGCAGGGCGAGCACCGGCTTTCGACGCTATCGGCCGCCCCGGACGGCGTGGTGATCGCGATCGGCCCGGAAGGCGGCTGGTCGCCACGCGACCGCCAGGCCCTGGCCGCAGCGGGCTTCCAGGGCCTGCAGCTGGGCCCGAGAGTGCTGCGCACCGAGACCGCAGGCCTGGCAGCGATCGCGGCCGTGCAGGCGCGCCTGGGTGATCTGGGCTGAAAAAATAACGGGGACGGGGGTAGTTAATCACGCCGATTAACTACCCCCGTCCCCGTTATTACGTTTTTACCCCGCTACGGGAAAGGATTCGTCCAGCGCCGCTTCCAGCGCGTCCAAGTCCGGCAGCAATGCGCTTTGCTCGCCCAGCAGCACGCGCATGTGTACGCCCTGCGGCAGGGTTTCCTCGGAGGCGTCGGCCAGCAGGCCGTCACGCGGCACCGCGATCAGCTGCGGGAAGGTCTGGGTCAGCAGCGCGAAGTACGGCCGGCGCGGATTGCCGCCCAGCGCCTTGAGCACGACCACCTTGTTGTTGGTCAGCACCGGCTCGTCGCCCTGCCCGGACAACCGGGCGAAGGACAGCAACGGTACGTCCCAGCCGTGCCAGGCGATCTGCCCGACCAGCCAGGCGGGTGCGTCGGGCACGGTTTCGACCGGCACCTTGGACATCATTTCAGCCACGGTGGCATTGGGCAGCAGTACGCGTTCGTGCCCGGCCTGGATCAGGACACCGCGGATTTCGTCGTTGCTGGCGTAGCTCATGGAGATTCCTTCAAGGGTGCGTCGGCACGCTTACGCGTCCACGCCCCAGCGTTCGGCAATGGTGGCGGCCAGCTGCGGCGGTTCACCGGCATCCTGCCCGGCCGCGACCACGGCACTGGCCGCAGTCGGGTCATAGCAGCCTTCGCCGACCTGTCCGGCCACCCAGGCACCGGCAGCGGCAAGAGCGAGCACGGCGTCCACCTCGGTGGCATCCGCGCCGCTGAGCAGGACCACGCCGCTGTGTGCCGCCGGCAGCGCGTCGATCTGGATGCCGCGCGTATCGGCGGTGAACTGCAGACGGCCCTGGCGCACGGCGATGCCGATGTCGTCCGGCAGGATGTAGGCCTGCCCGGCCTGGACCGCCTGGGCGTCTTCGGCGAGCAGCACCGGCAGTGCGGAAACGCGTGCCATCTGCTTGACCAGGTTGCCGTAGCGGCCACCGTCCAGGCGCATGTGCACGAGGACCGCAGTGCTCAGCGATTCGGGCAGCGCGGCCAGCAGCCGACGCAGCGCATCCGGCCCGCCGATGCCGGCCAGGACCAGCACCGCGCCAGCGCAGCCATCGGTGGCAACGCCCTCGGGCTCGAGCTCGACCAGCGACAGACGCTCGATGTCGAAGCGCTCCGGCGCCGGGCCCGTGTCGATGCTGGACGATGAGGCGGTGACCACCGCGTCATCCTCGACCAGCGACCAGCGACTGTGGTCCCCGATCGCGGTGATCGGTGCTGCCGCCGCGTCGCTCATGGCCAACGGTGCGGACGCGGGAATCGGCGGAATGCGCGCCGCATCGTCCACCGGCTGCAGCGCGGCCAGCGCGTCTTCCAACGACACCGGCTCGTGCAGCTCCGCCGGCGCCTGGTACAGGCCATCGGCGGGCACATCGGAGGCCGCATCGGCAGCTTCGCGCAGGTGGAACTCCAGCGGTGCGTCGGCGTGCAGCTGCGCCGGGGTTACCGGCAGGCCCGGTTCGGGCTGCAGCTGCTGGTCCTGCTCCGAACCCGGCGGCAGCACGTCCTGATGGCCGTGCAGCTTGGCCACCAGGTGGCGGGCCCAGCGCTGCGCTTCCCAGCCATCGCGGCGCGCGGCCAGCTCGGCCTCGTCGAAGATCAGGGTCAGCGAGGGTGAGCCCAGCACCGGATCCAGCCGTTCCAGCGCGTCTTCGATCGCCGGCTCCAGCGCGATCAGCACCGCGCCGGGATCGGCATCGCGCAGGGCCTGCAGCTCGAGCGTGTTGGGGTCGTCCTCCAGCACCACGCGGGCGCCGGCATGGTCGAGCGCCTCGCGCAGGCGCTCGCGTGCCGGCCCGGGACGGGCCAGCAGGGCCACCGACAACAGGGGTTGGGCATCACTCGCGTGCACGGGCGATCCCCAGCAGGTCATACACGTTGCGCATCAGATCCAGTTCCTGGTACGGCTTGCCCAGGTAGCGCTGGACACCGAGTTCGAAGGCGCGCTGACGGTGCTTGTCGCCGCTGCGCGAGGTGATCATCACGATCGGCACGCCCTGGTAGCGCGGGTCGGCGCGCATGACGCTGGCCAGCTCGTAGCCGTCCATGCGCGGCATCTCGATATCCAGCAGCATCAGGTCGGGCACGCGCTCTTCCAGCCGCTCCAGCGCTTCGATACCGTCACGGGCGACCGTGACCTCGAAGTTGTGGCGCTCCAGGATGCGGCCGGTGACCTTGCGCATGGTCAACGAATCGTCGACCACCATCACCAGCGGCACGTCGCGGTCGCTGACCTTGGCCGTGGCGGTGATCGGCTTGTGCGGGTTGGCCAGGTAGCGGCGCACCAGCGGCGCGACGTCCAGGATGACGACCACGCGGCCATCGCCGGTGATCGTCGCACCGTAGATGCCCGGTACCGAGGCGATCTGCAGGCCGACCGGCTTGACCACGATTTCGCGGTTGCCCAGCACCTGGTCGATCGCCACGGCCACGCGCAGGTCACCGGCGCGGACCAGCAGCAGCGGCACCTGGGCCTGGCCTTCGGCGCGGGCCTGGGCCTGGCCGATCAGCGTACCGAGATCGTGCAGCGCGAATTCTTCGCCACCGTAGTGGTAGCCGCCGTTGGCGGTTTCGAAGCGCTCGCGCGAAATCCGGCCGATACCGCTGACCGAGGCGACCGGGACCGCGAAGGTGGTCTCGCCGATCTGGACGAACACCGCCTGGGTGACCGCCAGCGTCTGCGGCAGGCGCAGGGTGAAGGTCACGCCCTGGCCGGTGACGGAGTGGATGTCCACCGAGCCGCCGAGCTGGCGCACTTCGTTGTGGACCACGTCCATGCCGACGCCACGGCCGGCCAGCTGGCTGACCTGGTCGGCGGTGCTGAAGCCGGGCGAGAAGATCATCGCATCCAGTTCGGCATCGCCCAGCACCGCATCGGCGCCGACCAGGCCACGCTGCTCGGCGCGGCGGCGGATCGCCCCGCGGTCCAGCCCGGCGCCGTCATCGGCCACTTCCAGCACGATTTCCGAGCCTTCGCGGCGCAGCCGGATGGCGATTTCGCCCTCTTCCGGCTTGCCGGCGGCACGACGCTGCTCCGGGCTTTCCAGACCGTGCGCCACCGAGTTGCGCAGCATGTGTTCCAGCGGCGCGACCATGCGGTCGAGCACATTGCGATCCAGTTCGCCGTGGGTCCCTTCCAGGGTGACGTGGACGAGCTTGCCGGTGTCCTGGCCGGCCTGGCGCACGACCCGGCGCAGACGCGGCACCAGCCCATCGAACGGCACCATGCGCGCACGCATCAGGCCGTCCTGCAGTTCCGAACTCACCCGCGACTGCTGTTGCAGCAGCACGTCGTACTGGCGCGACAGATCATCCAGCACGCCCTGCAGACCGCCCAGGTCGGCTGCCGATTCATTCAGCGCGCGGCTGAGCTGCTGCAGCGTCGAGAAACGGTCCAGTTCCAGCGGATCGAACTTGTGATCCGCCTGGTCCTGCTCGCGCTGGTAACGGGCCACGATCTGCGCTTCGGTTTCCAGGTCAAGTCGGCGCAGCTGATCGCGTAGACGGGCATTGGTGCGGTCCAGTTCGCCCATGGCACCGCGGAAGGCACCGAGCTGCTGTTCCAGACGTGACCGGTAGATGGCCACTTCGCCGGCGTGGTTGACCAGGCGGTCCAGCAGATCGGCGCGCACGCGCACCTGCTCCTGCTGCGGTCGTGGCAGACCATCCTCCTCGCTGACGGTTTCCAGCGGAACCGGTGCCGACAGCGGCGTCGCGACCAGTGCGGCAATCGCCGCGTCGACCTTGGCATCGCCGGAGGGCAGTGTTTCGCTGATGGTTTCGAGCGGCGCCGGTTCGACGCGGCCCTGGGTGCGCTGCTCGAAGGCGGCGATCAGGTCGTCCGGCATCGCCACGGTGCGGTGCTGCCCGGTCCGGGTCAGCAGCTGGTGCAGGCGATCGAACCCGCGTTCCAGCAGGTGCACGTCGCTGCGATCGATATCGGTACGGTTGGCCGCCACCGCTTCCAGCAGCGACTCGATGCCGTGGCCGAGGTCGCCGATCGGGTTGATCCCGGCCATGCGCGCGCCACCCTTCAAGGTGTGCAGATCACGCTGCAGGCCGGCGATCACGTCGCGGTCCTGCGGCGCGGCACGCAGCTCGCTGATCAGACCATCGCAGTGGTCGAGCAGGTCCTTGCCCTCCTCCACGAAGATGTCGACCAGCTCCTGGTCGAGCTGGGTGAAATCGAGCGCATCGCCCGGCGCGAGGTCATCAGCGTCGGCAGCGACGGTGTCCTCCGGTGCGGAGGCATCCGTGAGGGTTGCCGCCGGTGCGTCTTCCAGTTCGAAGAAGCGGACCGGGGTGGCAGCGTCGGCCGAGGCATCGGGCGCCGTGGCCTCGATTGCCTCAGCGAACGCATCGGCTTCGCCGGTGTTCTCATCGGTGGCGTCCAGCCCCAGCACACGGGTATCCGATGCGTCCGGCGCATCGACCACGGTCAGGCCCTCGTCCACTGCCTGCTGCGCGTCGACCAGCTCGCCGAAGGCCGGCGGGGGCGGCAGCACCTCGCCCAGTGCCTGGGCGTCCGCGTCGTTGTCCTGCTCGCTGTCGCTCCAGCTGTCGTTGGCCGCGTCATCCACGGACACCGCGTAGGCGCTGCCTGGCTCATGGACGGCATCTGTGTCTGCATCGCCAGCCGCCGCCGGGTCTTCCACGACCAGCGGCATCTCCGGCGCGGCCGGCTCGGCCGGCTCGGCGAGATGATCGAAGTAGCGCGAGAGGTCTTCGGCCGAGGTCAATTCGACCGCCTCCAGGCCCGCATGCCCGGTGGCCAGATCGGCGGCCCCGGCATCCTGCCCCTGCGGCGCATCGTCCGCGCGCACGGTATCGGGCAGTTCTGCGTCGAAGTAGGCGGACAGATCGTCCGTGCCGGTCAGTTCCACGGCGATGAGGGCATCATCGTCATTGGCCGGCCCGACCGCGTGATCGGACTCGACCACGCGCAGACCGTCGGCATCGATCTCAGCCTGCTGTGCGTCGTTTCCAGTGGCGTCATCGAACACCGCCAGGGCCGGCGCGGCATCGTCCTGCGCCTCGTCGCCGGTGACCGTGAAGGCAGTCGCCTGCGCTTCGGCGGACGGGGCGACCTGCCCTGCCCCAGCGTACACAGCGTCCGCTTCGGCGGTTTCGGCGGTTTCGGCGGTTTCGGCGGTTTCGGCGGTTTCGGCGGTTTCGACGGTTTCGACGGTTTCGACGGTTTCGACGGCTTCGACGGCTTCAACAGCTTCGGCACCATCAGCGTCTGCTGCTGCGCTCTCGACCGTGTCCACTTCGATCGTGTCCACGTCGACGGCATCCGCTGCCGCGGCAACCGCGACGGGCGCTTCGTCGAACGCGTCCGCGTTTACGGTCTCTGTCGACTCAAGCGGCAGTTCGTGGTCCGCCGCGTCCAGATCGTCGTCGACCAGCGCCGGCCAGCGTGCTTCGGGCAGGGTATCGGCCAGCGCGACCAGGCGGGCCGCCAAGGCGTCCTGCACGGGCACCCGCGGTGCTTCGTCCTGCAACGCGGCCATGGTGGTGGTGATGGCGGCGCAGGTCTCGGCAAGCGCGTCCATGCCCGCCGCACTCGGCAGCGCATCGGCCGCCAGTGAGCGCTTGATGTAGCTTTCCGCGGCACCGGTGACGGCGGTAATCTCCGGCACATCGGTCATGGCGAAGGCGCCGTTCATGGTGTGCACCGCGCGCAGCAGCCCGTCGGTCACCGGCTGCGGGGCATCGGCGGCAGCATCCAGCCACGCCTGCAGCGTCGCCTGATGCACCTCGACCTCGGCTTCCAGGATCTCGCGCAGCACGCTGTCGATGTTGGCCGGCGTGCTCTCGATCACCGGCACAACCCCGGTGGCAACATCGTCCCCGGCGGTCGGCACGGCCGCGGCGGCCGCACGCTGCAGCGGCACATGGAAGGTTTCTTCGCCCGCGGCCACGCGATCAGCGATCGCCTGCATGGCCTGCAGATCGGCGGTGACGCGGCTGCCATCGCGCAGTGCGGCGTTGAGCTGCGGCAGCACGTCGTAAGCCTGGCCGACCAGCGCGACCACGGCCGGCGAGGCCGGGCGGCTGCCGTCGAGCACGCGGTTGAGCATGCCCTCGATCTTCCAGCTGAACTCGCCCAGGGTCCGCGCACCGACCAGCCGGCCGCTGCCCTTGAGGGTATGGAACACGCGGCGGATGGGACGCAGGCGGTCCAGGTTGTCCGGCGCGACGCGCCAGGCCGGGAGCAGGTTGCCCAGGTTCACCAGTTCTTCGTCGAATTCTTCGATGAAGACCTCGCGGATATCCTGGTCGATGTTCTCGCCATCGTCCTCGAAGCCCGCCTCGATGCTGGTGTCCTCGGCAGCCACTGCGACCGCCGGGCCCACAGGCATGGCGGCGTAAGGCGCGGCATCGACGCCGGCATCTTCCGGTCGGAACTGCGCGGCGGCAGCATCCAGCTCGGCCAGGAAGCGGGTCGATTCCTCGTCCAGCTCGATACGGCGGATGACGGCATCCTGCACCGCGGGGGACGGCGGCGGCGCCTCTGCTGCAGCCTCCGGCTCGCTCTCGACGCCGTCCACGCATGCGTCGACCGGTGCCGCGGCACGGTCGTCCAGCGTGGCGACCGGAATCTCCTGCAGGAACGTCGGCAGCGCCTCGACATCCACCTCGCTCGGCGCGAACGGTGCCGACGCGCCCGGTTCCTCGGCGGCGCTGTCGGTGTCGGCGTCATCGATCTGCAGCGACAGCACGTCATCGGCGTTGCGCAGGTCGTCATCGAAGGTGAACTCGATCGGCTCGTCGCTCAGCTCCAGCGTCTCGTGCTCGGCGGCCACCGGGTCGAATCCGTCGCCGGTCGCCACGAAGGCCGGCATCTCCGGTGACGTGTCTGCATGCTCCGGTGCAGGATCCGGGATCGCGACCCCGGCGTCCTCCACCCCATGCTCGCCCTGCAGGGCCGGCGGCAGCGGGGCCACCTCCCAGGCGGCATCGGCCGGTGCCTCGGCAATGACCGGATCGAAATGGGCGAACGTGGGCAGGGCTTCCGCCTCGTCGTGCGTGGCCAACGTCCACTGCGGCGCATCGCCATCGACGGGCGCGGTGGAAGCATCGAACACCAGCGCCACCGGCGGCGGGGTCACCGGCGCGGCGACCGCCGGCGGCGGATCGAAGGTGAAGTCCGGCAGTGGCGGCGGCAGGTTGGCCGGGCGCGGGACCCCGGCGGTCACGCCATGTTCGATCGGCGCGGGCGCAGGCGCGTCCCACGGCGTCAGTTCGATCGGTTCCGGCGCGACCGGCAGCGATTCCGGGCCGGTATCGGCGGCCGGCTGGTTCGCATCCGGCAGCGGCCAGTAACGCAGCGTTTCCAGGCTGCTGCGGGTGATGTCGAGAATCTCGTCGCGGCCCGGACGGCGTTCGCGCAGGGCTTCGAGGTAGTACTCCAGGCTGGCCATGGCGTCGGCCAGGGTGTCCAGCTGGCGACCGCTGGGAACCCGCTGCTTGCCCAGCAGCTCCACTGCGATGTACTGGCGCACGCCCTGCAGGTAATCGGCCGGGACGGACAGATCGAGCATGCGCAGCGCGCCGGCCACTTCGCCGAGCAGGCGCGGCACTTGCTCCAGCTGCTGGTGATTCCAGTTGGTTTCGATGAAGGCCACGAAATGCTCGCGCGCGGCGGCGAAGTTGGCGATGGCTTCATGCGCCAGCACCTCCACCGTACGGCGGTTCTCCACCGCGCTCGGGTCGTCTTCGCCACTGCCGCCGGCACCCAGATGGGCGACCTGGTCGTCCAGCGAGGCGTCCACGTACAGCAGGGCGCCGGCGATATCCAGCAACAGGCTTTCATCGATCTGCTGCTGGCCGTCCACCACCTCGCGCAGCGCATCGCGCTGCTGCACGACCACGCCACGGGCGACGCCCAGGCCCATCATGCCCAGCGTGTCAGCGACCGCGCCCAGCTCGTTGACCTGGGTCTGCAGCTGCACCGGCTCGCCGCCGGTACGCAGGTGCAGGTCCAGCGCATCCTTGATGCGCAGCAGTTCTTCCTTGACCGCATTGCCGACCGTGTCCAGCAGCTCGCGGTTGCGCCCGCTCAGGCTGCCGCGGGCGTGATCCAGTTCGGCCTCGGTAGCGCTCGCGCTGTCCGGCGCGAAGGCGAACAGCACGCTTTCATTGATGCCCGGCGCCGCGCGGGCGGAGCGGATGTCGTTGAGCAGCGGCAGCAGCACGATCGGGATGTCGCGGTGACCGTTCTGCAGGCGCTCCAGGTAGTCGGGCAACAGCACGCTGCCACGCATCAGCGTGGCGCAGGCTTCATCGCGGTCCGGTACGTCGCCGGCGCCGATCGCGTTGGCCAGCTGTTCCAGCTCCTCGGCCACCATCGCCGGGGCGTACAGCTCGACCATGCGCAGGGTGCCCTGCACCTGGTGCAGGTAGCCGGCGCAGAAGCGCATCCGGCTGCCGTCGGCGGGGTCTTCCACGTAATACTCGACCTCGTTGCGCACCTGACGCAGGGTCTCGTCCAGCTCCGGCTTGACCCAGCCCAGCGCAGCGTGGCTCATGGCATCGCGCAGCGTGCTCATGCCAGGTCTCCCGGCAGCTCGGCGCACATGGCGTGCGGTGATTTCTCGCGATGCATCATCTGCTTGTTCCTTCCCTCTCCGCCCTGCCCGTGGCTCACGCCGGCAGCTTGAAGTCGGCGACCGAGCGGCGCAGGTCGGCCGCCAGCTGTGCCAGGTGGCCGATCGACTCGGCGGTCTGTCCCGCGCCCTGCGACGTCTGGCCGGTAATCTGACGGATCACGCCCATGGTGCGGGTGATGTCCGATGCCGCGGCCGACTGCTGCTGGGCAGCGATCGAGATGTTCTTGATCAGGTTGTTCAGTGCGTTGGAGACGCGCTCGATTTCGGTCAGGGCAGTGCCGGCGTCTTCGGCCAGGCGCGCACCGGAAACCACTTCGGCGGTGGTCTGCTCCATCGAACTGACCGCTTCGTTGGTATCGGCCTGGATGGCCTGGACCAGGTTTTCGATCCGTCGGGTCGCACCGGAAGTGCGTTCTGCCAGGCGCTGCACTTCGTCGGCCACCACGGCGAAACCGCGACCGGCCTCACCGGCCGAGGCCGCCTGCACCGCGGCATTCAACGCCAGGATGTTGGTCTGCTCGGAAATGTCGTTGATCAGTTCCACGATCGAGCCGATTTCCTGCGAGGACTCGCCCAGCCGCTTGATGCGCTTGGAGGTCTCCTGGATCTGGTCACGGATCTGGTCCATGCCCTGGATGGTCTCGCGGACCACGCCGGCACCTTCGGCGGCGATGATCACCGAGCGCTGCGCCACGTCGGCCGACTCGGCCGAGTTGCGCGACACCTGTTCGATGCTCGAGGCGATTTCGCCGATGCGGTCCGAGGCCGAGGTGATCTGGTTGGCCTGGTGGCCGGCGGCTTCGGCCAGCTGCATCGCGGTGGCCTGGGTCTCCTGGGTCGACACGGCGACCTTGGCCGAAGTGTCGTTGATGGTGGTCACCAGGTGGCGCAGCTCATCCACGGCGTAGTTGATCGCGTCCGCGATGGCGCCGGTCATGTCCTCGGTCACCGAGGCCTTCACCGTCAGGTCGCCTTCGCCCAGCGAGCTGATTTCATCCAGCAGCCGCATGATGGCCTGCTGGTTGCGGCTGTTGAATTCGACCTGGGTCTGGTAACGCAGTTCCTGTTCGCGCGAGCGGCTGCGAACGGTGCTGCCGACGAAGCCGACGATGGCGATCAGCGAGAACGCACCGGAGGCCACGCCCAGCCAGAAGTTGGGGAACAGGCGCGTATCGCGCAGCGAGCCGAACGAGGAGAACGCTTCGAACAGCTTCTTGCTGTCACGCAGCATGTCCGCCGACCCGCCGGTCAGCGCCGCGGCCGAAGACTGTGCAGCGAACAGCTGGCGTGAGCTGGCGAGGATCGCGTCGGCGTCCTGCTTCATGGTGTCCCACTGCTTCTGCGACTGCTCCAGCGCGGCCAGCGCCGGACCGTTGCGGACCGCGGCGATGCCCAGTTCTTCATTGCCGTTGCGCAGCGCATCGAGCACCTGGGTGAACACCACCGAATCGCGGGCCAGCGCGTCGCCGGCGGCCGCGGCACTGGCGCCGCCAGCGCGCATTTCGGTCACGCGGCGGGCCATCGAGCCGACCACCACGACCTGCTGCAGGGCGTTGTAGACCTGCGAGGACGGCGCGCCACTGGCCGACATCGCGCGGACCACTTCATTTAGCTGTGCCTGCAGGGCGGGCACGCCGTTGACGAAGTTGTTGGCGTTGCCGGCCAGCGCCAGCACCGCCGGCTCGCTGGCGACCAGCTGGCCGGCGCTCTTGCCCAGCGGCTCCCAGGTCTGGATCAGCGCGTTCAGCGGTCCGGCCACGTTCGTCTCGGTCCCGTAGCGACCCTGCAGGCCACTGACGGTGCTTTCGATGTCGCTCTTGGTCAGTTTGAACGCGGTGAACGCCTGGGCGTTGCCGGAGACCGCTTCACGGCCCTGGTTGGCCAGCTGCTGCGAGAGCACCTGCAGGTTCGCGGCATCGGTGCTGGCACTGGCCAGGCGGCTGCCCTGCCAGGTCGCCACGCCGGTATTGACGCCGAACACGATCATCGACACGGCCAGCAGGCCGAGCCAGAAATTGGTGCCCACCGAACCGACCTTGCCGGCCTTGGCGGATTCCGAAGCAGTACTCATCGTTCAACCTCGATCTTCAATGCGGAGAGACAGGCGCCTGCGGTCAGGCCGCGGCCTGCCTGAATTCGGGGGTACGCGACAGCAACGACAGCGAGAACACGCCCCAGTCATGGCCATCGCCGTGGAAGGCGCGGTCGATGAAATGCGCATAGCGGCCAGTGGCCAGATCGCCGGCGACGATGTCCTGGTCCAGCTCGAAACTGCGCTGGCCGAACAGTTCATCGATGGTCAGCGCCACGTCACCACCGGCCTGGCGCATGATCAGCACGCGCTGGCCTTCCTGCTGCACGGTGCGCTCGCCTTCCAGGAAGAACTTCAGGTCCACCACCGGGAACAGGTTGCCACGCAGGTTGCCCACGCCCAGCAGCCACGGCTGCGCGCCGGGCACCGGCGTGACCGGCGGCATCGGCACGATTTCCACCACTTCGCGGAAGTCCGAGACCAGCCGGCGCTTGCCGACCCGGTACCCGACGCCACGCCACAGGTCCTGCGAGAACTGCCGTTCGGGCAGCTGCACCGCATGGGCCAGGCTGCGCCGTTCATAGGCCTGGAGAATGTCGAAAGGAGAGCGCATCAGACCACCAACTGGTTGATCCGCGCGATCAGTTCCTCCTCGCGCGGCGGCTTGACGATGTAGTCGGCCGCCCCCTGGCGCAGCCCCCACGCCTTGTCGGTTTCCATCGCCTTGGTGCTGACGATGACCACCGGGATGTGCTTGATGGCCGCGTCGCGCGCCATCGCACGGGTGGCCTGGAAGCCACTCATGCCCGGCAGGACCACGTCCATCAGCACCAGCTGCGGCGACTGCTCGCGCACGAGCTTGAGCCCGTCCTCGGCGTTGTCCGCTTCCAGGACTTCATGACCGGCCTTGGTCAACCACTGCGTGAACACCGCACGGTCGGTCGGTGAATCCTCGATCAGTACGATTCGAGCCATTGTGCCTTTCCCCCCTGGTCAGGCGTTGACGTATGTGCGGATGGCACCCAGCAGTTCTTCACGCGTGAATGGCTTGGTCAGGTACTGCTCCGAGCCGACGATGCGGCCGCGCGCCTTGTCGAACAGGCCGTCCTTGGAGGACAGCATGATCACCGGCGTCGCCTTGAACAGCTGGTTGCCCTTGATCAGCGCACAGGTCTGATACCCGTCCAGCCGCGGCATCATGATGTCCACGAAGATGATCTGCGGCTGTTGGTCGGCGATCTTCGCCAACGCCTCGAAACCATCGGTCGCGGTCACCACCTCGCAGCCTTCCCGCTTCAACAGGGTTTCCGCGGTCCTGCGGATGGTCTTCGAGTCATCGATGACCATCACGCGCAGCCCTGCGAGTTCCCCACCCGCAGCCATGTATTCAGTCATTACCTTTCCCCAAGCGCGCGACGCTTGCGCTGATCCCCGGCGCCGCTGCGAAAGCGTATCTATATCCCAATACCGGCGCGCGCTTCAAGCACGCCCACCGCGGCCCCGCCGCGAGCGGCTCACCGGGTGCGCGGCGCGCGCCTTTTGCGCAAACCCGACCCACGGCCAGGCCGGGCCGGACACTGCGTTCCGGCCCCCGGGACAGGCATTGCCGGGCCATTGTCGCTACCATCATCGGCCTGCCCGCCAGGTTGCGACCATGCCGTTGAATGTCATCGTGGTGATGGACCCCATCGCCCATATCAAGATTGCCAAGGACACCACCTTCGCGATGCTGCTGGAAGCCCAGCGCCGCGGCCATGCCCTGCATTACGTCAGCCCCGGTGGGCTGGCCCTGCGCGACGGCCAGGCCATCGCCCGCACCGCACCGCTGCAGGTGCGCGAGGACAAGAACGACTGGTTCACCCTGGGCGAATTCAGCCAGACGGTGTTCGGCCCCGGCCAGGTCGTGCTGATGCGCAAGGATCCGCCGGTCGACGCCGAATTCATCTATGACACCCACGTGCTCAGCGTCGCCCAGCAGGCCGGTGCGATGGTGGTCAACGACCCGCAGGGACTGCGCGACTACAACGAGAAGCTGGCCGCCCTGCTGTTCCCGCAGTGCTGCCCGCCGACCCTGGTCAGCCGCCGCAACGCCGACCTGAAGGCCTTCGTGCTCGAGCATGGCCAGGCCGTGCTGAAGCCGCTGGATGGCATGGGTGGGCGCTCGATCTTCCGCAGCGGCACCGGCGACCCCAACCTCAACGTGATCCTGGAGACCCTGACCGACGGCGAGCGCACACTGGCCCTGGCGCAGAAGTTCATCCCGGACATCACCGCCGGCGACAAGCGCATCCTGCTGGTCGATGGCGAGCCGGTCGACTACTGCCTGGCACGGATTCCGCAGGGCGATGAGTTCCGCGGCAACCTGGCGGCCGGTGGGCGCGGCGAAGGCCGCCCGCTGAGCGAACGCGACCGCTGGATCGCCGCCCAGGTCGGCCCGGAAATGAAACGCCGCGGCATGCGCTTCGTCGGGCTGGACGTGATCGGCGACTATCTGACCGAAGTCAACGTCACCAGTCCGACCTGCGTGCGCGAGCTCGACGCCCAGTTCGGGCTGAACATCGCCGGCACCCTGTTCGACGCGATCGAGGCCGGCCTGCCGCGATGAGCGCCAGCGTCGTCCCGGTGCCGACGTGGCAGGCGCGCGAATCCCAGCGGCTGGGCGCGACCCTGACCCTGTCCGTGCTCGTGCATGCGCTGCTGATCCTCGGGGTCGGCTTCGCGGTCAGCGACAGCGCGCCGCTGGTGCCGACCCTGGATGTGATCTTCAGCCAGACCCAGACCCCGCTGACGCCCAAGCAGGCCGACTTCCTGGCCCAGGCCAACCAGCAGGGCGGTGGCGACCACGACAAGGCGCAGCGCCCGCGCGACAACCAGGCCGGGATCGTGCCGCAGGCACAGGCCGGGCTGTCACCGGTGCCGCAGCAACGCCAGGACGCGGCCAGCGTGCCGCCGCCACAGACCCGCGTGGTCAACAGCCGCAACGGCACCGACAGGATCGCCGAGGCCCAGCCACAGCCTCTGCCCGAGCAGCCCCGCCCGGATGCACCGATGACCGCGCGCGAACAGCGCGATGTGGAGATGGC
Organism: Stenotrophomonas sp. GW821-FHT01H02A; assembly: GCF_059422145.1. Lineage (NCBI taxonomy): Bacteria > Pseudomonadati > Pseudomonadota > Gammaproteobacteria > Lysobacterales > Lysobacteraceae > Stenotrophomonas > Stenotrophomonas sp. GW821-FHT01H02A. The sequence goes on from NZ_JBWKWI010000002.1 coordinate 408,058, forward strand.
GCGGTTGGCCGCGGAAGTTCACCTGCGCTCGGCGCAGTACGCCAAGCGTCCGAACCGCAAGTTCGTCTCGGCCAGTACCCGCGAGTACGCCTACGCCAACTACCTGCGCGCCTGGGTCGACCGCGCCGAGCGCGTCGGCAATCTCAACTACCCGGACGAGGCCCGCGCCCGCCGGCTCGGCGGCCAGGTGGTGATCACCGTGGGCGTGCGCCGCGATGGCACGGTCGAAAGTGCCCGCATCCTGCAGTCCAGCGGTACCCCGCTGCTGGATGAAACCGCGCTGCGCGTGATCACGCTCGCCCAGCCGTTCCCGCCCCTGCCCAAGACCGAGGATGCGATCGACATCCTGCAGGTGACCCGCACCTGGGTGTTCCTGCCCGGTGGTGAGCTGCGCGACGACCGCTGAGGGGGGGGGCAGCCGACCAACGGTCGGCTCTACCGGGCGGCCTGCTGTTCCACCAGGGTCAGCGCGACGTTGTTGCGCAGGTAGGCCGGCTCCACCAGCTCCGGTGCCACGCCCTCACCGCGCTGGAACGCCGGCACCGCCAGTGCCAGCACGTCGGACGCACGCGGCAGCGCCTGCGCATCCACGCCCGTCAGCTGCTCGGCCAATCGCGTGGCCAGCACACCCTCGGCTGCACCGAACCCGGTCCCGACACCGAACCAGTGCGAGCCGCCAGGCAGTACGACCTGCTCGGGCGCGCAGACGATTTCCTCGCCCTGCCGCTGCCATTGCCCGTCCACCCGGACGTGGCGGGCGGCATACACCTCGCCCATCCGGGCGTCGATGCTGGCCAGCACGTGATCGGCCTGGTCCGGTGCGCGCAGTGCCAGCGCCTGCAGGGTGGAGACCGCGATCAGCGGGCGGTCCAGCGCCAAGGCGATGCCTTGGGCGATGGCGATGGCCAGCCGCACTCCGGTGAAGGCGCCCGGGCCACGGCCCAGTGCGATCGCATCCAGCTGCGAACGGGCGACACCGGCCTCGGCCAGCAGCGCTTCGGCCCAGGGCAGGCTCAGTTCGGCGTGGCGACGCGGCGCGATCTCGAAGCGCTCGCTCACCTGCCCATCCACGTACAGGGCAACGGAGCAGGCTTCGGTGGCGGTTTCAAAGGCGAGCAGTTTCATGGCGGTCAGAACAGGGAAGTAGGAAAGTCATCGGCGGCCGGCACGCTCGCCGGGGCGGAGACGGCGCGGACGGGTGCGGGATCGGCGACCGGCCATTGTGGCGCAAAGAAGGCCTGCACATCGGTCAGCGCGCGGGTGCGGCGGAACGGCGGCAGCGAATCCAGGAAGACCCGGCCATAGCCGCGGCTGAGCAGGCGCGGGTCGCACAGCACCAGCACCCCACGGTCGGTCTCGCTGCGGATCAGGCGGCCCACCCCCTGCTTGAGCGCGATCACCGCCTGCGGCAGCTGCTCGTCGCGGAAGGGATTGCCTCCGTCACGGCGGATCGCGTCCAGACGCGCCTCGAACACCGGGTCATCCGGCGCGGCGAAGGGCAGCTTGTCGATCACCACCACGCTCAGCGCATCCCCGACCACGTCCACGCCTTCGCGGAAGCTGGCCGAGCCCAGCAGCACGCCGTTGCCCGATTCGCGGAACCGCTGCAGCAGCGTGGCGCGAGGCGCCTCGCCCTGCACGAACAGCGGCCAGGGTGCATCGCGCAGCGCCTCGGCGGCTTCGCGCAGCGCACGGTGCGAGGCGAACAGCAGGAACGCACGTCCGTGCGACGCCTCCAGCACTGGCGTCAACGCACGGATCAACGCGGTACCGAAGCCGCGTGCGGCCGGGTCGGGAAGATCGGTCGGCAGATAGCACAGGGCCTGGTGGGCCCAATCGAATGGGCTGGGCTGCAGCAGGCTGACCGGGTCATCCAGGCCCAGCCGCTGGGATATATGCTCGAAACCACCGTCCACGGTCAGCGTCGCCGAGGTGAACACCCAGGCCGCCATCGAGCGCTGGCGATGCTCGCGCAGCGGGCCGGACACATCCATCGGCGTGCGCTGGCAACGGAAGCCGCGCGGGGTCAGCTCGTACCAGAGCACATCGGCCGGCGGCGGCGCCTGCTCAGGGTCGGTATCGAAATCCAGCAGCGGCGCGTCCTCACCGAGCCAGCGTGACAGGCGCGACACCGCGTCCATCGTGCGCGCATGGCAGGCGTCCAGGCCGGGCGATGCGTCACGCACCCCGGCCAGCGCATCGCGCAGTTGCACCAGCGTGCTCATCGCCGTGTCGAAGCCATCGCGCACCTGCGGCACGGTCAGCGCACGCCACTGGGTGCCGCGCGGCGGCAGGCCCTCCATCGCCACGCGCAGATCGCGCAGGGTCTGCTCGAGTGCGGCCGCCGGCACCTGCAGGGCGGCCTGGGCGCCGGCCACGCTGCGGCTCTCGGCCAGGCAGTCGCGGGCCAGTTCCTGCCACGGGCGCATGCCGAAGCCTTCGCCGAAGAAGTTGGCGGCCAGCTCCGGCAGCTGGTGCGCCTCGTCGATCACGAACGCCTGGGCGCCGGGCAGGATTTCGCCGAAGCCTTCCTGCTTGAGCGCCAGATCGGCCAACAGCAGGTGGTGGTTGACCACCACCACATCGGCGGCCTGCGCCCGCTGCCGTGCCTGTACGACGAAGCAGTCATCCCAGAACGGGCACTCGGTGCCCAGGCAGTTATCGACGGTGGAGGTCACCATCGGATACAGCGGCGAGTCTTCCGGCAGCGCGTCCAACTCGGCCATGTCGCCGAACGTCGTGCGTCCGGACCAGGCCAGGATGCGCTGGAACTGCGCGACCTGCTCCGGCGAGCTGAAGCGCGGTTCGCCGCGGGCCTGCTGCAGCCGATAGCGGCACAGATAATTGGCGCGCCCTTTCAGCAGCGCGCTGCTGTGGCCGACCCCGAGTGCGGCGCGCACGCGCGGCAGATCGCGGTGATACAGCTGGTCCTGCAGCGCGCGCGTCCCGGTGGAGATGATGGTCTTCAGCCCGGACAGCAACGCGGGCACCAGGTAGGCGTAGGTCTTGCCGGTGCCGGTGCCCGCTTCGGCCAGCAGCACGTCGCGCTGGTCGAACGCTTCGGCGATCGCCGCGGTCAGGCGCAGCTGGGCCGGGCGTGGTACGAAGGCATCGAGCTGGCTGGCAAGCGCCCCGCCCTCACTGAGGGCATCGCGGCTGGCATGTGCGAGTTGGGACATGGCGACAATGATAGAGGCTGCCGGGCCGCGCCCGGCGCTACGCCGTCACGCATCCGACGGCGCGCGCCTGTCAGTAGCGCATGATGCCCGGTACCGTGCAGCTTTCCAGCTGGGCATGCGCCGAGGCCGCGTTGTCCTTTTCACCGCGAGCCAGGCGCGACTGCTCGATCGTCGCCCAATGCCGACGGCACAGCGGGCCGGTCTTTGAGCCCAGTTCAACCGACTTGCGCGCGAAGGTCTCGGCAGCCGCCCAGTCGCCCTGCAGCAGCGCGATCTCGGCACGGTCCTGCAGCACCGAGGGATCCGTGGCCATGATCGCCAGCGCCTGATCGAGCGCAGCCGCAGCACCGGCCAGATCATTGGCCTGGCGGCGCGCCTGCGCGGCCTGGCGCAGGTCTTCCACTTCACTGTCGCGCAGTGGCTGCACGGCCAGTTCCTTGTCGTCGTTGCCGGCCGCGGCATCCACGGCAGCCAGGCGCTGGGCCGGAGTCGTGGTGTCCACGGGCGCCTTCGCCGCTGGCGGCGGGGTGACGCAGGCGGCCAGCGCAAGGCACAGCGTGGCCAGCGATGCAGAACGGATCAGGAGTCGGGTGGTCATGCAGGCAGGCCTCGATCAGGGTTGACGCGCGGGGGTGGCGGCCGGTGCATTCGGCGCCGGTTCGGGGGCGGGCTCGGGCTTTTTCTCCAGGCCGAACCAGCTGCGCCAGCCACCGCCTTCGCTCTGCTCGCCGCCCTCGCCTTCGGGCAACGCGCTCGGCGCGGTGCACGGGACGTAGGCCGGGGTATACCCCACCACGAACGGGAAACGACGCGCGCCCGGGCAGCCTTCATCGGTGGTGGCGGTACCGCTGGCCTCCACGTACTGCCAGTCCAGGCCCTTGTTGCTCACCTTGAGCGGCGCGCTTGGCAGGCGCTGGAATATGCCCGACCAGACCCGCATGGAACCGGTCGCGCCGTACAGTCCGGCCTGCTGGTTCTGGTCGTTGCCCATCCAGATCACCGCCAGATGGTCACCGGTATAGCCGGCGTACCAGCTGTCGCGACCATCATTGGTGGTGCCGGTCTTGCCCGCCGGCTGCAGGCGGCCCAGCCCATCGGCATTGAGGCGCTGCGCGGTACCACTGGCCACGACCTGCTGCAGACCGATGCTGATCAGGTTGGCCGCGATGGAATCGCCCTCCTGCGCCGGCGCCGGTGTCTTGTCGTAGCGCTTCATCAGCTTGCCCTGCGGATCGAGCACGCCACGCACCGCATGCAGCGGCTGGATTTCGCCACCGGAGGCCAGGAACTGGTACAGCTGGGCCATCGCATACGGACTCTGATCCGTGGAACCCAGGATGACCGCCGGATTCGGATCGGCCTTGAGCCCGGCCAGGACGTGGATCAACTGGGTCACGCGTTCCGGGCCGACCTGCATGCCCACCCGCACCGTGGCCTGGTTGTAGGAACTGGCGAGCGCGTCGATCAGGCGGACCGTACCGTGGCTGCGGTTGTCCGCATTGCCGGGCGTCCATTGCTTGCCGCGGCTGAGCTGCACCGTCACCGGGGAATCGTCGACCCAGCTGGACAGCGAGTAGCGGTCCGGCTGCGCCAACGCCAGCAGGTACACGAACGGCTTGAGCAGCGAACCCACCGGACGCTGCGCCTCGATGGCGCGGTTGAAGCCCGGCTCGGACACTTCCCGGCTGCCGACCACGGCCAGCACATCGCCGTTGTGCACGTCGGTCAGGACCAGACCGGCCTGCAGCTCGGGGCGACGCTTGCTCTCCAGCGATTTGATCGTCTTGGTGACCGCACCTTCGGCATACGCCTGCGCCGACGGTGCCATGCCGGTCATCACGCTCAGCCCGGCGCCCTGCAGCACCGACTCGGGATAGTCGTGGCCCAGCTGGCGGCGGACCAGATCCACGTACGCCGGGAAGCGGTTGGCGGCGATCAGGCCCGGGGTCTTGGGCACGCCCAGCGGCGCCTCGACGGCGCGCTTGTACTCGGCATCGTCGATCAGATTGGCTTCGCGCAGCTTGCCCAGCACGAAGTTGCGACGGTCCAGCGCGCGTTCGGGATTGCGGCGCGGATCGTAGTAGGACGGGCCCTTGACCAGGCCGATCAGCAGCGCGACATGCTCGGTGTTGAGCGAGGCAAGGTCGCGGCCGAACCAGAACTCCGCGCCGGAAGACATGCCGTGGATGGCCTGGCTGCCGCGCTGGCCCAGGTACACCTGGTTGAGGTAGGCCTCCAGGATGGTGCGCTTGTCGTAGCGCGCCTCCATGATCAGCGCGTACAGCACCTCGTTGAACTTGCGGGTGACGGTCTGCTCTTTGCCGATCCCGAGCAGGCCGCTGCGGGCCAGCTGCTGGGTCAGGGTCGAGGCACCCTGGCGGCTCTGGCCGCCGGACCGCACGGTCACCCAGACCGCGCGGGCGATGCCGCTCAGATCGATCCCGTGGTGGCGGCTGAAATCCTTGTCCTCCACCGCCTGCAGGCCGGTGACCAGCAGTTCCGGAGTTTCTTCGATCCGGACCAGCCGGCGCTCTTCCTGCTTCTGGCCGTACAGCGTAGCGATACGGGCCGGATCCAGGCGCGCGGCTTTGAGGGCCTTGCGGCTGTCGGGGTCGCGCAGCGAAGCGACCGACCCGCCGGACAGGCTCAGCTCGACGCGGCGCGGCGCGACCCGGCCATCCACATCGTTGTAGCCGCGGCTGGAAATGACGAAGCGCCCACCCTCCTGCGCGTACGTGGCCGGCGATTTGCCGATCCCGTCATCGCGGTAGGCCGAGGCCGCCAGTTCGGTCTTGAGCGTGGCCGCGTCCATCGCCACGCCGGGCGCCAGGGCCAACGGACGCGCATAGACACGGGTGGGAATCTGCCAGCGCAGCTCGCCGAAGCGTTGGGTGACCTGTTGGTTCAGGTACACCGTATAGGGGATCAGGAAACCCAGTCCCAGCGCGACAGCCGCCATGCCCCAGGTGATCAGCCGGCGCCGCCACAGCGGGCCGCGGCTTTCGGTGTCGTCGTCGAACTCGTCGATGTCGTCGGAATCGTAGCGTCGGGGCACGGGGATGCGAGAATATGAAGTCCGGCGAGTCTAACGCAGCCACCGCGAGCGGCGCGTTCTCCCGGGTTCCCCCGCTTAAGCTGGAGTTGCAACGGCATGTCGATGTCCTTGGCCGATGCCCGTTATTTCCTGAACCGCATGCTCGGCCTGTTCCGTCGCAGCCTGGCCAGTCTGCGCACCCGGGGCTGGCGCGCCACCTGGCAGCGCATCCGGGTCCATACCCAGGCCGTGCCGGCCCCGCGCGGGGCCCCGCTGTACCTGCCCGGCGCCGCACCGTTCGCGCCGTTCACGGTCCCGGCCAGCGACCATCCGGTGGTCAGCATCGTCATTCCGGTCTACAACCATGTCGGCCATACGCTGGCCTGCCTGAGGGCACTGGCCGCCCATCCGCCACGGGTCGACTGCGAGATCCTGGTGGTGGACGACGGCAGCAGCGACGAAACCACCACCTGGATGCCGCAGGTGGACGGTCTGCGCTACGAAGTGCGGGCCCGCAACGGTGGCTTCATCGAGGCCTGCAACGACGGCGTGGCCCGTTCGCGTGGCCAGTACGTGGTGCTGCTCAACAACGACACCGTGCCGCAGCCGGGCTGGCTGGACGCCCTGCTCGCCACCTTCGCGCGGGTGCCGCGCGCCGGCCTGGTCGGCGCGCAGTTGCTCTACCCGGACGGCCGCCTGCAGGAATCGGGCGGAGTGATCTTCCAGGACGGCAGCGGCTGGAGTTATGGCCGCTTCGAGTCGCCCGAGGATCCCCGCTACAGCGCGCTGCGCGATGCCGACTACTGCTCCGGCGCGGCGTTGATGATCCCCCGCGCCTTGTGGGACCAGCTGGGCGGTTTCGATCTACGCTACAAGCCTGCCTACTACGAAGATACCGACCTGGCCTTCGCAGTGCGCGCCAGTGGCCACCGCGTGCTGGTGCAGCCCGCCAGCCGCGTGGTGCATGACGAGGGCACCAGCAACGGCACCGATACCGGCAGCGGGATCAAGGCCTACCAGGTCCGCAACCGCGGGGTGTTCGCGGCGAAATGGGCCGATGCCCTGCGGGCCCAGCCCAGCGTGGGCAGCGTACCCTCGCCGACCCTGCTGCACCGCGGGCAGCGCCAGGTCCTGATCCTCGATGAAGAAGTGCCGCAGCCGGACCGCGACTCGGCGTCGCTGCGCCAGTACAACCTGATCCGGATGCTGCTCGAGGAAGGCGTCCACGTGGTCTTCGTGCCGACCCGGCGCGAGCATGCCGGCGCCGCCACCGAAGCGCTGCAGGCGCTCGGCGTGGAGGTCTGGTACGCGCCTTACCTGGATGGCGTGGCTGCATGGCTGCGCACCAACGGCGCCCGTTTCGAGGTGGTGATGATGGTCCGCTATCACGTCGCCCACGAATGCCTGCCGCTGCTGCGCAGCTTCGCGCCGCAGGCCCGCACCGTGTTCGACACCGTCGACCTGCATTACCTGCGCGAGCGCCGAGGGGCGGAGATCGCCGGCGATGCCGGCCTGCTGCGCAATGCCGAGCGCACCCGTGCGCGCGAACTGGCGGTGATGGAACAGGTCGACGTGACCGTGCTGGTCAGCGCGGCCGAGCGCGAGCAGCTGCGCATCGATGCACCGGGCGCGACGGTGGAACTGATCTCCAACCTGCATGAAGTGGCCGGTGCCGGGCCGGACTGGGCCGAGCGCCGCGACCTGGTGTTCGTCGGCGGCTTCCGCCATCCGCCGAACCTGGATGCCATGCAATGGTTCATCGGCGACGTCTTCGCGCGCATCCGCGCGCAGCTGCCCGACATCCGCTTCCACTGCATCGGCGCCGCGGTGCCCGACACCCTGCGCGAGCTGGCCGCCACCCAGCCGGGGGTGGAGATCCACGGCTTCGTGCCGGACGTGGTGCCGTACATGGACGGCGTGCGCATCGCGGTCGCGCCGCTGCGCTTCGGCGCAGGGGTCAAGGGCAAGGTGAATCTCAGCATGGCGCATGGCCAGCCGGTGGTCGCCACCACCTGCGGCGTGGAAGGCATGCACCTGCGCGATGGTGAGGATGTACTGGTGGCCGATGATGCCGAGGCGTTCGCGCAGGCCGTGGTCCGGCTGTACCAGGACCAGGCCCTGTGGCGTCGCCTCTCCACCGCCGGCCTGCAGAACATCGTGGACCACTTTTCGCTGGATGCCGCCCGCGCCACCGTGCAGCGGGTGTTCCTGGCCTAGGCCCCTGCCCCACCGCCCGCGCTGCGCAGGCGCTCGGCGAATGCCGGCAGCTCGGGCAGGTCCGGCTGCCAGCGGCGCGCCTGCACCAGCGCCTGCTGCGCGAAGGCGATATCGCCCGAGCCCAGGCGCTCGCTGCCGATCGCCAACCAGCGCTGTGCCAGCCGCCGCCGTGCGGCTGCCTGGCCGGCCTCACTGGTCGACAGCGCCTGCCAGGCTTCCAGGCAGGCCCCGGCCGCCAGCACGCGGTTTTCGCGCAGACGATCCTCGAAGCACTGCCGGCTTGCCGGCAACAGACGCTGCGCAGCGGCCCGCACACGTGGGTCCTGCGGCGCCACGCCCTGGGCTTCACGCAACGCGTCGTAGGCACTGCGCCCGGGCGGATCCAGGAAGTTGCCGCGGCCCTCGGCTTCCTCCAGGCGCGTGAGCAGGCGCCGCAGCGTGCGTTCGCGCTGCGCGCGCGGCACCGCGGGCGTCTTCAGCGCCGCCTGCGAACGGCGGGCCTGCTCGATGCCATGTCGAGCCGCCTCCAGCGAACGCGTGGAGGCGCCCAGCCTTTCGGCCTGCTGCACCGCCTGGGCCGCTTCATCGAAACGGAAATTGCCCGCCAGCCGTGTCGCACGCGTGAGCTGGGCATCGGCCACCTGCAGCTGCCCACGGCGCGCGGCAGGGTCATCGGGCAGCGCAGCAAGCACCGCAGCGAAGGCCTCTGCCGCGGCGTCCAGTTTCTGCCGGCGCAGCGCGGTGTCCCCTTCGCGCTGGCGTCGCTCCAGTGCATTGTTCAGTGCTTCCTGGGTCGCCGGCAGGTCGACATGCCCGGCGTCGAACCCGCGGGCACTGCGCACGCGTTCGGCCGCGCGCGCGACATCGCCGTGTTCTGCCGCCACGCGCGCCTGCTGGAGAAGATCGGACAGCGCGTCCTCGCGTCCTTCCAGCGCACGCACCTGGTTGGGCGACAGCGCGAGCACCTGCTGGAACAGCGGCAGCGCACTGTCCGGGCTGCCATCCAGCCGTTGTGCCTGCAGGGCGGCTTCGGCGCGGCCCAGCAAGGCACCGATCCCCGCGCGTGCCTGGTCGTGTGCGTGCAGTTGCTGTGACACCGCGTCGGCATCGCGCTGCGGCACCTGCAGCTCGCGCGCCAGGGCAAGGGCAGCCGTCGCCGCAGCGGGGTCGCCGCGGTCCAGTGCATCGCGTGCCTGCTGCAGGGCCGCCTGGCCGGTGCGGGCCAGCCCGGTGCGTGCCTGCAGCCGGTCATTGTCCAGCGCCAGGGCAGCCTGATAGGACTCGCGTGCGCCACTGCCATCGGGCAGGCTCAAGCGGCCTGCCGCCAGCGCGCGATCGCCCTGATCGAGCAACTGTTCGATCTGCGGCTCGTTCCAGAACCAGTTCGCCAGCGGCCGGCGGAACAGTGCCAGGCCCACGAACAGCAGCACCGCCACCAGCAACGCCCAGCGCCAGATGCGCCGGGCGTGCCGTGCCTGCAGCCACCACCAGCGGCCCTCGCGGCGCACCCGCCGCAGCGCCTCATGCGCGGCCTCGTGCCTGTCATCGTCCCGGCTCATGCCGCGAGCCTAGCGTGGGGCACGTGAGCTCAGCCTAGACGCCGGGCTTCGCTGACGCCGGGCAGCGCGTCCAGCTTGCCCAGCAGGGTCGAGAGTTGGCCATAGTCACTGACCTTCAGGCGCAGCCGCAGATGCGCGCGGCCGCTGTTGCGGACATTGTCGCTGTGGATGTCCAGCACATAGGCATCCTCCTGCGCGATCAGGTTGGTGATGTCCTTGAGCAGCCAGCGTCGATCGACCGCGTCGACCACCACGTCCACCTCATAGCCACCGCCGGCCTGTCCCCACTCCACCGGCAGGATGCGCTGCGGGCTGGTCGCCGCCAGTCGCGCCAGCGCGGCGCAGTCGGTGCGGTGCACGGTCACGCCACGGGCACGCGTGAGGTACCCGACGATCGGCTCACCGGCCACCGGCTGGCAGCAGCGGGCCAGCTGCACCAGCAGATTGCCCACGCCCTGCACGGTGAAGTCGGCACTGCGCACGCTGTCGCGCCGCGCGGTCGGGCGCGGCAGTGCCGGTACCGCCGGCTGGCTGGCCGCTCGTTCGGCTTCCAGCAACGCGCGGCTGATCTGGTTCGGCCCGGTGTCGCCAAGCGCCACCTGGATGTAGAGATCGTCCACGCCGTCGGCGTGGAATTTCTTCGCCGCGATGCCCAGGTCGGCGTGCTGCAGGCCAAGGCGCTTGAGTTCGCGCTCGAGCAGCTCGCGGCCGGCCTGCACATTGCGCGCGCGGTCCAGCTTGTGGAACCAGCCGCGCACCTTTTCACGCGATCGGTTGCTGGCCAGGAACCCGCTGGAGGCCAGCAGCCAGTCACGCCGGGGATCGGCCTCCTTGCCGGTCAGGATCTCGACCCGGTCGCCACTGCGCAGCCGATAGGTCAGCGGCACGATGCGGCCATTGACCTTCGCGCCACGGCAACGGTGGCCGACCATGGTGTGCACGTGGTACGCGAAATCCAGCGGCGTGGCACCCTGCGGCAGGTCCATCACCTCGTCCTTGGGACTGAGCGCGTAAACCCGGTCCTCGGTCAGCTCGGCATCCAGCGCGCCGGCCAGTTCGCCGCCATGCCCTTCCTGGGATTGCTCCAGCAGCTGGCGCATCCAGGTGATCTTGCGGTCGAAGGCCTTCTCCGCGCCCTTGCTGCCTTCCTTGTAGCGCCAATGCGCGGCCACCCCGAGCTCGGCCTGGGCGTGCATGTCGTGGGTCCGGATCTGTACTTCGATGGTGCGCCCTTCCGGGCCGACCACGGCAGTGTGCAGCGAGCGGTAATCGTTGGCCTTCGGGCGCGCGATGTAATCATCGAACTCGCTCGGCACCGGTGCCCACAGCGCATGCACCACGCCCAGCACCGCGTAGCAGGCAGCCACGTCGTCGACCATCACGCGCACCGCACGGATGTCGTAGAGCTGCTCGAACGCCAGCCGCTTTTTCTGCATCTTCCGCCAGATGCTGTAGATGTGCTTCGGGCGACCGCTGACCTCGGCACGGATGCCCTGCGCCGACAACTCGCGCGACAGTGCCTTCTTGACGGCCTCGACATAGCGTTCGCGCGCCAGCCGGGTTTCGTCGACCTCGCGGGCGATGCGGCGATAGGTTTCCGGTTCGAGATGGCGGAACGCCAGATCCTCCAGCTCCCACTTCAACTGCCAGATACCGAGCCGGTTGGCCAACGGCGCGTGGATGTCGCGGGTGAGCTGGGCCAGCGCGCGGCGTTCTTCCTCGGGCAGGCGGTCGGCACCACGCATGCGGGCCAGCTGGCGGGCCAGCAGGATCGGTACCACGCGCAGATCGCGGATGATCGACAGCAGCAGGCGGCGCAGGCCTTCGCTGTTGCGCCCGGCCTCACGCCCGGCATGCAGCGCCCAGACCTGGTCGGCCGCGTCCAGGCCGTCGAGCAGGCCAACGATCACCGGCTTGTGGGTGCCGACCGGCAAGGCATCCAGCCCGGCCCGCAACCACGGCAGGTCGAACAGCAGGGCGGCCAGCAGGGCCGATTCGTCGGCCGACAGCAGCGACAGCGCATCCAGCGTGTCGGCCAGTACCGGCCAGCCCGCGCGCATCGTGTGATCGGCCTCGGGCTGCTGCCAACGCTGGGTCAGCGCCTCGCGCAGTTCAGCCGGCAGCGAAGCCACCGAGGGTCGGTTCAACAAGGCATCCAGGCCGGGGGCAGAAGCGCGGTTCACAGCATCGTACAGACAAGACAGAGGCCACCTACACTAGCGCCGCCGCGCGCCCCCGACAATCGCCGTCGCCTGCATGTGCACATGCCCGGGTGCTGGCACTACACTGCGGCCATCCCTAGGAGAGACCCTGCCATGCGCTTTTCCCGTCTGCGGTTGTTGTCCTGTGCGGCCATCCTGATGAGTCTGTCGCTGCCGGCATTGGCCCAGCGCGTGGTCGAGGGCGATCTGCAGCAGCAGATGTCACCGGCCGAGTTCAAGGCGGCCGGCCTGGACAAACTGAGCGCGCAGGAACTCTCCCAGCTCAACAACTGGCTGCAGGGCAAGGTCGCTGCCGTGGCCGCCGATGCACGCGAACAGGTCCGTGAGCAGGCGCGCGAAGAGGGCCGTCAGGAAGTCATCGTCAAGAACCGCGGCTTCTTCGATTTCGGCAGCAACGAGCCGATCTCCAGCACGCTGGTCGGCGAGTTCCGCGGTTTCGGCAAGAACCGCAAGTACGTGCTCGCCAACGCGCAGGAATGGGAGCAGACCGACGACGTGTCCCTGGCCGGGGTGCGCAAGAGCGACCCGGCGGTCTCCATCACCCCCGGCATCGCCGGCGTCTGGTACCTGCGCGTGGAAGGCGTCAACACCCGCGCCAAGGTCCGCCGCATCAAGTAAACCGTGCACCCCGTGCCGCAACGGCACGGGGTGCAGCCGGATCAGGGGTGCTGCAGTGCCGCCACGCGCTGGGCCAGCTTCTTGGCCGAGATGCCGGTCTTGGCCCCCAGCTCCTGGGCGAACAGCGACACCCGCAGTTCTTCCAGATCCCAGCGCAGGTCCTGCCACTGTGGCCGCTTGCGCTGGCCTCGAGCGTCGGCTTCTGCCAGCGCATCCAGGAACGGACGCAGTTCCAGCATGCGGGCCTGGTCGCGGGGCGGATCACGCTTGGCACGTTCGCTGCGCAGGATCATCGCGCGCAGGTAGCGCGGGTACTGCGCCAGCGCATCCGCCGGCGTATCGCGCAGGAAACCAGGATGGATCAGGGCCGCCAGCTGCTCCTCCATGTCGTCCAGGTTGCCACGCGCCCAGCCCATCAGGGGCGCCTCCAGCTGCGGCTTGAGCTCGGCCACGTGCGCGAGGATGTTCTCGGCCAGTTTCAGCCGGGCCATCGCCTCACCGAACAAGGCCTTGCCCGCCTCGGCACTGCGCTTGGCGAACGTGGCCGGATCGCGGATATCGCCCAGCCCATCGGCCAGCACGGCATTCATCGCCGCATCGACCAGGTCGCCACGCAGGCGCTCCTGCGATTCGATCGCGGCATACAGCAGACCGGTCTTGGGCGGCACGGGCAACTGCTTGCGCGCCTGTTTGGCCTTGTCGGCCAGCGCGATCTCCAGCAGTCGACGCACGCCGAGCGGATGCTGTTCCAGTGCTTCGTTGCGGTCTGCGAATATTTTCAGCGCCGCGGTCTCGCCCTGCTCGACCAGCGCCGGGTACGCCGGCACGCCGGCTTCGCCAGGCACCTGCAACGGGATCGGACTGCTCGGGAAATCGCGCAGGCCTTTCGCCGCCAGCGCGCGCCCGGCACGCGCAGCGAAGGCGTCACCGGCTTTGTCGCCGAAGCGGGCGCGCAGCGCATCCAGATCGCGCGAGGTGGCCAGCACCTTGCCGTCGGCATCGCGCAGGCGCAGGTTCATGCGCAGGTGCGCGTCCAGCGATGCGTCGTCGAAGTCGGTCGCGGCCAGCTTGGCGCCGGTCGCACGCGACAGGAAGCGCGCCAGTTCACCACGGATATCGTCCGCGGTCGGCTCGGCGAAGGCCTCGGCAAACGCGCGGCCAAAGTCCGGTGCCGGCACATAGTTGCGGCGCATCGCCTTGGGCAGGCTGCGGATCAATGCGGCGGCCTTGTCGGCGACGAAGCCCGGCGCCAGCCACGACAGCAGCGCCGGATCCAGCGCGTTGAGCAGGTGCAGCGGCACCTCCAGCGTCACGCCGTCTTCGTCGGCGCCGGGTTCGAAGGTGTAGTGCAGCGCCAGCCGCGCATCACCCAGCGGCAGGTACTTGGGATAGCGCTCGGCATCGCTGCCTTCGCCCGGCAGCAGATCGGCCAGCGTCCACGACAGTGCGCGGCGCTTCTCCGGCGCCAGTGCCTTCCACCAGGTATCCAGGCCCATCGCCGAATGGATCTCGGCCGGAATCCGGTCCAGGTACCAGCGCGCCTGCCAGCCCTCATCGGCGACGATACCGGCGCGGCGCAGCTTGGCTTCTTCTTCGCGCGCCTGTTCCAGCACCTTGAGATTGTCGGCGACGAAGCCGGCCCGGGTGTTGATCTCGCCGGTCACCAGGCCTTGGCGCACGAAGATGTCGTGTGCCTCGCCCGGCGCGATGCGGCCATAGTGCACCGGCTTCTTCGGTGCCAGCACCAGCCCGAACAGGCTGATCTGCTCCGAGGCCAGCACCTGGCCCTGCGCGCGCGACCAGTGCGGGTCGAAGTGCTTGCGCAGCAGCAGGTGCGGCAGCTCGTTGATGACCCAGTCCGGCTCGATCGCCGCGTTGGTCAGGCCCCAGATCTTCTGCGTGTCCAGCAGCGTGGCCGTGAGCAGCCACGGCGGCGGTCGCTTGGCCAGGGCCGAGCCCGGGAACGGCAGGAAGCGGCGCTGGCGCGGTGCCAGGAAATCGCCCTTGTCGCTGCGATGGCCGATCTGCGTGGGCAGGCCGGCGATCAGCGCGCGGTGCAGGGTCTGGTACGCCGCGGCGCGCACCTTGTCGCTGAACGCGCTGCGTGCCTCTGGATCGGCACCGTTGCCGGGCGCGGCCTTGTTCTCGGCAGGCGCCGGCTCGGATTTCCCTTCGCGGGCCAGGCGCGCGGCACGGTGCTGCTGGCCACGCGTCGCCTTGATCCTGGCCTCGTCATCGCGCGCCGGCGCCGGTGCAGAGGAGCCGGCCAGCAGTGGCGCCAACGAGGTCTCGGCCGGCTCTTCACTCCAGCCCAGTTCTTCGCACAGCACCCGCAGCTGACGATGCAGCTCACGCCACTCGCGCATGCGCAGGAAACCGAGGAAGTGCCGCCCGCACCAGTCGCGCAGCTTGGACTGGGTGAGGTCTTCGTGGGCCTGGCGGTAGCCGTCCCACAAGCGCAGCACGCCGACGAATTCGGAGCGGCCATCGGCAAACAGCGCGTGCGCGTTGTCCGCCGCCGCGCGTGCTTCCGGCGGGCGCTCACGCGGGTCCTGGATGCCCAGGAACGAGGCGATCACCAGCATCGGCCGCAGGCAGCCCTGTGCCTGTGCGGCGACCAGCATGCGCGCCAGCTTGACGTCCACCGGCAGGCGGGCCATCTGGCGCCCGATCGGGGTCAGCCGACGCTCGGCATCGACCGCACCCAGTTCACCCAGCTGCTGCCAGCCATCGGCGATGGCACGTTCGTCGGGCGCTTCCAGGAACGGGAAATCCTCGATCTTGCCCAGGCCCAGCTGCAACATCCGCAGGATCACCCCGGACAAGCTGGAGCGGCGGATTTCCGGGTCGGTGAACGCCGGGCGCGACTGGAAATCCGCTTCGGAATACAACCGGTAACAGATGCCTTCGGAGACACGGCCGCAGCGGCCCTTGCGCTGGTTGGCGCTGGCCTGCGACACCGCCTCGATATGCAGCCGATCCAGTTTCTGGCGCGGGCTGTAACGCTTGACGCGGGCGAAACCGGGATCGATCACATAGCGGATGCGCGGCACCGTCAGCGAGGTTTCCGCGACGTTGGTGGCCAGCACGATGCGCCGATTGGCGCCCGGGTTGAACACCAGGTCCTGGTCCTTCACCGACAGCCGCGCATACAACGGCAGCACGTCGGTGCCGCGGTACTTGCGCCGCTCCAGTGCCTGGTGCGCATCGCGGATCTCGCGCTCGCCCGGGAAGAACAGCAGGATGTCGCCGCGCGGATCGATCCGGGTGATTTCATCCACCGCCGCGACCACCGCATCGTTCACGGTGCGCTCGCCATCGCGACCGCCGTCAGCGTCGCCGCCGCCCTCGCCCTCCAGCGGGCGGTAGCGCACCTCCACCGGGAAGGTGCGTCCTTCCACGCTGATCACCGGCGCATCATCGAAATGCTGGGCGAAGCGCGAGGTATCGATGGTGGCCGAAGTGACGATCAACTTGAGGTCCGGGCGTTTCTTCAGCAGCTGCTTCAGATAGCCCAGCAGGAAATCGATGTTGAGGCTGCGTTCGTGCGCCTCGTCGACGATGATCGTGTCGTAGTTGGACAGCCAGCGGTCACTGCTGATCTCGGCCAGCAGGATGCCGTCGGTCATGAACTTGATGCGGGTATCGTCACCGACGCGGTCGGTGAAGCGCACCTGGTAGCCCACGGTGGTACCCAGTTCGGACTGCAGCTCCTGCGCGACACGCGTGGCCACCGCGCGTGCGGCAATCCGTCGCGGCTGGGTGCAGCCGATCATGCCGGCGGTGCCACGACCGGCAGCCAGGCACAGCTTGGGCAATTGGGTGGTCTTGCCCGAGCCGGTTTCACCGGCGATCACCACGACCTGATGGTCGCGGATCAGCGCGGTGATCGCCTCGGCTTCACGCGCAATCGGCAGCTGCTCGTCCAGAGTGATGGCCGGCTGATTCAGCGCGCGCGTTTCCCGGCGCCGCACGGACGCCTGCAAGGCCTGCTCGAACGCCGCCGCCAATCCCGCATCCGCCGGTTTGGCTCGCCAACGCGAGAGCATCCCCAGCAAACGACCGCGGTCGCGGCTCATGGCCCCGTTGATCGCGGCCTGCTGCTGGGCCAGACGTGCTGCATGTGGTTTTTCGATAGCGTTCATCAATCGATTCGTTTAGAACTTTTGTTTACTACTGAAAGGGTAGTCTGATCTATTGTGAAGGCCATCCGATTCATCCCATCCATAAGGAGTTCTCCCATGGCGAAGACGACCAAGACCCCGGCAAAGCCCAAGACGGCGAAGCAGAAACTCGGCGCGGCGGCCCCGTCGGCCCCGAACATAGATATCGGGATCAAAGAGGGCGATCGCAAGAAGATCGCCGATGGACTGTCGGCCTTCCAGGCAGATGCGTTCACGCTCTACCTGAAGACCCACAATTTCCACTGGAACGTGACCGGGTCGATGTTCAACTCGCTGCACACCATGTTCGAGACCCAGTACACCGAACAGTGGGCGGCCCTGGACGACGTGGCTGAACGCATCCGTGCACTGGGCTTCAACGCTCCGGGCTCCTACCGCGAGTTCGCGGCCCTGACCTCGATCGCCGAGGAGCCGGGCCTGACCGACAGCGCGGACTGGCGTGAAATGGTACGCCAGTTGGTCACCGCCAACGAGGCCGTGTGCCGCACCGCCCGGAAAGTGCTGGATGTGGCCGACGATGCAGACGACGCACCGACCGAGGATCTGATGACCCAGCGCCTGCAGACCCACGAAAAGTACGCCTGGATGCTGCGTTCGCTGCTGCAGTGATGGTTTGCGTTGCGGCAGGCTTGGCTGACTGAAGGCGAAAGCGAAGGCAAAGGCAACGGCATTGGCTGACGGGGTCTCCGTGTTGGCGAGCGGGGGCCAGGCCCTGCCGGGACGCGCCGTAAACCCATCCCTGGGGGCTCGTGGGCGGCTTGCTCGTTTGTGCAATCCTGCACAAACGGCAAGACCGGGGTTGGGCGTCCTGCCCAACCCGTCCGGCGCATGCGCCGAACCCATGCCGCCCTGACGGTCCCGTCAGGGCCTGGCCCCCACTCGCCAGAAAGGTGTGGATGAACGGTTGGGCAAGCCAGAGCGACTGCCGCAGGCCGTGGGACAACTGCGACAAATACGCACCACCACAGGCGCCGATGGGCGCCTGTCTGCGTTTGAGTGGTTCGTGCCCGGCGCTTGAGCGGTTCTTGACTGGCACTTGACTGGCTCGCCTTTGAGCACCAGCAAAGTGTCGGAGGCGCGGTGTGGGTGGGTTTGCAGGACCGTTGGGCGCCATGGATGGCGCACTACGAGCCCCCATGGACGGGTTCACGGCGGGTCCTGCAGGCCCACCCACACCGCGCCAAACCCGTAAGACGGAACGCCCGGCGCTTTGAGCCTCTGCTTTTGAGGCTTTGAGGCCTCGGCTCTTGGCATCCCTACACCCCGATCCGGCATCAGAGGACACGGCCGCTGGCCCGGGCAAGGTAAACTAGCGCGATGCCTTCCCGCCCCGCGCACGACCTGCTCAGCCGCATCTTTGGTTACGACGACTTCCGCGGTCCGCAGCAGGCGATCGTCGAACATGTCGCCGCCGGCAATGACGCGCTCGTCCTCATGCCCACCGGCGGTGGCAAATCGCTCTGCTACCAGGTCCCCTCCCTGCTCCGCGACGGCACCGGCATCGTCATCTCGCCGCTGATCGCCCTCATGCAGGACCAGGTCGAAGCCCTGCGCCAGCTCGGCGTCCGCGCCGAATACCTCAACTCCACCCTCGACGGCGAAACCAGCGCCCGCGTCGAACGCGAACTGCTGGCCGGCGAACTGGACATGCTCTACGTCGCGCCCGAGCGCCTGCTCACCGGCCGCTTCCTGTCGCTGCTCTCGCGCAGCCGGATCGCCCTGTTCGCCATCGACGAAGCCCACTGCGTCTCGCAGTGGGGCCACGACTTCCGCCCCGAATACCGCCAGCTCACCGTCCTGCACGAGCGCTGGCCCGACGTCCCGCGGCTCGCGCTGACCGCCACCGCCGATCCGCCCACCCAGCGCGAAATCGCCGAACGCCTGGACCTGACCAATGCCCAGCATTTCGTCAGCTCCTTCGACCGGCCCAACATCCGCTATACCGTCGTCCAGAAAGACAACGCCAAGCGCCAGCTGCTGGACTTCCTCAAGGTCCACCGCGGGGCCGCCGGCATCGTCTACTGCATGTCGCGGCGCAAGGTCGAGGAAACCGCCGAGTTCCTGTGCAAGGAGGGCATGAACGCCCTGCCGTACCACGCTGGCCTGCCCGCCGAGGTCCGCGCCGCCAACCAGCGCCGCTTCCTGCGCGAGGATGGCATCGTGATGTGCGCCACCATCGCCTTCGGCATGGGCATCGACAAGCCGGACGTGCGCTTCGTCGCGCATACCGACCTGCCCAAATCGATGGAAGGCTATTACCAGGAGACCGGCCGTGCCGGCCGCGATGGCGAGCCCGCCGAAGCCTGGCTCTGCTACGGGCTGGGCGACGTCGTGCTGCTCAAGCAGATGATCGAGCAGTCTGAAGCCGGCGAAGAACGCAAAAGCCTGGAGCGCGCCAAGCTCGACCACCTGCTCGGCTACTGCGAATCCATGCAGTGCCGCCGCCAGGTCCTGCTGGCCGGCTTCGGTGAGACCTACCCGCAGCCCTGCGGCAACTGCGACAACTGCCTGCTGCCGCCCGATGCCTGGGATGCCAGCGTCGCCGCGCAGAAGGCACTGAGCTGCGTCTATCGCAGTGGGCAGCGCTTCGGCGTCGGTCATCTGATCGACATCCTGCGCGGTGGTGACAACGAGAAGGTCCGCCAGTTCGGGCACACCGAACTGAGCACCTACGGCATCGGCAAGGATCTGGACGCGCGCGCATGGCGCAGCGTGTTCCGTCAGCTGGTCGCCTCCGGTCTGCTCGAAGTGGACAGCAGCGCCTACGGCGGGCTGCGCCTGACCGATGGCAGCCGCGAGGTGCTCAAGGGCCAGCGCAAGGTCATGATGCGCCGCGAGACCCCCAAGACAGCCCGCGAACGCGACCGCAGCGGCCAGCGCACCGGCCTGTCGGTGCTGCCGCAGGACCTGGCGTTGTTCAACGCGCTGCGCGGCCTGCGTGCCGAACTCGCGCGCGAGCAGAACGTGCCGGCCTTCGTGATCTTCCACGACAGCACCCTGCGCAACATCGCCGAACAGCGCCCCACCAGCGTCGATGCGCTGGGCCGGGTCGGGGGCATCGGTGGCACCAAGCTGGCCCGCTACGGCGACCGCCTGGTCGAGATCGTGCGCGAGGAAGGCTGATGCGCCGCCGTGTTCAGGCAGACCGGGCTCCAGAGTTGAACCACGCGTTCAGCCGCAGGTGCGGTGGCCCGGATTTGGCAGTAAGGTGAGCCCCATGTCCGCCAGTGGCCTGCTCCTGCGAGTCGTCCTGATGCTCAGCCTGTTGTTGAACGGGCTGAACGTGGCCATGGCTGGCCCCATGGCGCTGGCCCTGGCCGGGCCGGCCACTGCCAGCAGTGCTGCACCGCCCTGCCATGGCGATGCGGCGGCCGCCGCCGCGCACGATCACCACGCGATGGCCGGCACCGGCGCCGGCGTCCAGGCGCCGCATGATGGCGACCACTGCAAGATCAAGGACTGCCTGCGCAGTTGTGCCCAGCAACCCAGCCTGACCGCCCAGGTCGCCTGGCTGGCCACGCCTCCGCCGCTGTCGCTGGCACCGCTGTTGGCCGCGCATCCGTCGCAACCCACGCCGCCACTGGACCGCATCACCCGCCCTCCGATCGCCTGATCCGCGGCGCTCTGCGAGCGCCAGCCTGATGCCCTGCCCGCATGGCCCCGGCCTGCGTGCGTTGCCGGCACTGCGTGTGCCATTCGAATCGGATCCGGAGTTGCAATGTCTTTCCCCAAACTACCCGGCACGGGCGCCCCGCCCATGCCGTCACGCCGCCTGTTCGTCCAGGGCGTGGCTGCCGGCGGCGTGGTGGCCGGCCTGGCCGCCACCGGCCTGAGCCCGCGGGCCTTCGCGGCCGCCGGTCCCGGCCTGGCCGGTGCCCCGCAGGTGCTCAGCAGCCATGACGTGCAGCTGAGCATCGGCGAATCGCTGGCCAACTTCACCGGCCGCACCCGCCCTGCGATCACCGTCAATGGCAGCCTGCCGGCCCCGATCCTGCGCTGGCGCGAAGGCCAGACGGTCAACATCCGGGTGGCCAACACGCTGCAGGGACACCCCACCTCCATCCACTGGCACGGTCTGCTGCTGCCGTCCAACATGGACGGCGTGCCGGGCCTGAGTTTCAACGGCATCGCCCCCGGCGAGGCCTATCAGTACCGCTTCACCCTCAAGCAGTCGGGTACGTACTGGTACCACAGCCATTCCATGTTCCAGGAGCAGGCCGGCCTGTACGGCGCGCTGATCATCGATCCGCTCGAGCCGGCGCCGTACCACTTCGACCGCGAGCACGTGATCCTGCTCTCGGACTGGACCGACCTGGACCCCGGCGCGTTGTTCCGCCGCATGAAAAAGCTCGCCGAGTACGACAACTACTACAAGCGCACCCTGCCCGACTTCCTGCGCGATGTGCGCAAGGACGGCTGGGCCGCGGCCACCGCCGACCGCGGCATGTGGGGCCGGATGCGGATGACGCCGACCGACATCTCCGACATCAACGCCCACACCTACACCTATCTGCTCAACGGCACCGCCCCGGCCGGCAACTGGACCGGGCTGTTCCGCAGCGGCGAGAAGGTGCTGCTGCGCTTCATCAACGGTGGCTCGATGACCTATTTCGACGTGCGCATCCCCGGCCTGAAAATGACCGTGGTCGCCGCCGATGGCCAGTACATCCATCCGGTCAGCATCGACGAATTCCGCATCGCGCCGGCCGAGACCTTCGATGTGATCGTCGAACCCAGTGGACAGGACGCCTACACGATCTTCTGCCAGGACATGGGCCGCACCGGTTACGCCGCCGGCACGCTGGCGGTCCGCCATGGGCTGCAGGCACCGATTCCCGACCGCGACCCACGCCCGCTGTTGACCATGAGCGACATGGGCCACGACATGGGCCATGCCGCAGACGGCATGGCGGGCCACGACATGAAGGGCATGGAAGGTGGCTGCGGTGCCAGCATGGACCACGGCGCACACGGCACTGATCCGAAGGCCCCGCGCCATCCGGCGAGCGAAAAGGGCAACCCGCTGGTGGACATGCAGAGCATGGCCACCGACCCCAAGCTGGATGATCCCGGCATCGGTCTGCGCGACAACGGCCGCGACGTGCTCACCTACGGCGCGATGCGCAGCCTGTTCGACGATCCGGATGGACGCGATCCCGGCCGCGAGGTCGAGCTGCACCTGACCGGCCACATGGAGAAATTCAGCTGGTCCTTCGATGGCATTCCCTTTGCCAGCGCCGAACCGCTACGCCTGAACTACGGTGAGCGCATGCGCATCGTACTGGTCAACGACACCATGATGCAGCACCCGATCCATCTGCACGGCGTGTGGAGCGATCTGGAAAATGCGGACGGCGAATTCCACCTGCGCAAGCACACCATCGACATGCCACCGGGCACCCGCCGCACGTATCGCGTGCGTGCCGATGCGCTCGGCCGCTGGGCCTACCACTGCCACCTGCTGTACCACATGGAAGCGGGCATGATGCGCGAAGTGAGGATCGAAGAATGAGCCGCTCTCCTTTCATCGCCACATCGGCCTTGAGCACCGCCCTGCTGCTGGCATTGTCGGCACCGGCCTGGGCGCAATCGCATGCCGGCCATGCCACGACGCCGACCGCAACCACGGCCGACACACCACCGGCAGATGGCGGCAACGTCGATCACAGCCAGATGGATCATTCGAAGATGGACCATGGCAGCACTGATCACAGCCAGATGGATCATTCGACGATGGACCACTCGACGATGGACCACGGCAAGACCGATCACGGCCAGATGGACCATTCGAAGATGGACCATGCCGCGATGGGTCATGACGTGCCGAAACCGCCCGCACCCACCGAACCGCGCGAACCGATTCCGGTGGTGACGGCCGCTGATCGCCTCGCCGCGTTTCCACCGATCGACCATGGCGCCATGGAGCATGCGCCGGAGATCCACAGCATGCTGCTGGTCAACCGCCTCGAACACTGGGACGGCCAGCACGGTACCGGCCAGGCGTGGGAAGCCAGCGGCTGGGTCGGTGGCAACATCAACCGGTTGTGGCTGCGCAGCGAAGGCGAGCGTGGTGACGGCCGCACCGAGTCGGCCAATCTGGAGGTGATGTACGGCCGCAGCGTGTCGCCGTGGTGGGATGTGCTGGTCGGTGTGAAGCAGGATTTCCGTCCGGCCGATTCGCGCACCTGGGCGGCGTTCGGCATCCAGGGATTGGCGCCGTACAAATTCGAGACATCGGCCACGGCCTATGTCGGCGAAGGTGGCCAGTTCGCTGCCACGGTGGAAGTGGAGTACGAACTGCTGCTGACCAACCGCTTGATCCTGCAGCCGCTGGTGGAAGCCGGTTTCTCGGCCAAGGACGAGCCGGCGTATGGCAATGGCGCCGGTCTCAACAAGGTCGAGGCCGGGCTGCGTCTGCGCTACGAGTTCAGCCGCCGCTTCGCGCCCTACATCGGCATCAGCCACGAGCGGATGTTCGGTGATACCGCCGACTACCACGAGGCCGCAGGCGAGCGTTCCCGCGATACCCGCTGGGTGGCGGGCGTGCGGGTCTGGTTCTGATCCCGCCGCCGTGACAGGTTCCGGGTACGGACGTACCCGGAACCACGGTCGGCCCCGGTGATGGCGTAAGCTGCCGGCCCCAGCTGCCAGCCTTGCGCCATGACGTTGACCCTCCGCCGTGCCACCGTTGCCGATGCCGACGCGCTGTCGGCGATCGCCATCGCCACCTACACCGAAACCTTCGGCGACTCCTACCCGCCGCAGGATCTTCGCGAGTTCCTGCACGGCCACTATTCGGTCGAGCCGCAACGTCGCGAACTCGCCGATCCGCGCAATGCGGCGTGGCTGCTGCAGGACGGTGACGACGTGGTGGGCTATCTCGCGGCGGGCCCCAACAGCCTGCCGCATGTCGACGCGGTCGAGGGCGATATCGAACTCAAACGTCTTTACCTTCTCGCCAGCCACCAGAGCGGCGGTCACGGCGCGCGGCTGATGGATGCCTTCCTGGCGTGGCTCGATCAACCGCAGCGGCGCACGCTGTGGGTCGGCGTATGGTCGGAGAATCTTGGTGCGCAGCGCTTCTATGCGCGCTATGGCTGCCGCAAGGTGGGCGAATACGATTTCCCGGTCGGCGACAGCGTCGACCGGGAATTCATTCTGCGCCGCGCCTGAGCGCGGCGCAGGCACGCATCAGAAGTCGAACAGGTCCGACAGGAAGCTCTCTTTCTTCTTCTTGCGGTAGCCCTGCTGGTCGCCGTACTGCTGCTGGCCCAGGTGGCGGGTATCACGGTGCTGCACGGCAGCCGGCGGCGGCGGTGCAGCCGCGCGCACCGGCGCGGGCGCGGCGGCCCCGGCCGAGCGCTCGATGATCTTGTCCAGCTCACCACGGTCCAGCCACACGCCACGGCACTGCGGGCAGTAATCGATTTCGATGCCCTGGCGCTCGGACATCTGCAGCGCTTGGGTCTTGCATACGGGGCATTGCATGGGCGGTCGTCCAAGGGGTAAAGCCGCACTCTAGCCGGTCGCACCTGACCGTGCTGCAACGCGGCCATGACCGATGGCCCCCCGACCAATGCCCCATGCTGTCGCGCCTGTCCTCGCCGACACTCCCCGCATCTCTGGATATGGAGCGTCCCATGCCACCCCTCCGCCTGCCCACCTGGCTGGCCGCCTGCGTGGTCGTGCTGACCCTGGCCGTATCGATCAACCTGCGCGACCTTGCCGCGTGGCTGGGCGCCCCGATCCCGAAACTGCCGATTCCCTATGGCGGCGCCCTCCTCGACAACGGCCTGGGCGTGCTGCTGGTGCTGCTCGTGGCCGCGCTGCTGGTACGCCCGGGGCAACGCCTGCATGCGCTGCTCGGGTTGCGCTGGAATGGCTGGCAGGGTCCGGCACTGGCGCTGCTGGCGACGCTGCCGTGCTGGCTGGGTCTGTGGTGGCTGGGGGGTTTCAATCCGACCCAAAATGGGCTCGCCCTGCTGATGCTCGGCGTGCTGTTTCCGCTTGCCGAAGAGATCATCTTCCGCGGTTTCGGATTCATCTTCGCGCACCGCCAGCAGCGTTGGCCGTGGCTGGCCGCCGCGCTGGTCCAGGCAGTGATCTTCGGTGCGATCCACTGGTGGTCGTTCGGCGGCGGCGGCGGCATGGCCCTGCAGGTGTTCGCCATCACCGGCATCGGTGGGCTGGTGTTCGCCTGGCTCAATACCCTGGACGATTACACTCTGTGGAGCGGGCTGGCCCTTCACGTCTCGCTCAACCTGGCCTGGAACGTGTTCGTGATCACCGAAGCCACGGCCGTCGGTTGGCCGGCGACGGTGCTGCGCCTATCGGCGGCAGGACTGGCGGTCGCGCTGGTCTGGGCCTGGCACCGCCGTCGAACGCGCTCACTCACCCTGGCCTAACCCGCGCAAACGCAGGCGGTGCGGCCGCTTCACCCGGCATTTCGGCGCCGTCCACGGTCTCCTCACCGGCAGCCCGCGATACTTGCGCGCCCCTGTCCGGGGGTAAGCAGGAACCACGCTCCATGTTGTTGTCCAAGCACCATCCCGAACCGCGCGTGCTGTTGATCGAAGATACCGAAGACACCCGCGAGCTGAGCCGCATGGCGCTGGAAAGCCAGGCCTGCGAAGTCGTCGCCGTGAGTTCCGCCGAAGCCGCACTGGGCCTGCTGCAGGCCGGCGAGCGCTTCGATCTGGTGTTCACCGATGTCTGCCTGGGCGCGGTCAGTGGTATCGAAGCGGCGCATCGGGTCAAGCAGGAACGGCCTGGGCTGCCGGTGCTGGTGACCTCGGGCCTGGAGCCTTCCGTCGTGGTACCGCAGCTCGGCCCGGGCATGCATTTCCTGCCCAAGCCTTACAGCATGAGCGAACTGCTTGACGCAATCCGCGCCTGCTTCCAGCAGCCGCTGGCCGCCTGCGCCTGAGGGGAGCCACCGGAGTGCCAGCCAACGCCCGACAGTCAGGCGTTGGTGGCCGCCGAGGCGCTCGGCAGCACGAGGAGCTCGCTCGCCGCGG
The DNA here is from genome assembly GCF_059422145.1 of Stenotrophomonas sp. GW821-FHT01H02A. Taxonomy (NCBI): domain Bacteria; kingdom Pseudomonadati; phylum Pseudomonadota; class Gammaproteobacteria; order Lysobacterales; family Lysobacteraceae; genus Stenotrophomonas; species Stenotrophomonas sp. GW821-FHT01H02A. The sequence goes on from NZ_JBWKWI010000002.1 coordinate 434,088, forward strand.
GCGCTGAGCGGCGCCGCGGCGGGCGCCATCACCTGGCGATCTGGCAGTGCAGCGTGGTGCCATAGAAGTCGAGCGTGGTCTGGTCATCGTGCGTGCGCAGATCGACGCCTTCACGCCCCCAGCGGCCGCCATTGCTCTCGTCCTGGGTGACCGGCACCGGGAAAACGATCGCCTGGTCGTTGCCCCAGCTGACCACGGCCGCGGTCGGGTCGATGTCGTTGTAGAACACGGCCGTCACCGGCTTGCTGTTGTCGTCGCAGCGGTACTCGACCTTGGCCGGTATCTGGATGCCACCGCCATTGATGGTCAGCTCGACCAGACGGGTCTGATAGGACTCCTCCAGGCATCGCTTGGGGTCCACCGCGCGCGAACAGGCGTCGCGCCCTTTGATCCAGCCGCGCTGTTCGGCCGCGATGTCCAGCTCGTCGGGGCTGGTCTGCACACGCTTGTAGAGCGCAGCCAGCTGACGGTCCAGCGCGGCCAAGCGTGCGTCGACGCACACCAGCTTCTCGGCCTCGGACGTCGCCTTCGTGCAATCGAACGACGGCGACTGGGTGGCGGTCTGCGGGACCGCTTCCGGCGTCGGATGCTCCACCGGATGCGGAGCGTCGGCTACCGGGGCGGTCGGTTCAGATCTGGAACACGCCGCGAGCGCGAGCGCCCCCATGCTCAGCAGGACGAAACGGTTCATGGCACCTCCAGAATTTCGATCGATAGACAGTCACCATCTTATACGGCGCTGACCTGGCCATCCGTCACTGTACCTGCCTTGGCTGGCCCCTCCATCTCCGTAACGGCTATGTCCCCGAACACGGCGTATCCATCCCCTTCGCCACCGCACCATGAGCGGGCCCGTGCCGGTCACGCATCAAGGCACTGGCAGGCTATCCGCCGACCGTCCCGACGAGAACCACAACGTGGGACGGAACGCGGTCCACCGCCTGATCACCGCGTGCTGGCCAGGCGTGAGCTCGCTCAGGCAACTGTCCTGCGAATACGACATGTAGTTGCGGACCGGATCGGCGCCCGGATCGGCCGGACAGGTATCGCGCGTGATGGGGCAGCCGCTGTAGGGCGCACTGGTCATGGCCGGCGTGTCGATACTCCAGTCGCCGATCGGATAATCGCCGTTCTGGCAGTCATCACCCTCGAACGTGTGTATCAGACCAACGAAATGGCCCATTTCATGCACCAACGTTCCGCCCTCGTTGTACGGCGGGTAACTGCCACCAGGCAAGGTGGCGTAATGCACTGTGAGGCGGTGCCGACGGTCCTGCTCGCCCAATCCCCCGAAGCTGGGGTGGAAATCCCACGGGTAGCTGGAAAAGCCCAGCGTCGCGTCATTGCCGCAGGTATAGAGGTGCACGAAACCCGCGGCGTTGCCATTGGCCCCGTCGGGGTGACCGACGAAAAAGTCCGTCATGGCGAGCACATCCGGATGAGCGCTGTCGCTGGAGGTGCATGCCAGGAACCAGGGATCGTATGCCACGGCGTCCCATCCGGCCACGCGGAACTGAAGATCCATCGGCGCAAAGGCCGCGTTCATCCGGTCCATCTGCGCCTGCAGCTGGGCGGCGGTGAAATGACCGCGCTGCTGATCCGACGACAGGATCTGATGCACGAAGATCGGCATCTCCGTTGCCGAGTGCGGCGTACGACGCAGCCCGGGCGGAATCTGCTCCAGGAGTGTCATCACCTCGGCCATATCCGGCGGCGGCGTGGCATGCAGGGCGGCGCGCTCGGCGGTGCTGGCGGATTGGGCGGAATGCGCTGTCGAAGCAGCGCTCCCCATCAAGACAGCAACACACAGGGCAGCCACACTGGGACGGTTGATGAGCATGGAAATGGACCGATGCGGACGCCGGCAGTCCCGGCATTCGCAGCATCGGCGGATGACGCGCCGTTCTGAATGGAGAAAGTTCTAAATGGCACTGACTCCACCGTCATGCCGGTGCGACCGGCGCGTAACAACGGCAGGTGCATCACCGACGGCCACCGGCATGCGCAGGCGGGAGTACGCTGTGCCCTCTTCGCACTTCCGCCGGCGTGGCGCGTTGGCTAGGATCGACGCGAGTCACATCGCACACGACCCGATCGCATTGGCCCGCCGATGGCGGCGATGACGGTTCCAAGGAGGCTGTATGGCAGGGATGAGAGGATTCGCAATCATGCTGGCGATGGCGGCCGTTGCCTTGCCGGGGGCCGCCCGTGCCGCACCTGCATTCGATCGCGGCGCCTGGCAGGCCGACCATGCCGCGCTCAAGCAGGCGCTGGAACAGGACTACGCGCACCTGGCGTGGGTCGCTTCGCCTCAAAGCGGTGTAGACCTGCCCGCGTTGGATGCCACGGCACAACGCGCATTGGCCGACGCGCGCAGCGATGCACAGGCACTCCAGGCCTTGCGCACCTTCGTCGCCGGCTTCCGCGACGGTCATCTCGGTCTGCTCGACCCGCTTGAGCCTGCAGCCCCATCCAGCGCGCCGGCGCCGGTCGATCCGCGCACGCTCGGTGCAAACGCGGGTTGCGCGGTGCTGGGCGTGGCCGACGAGGGCCGGCACGATTTCAGTCTCCCGCTGGAGACGCTGTCGGACTATCGCCCGTTGGACGATGGCGCGGATCCGGCGCTGCGCGCCGGCGTACTGTCCCTGCCGGATGGACACTCGATCGGGGTGCTGCGCCTGCACGAGTTCGATGCGCTGCGTTATCCCGGCCTCTGCCACGCGTTGTGGCCACAGCTTCGGCATGCCGACTCCACCGGCGACATGCGTGGCACCCTGGCTGACGCATGGGTCGCGGCGATCGCCGCCAGCCTGCGGCGCTTCCAACAGGATGGCGTCGATGCCGTGCTGGTGGATGTGGGCGACAACCCGGGCGGGGACGACAGCGGCGACTTGCTGACACGGCTGTTCACCGGCCAGCCGGTGGCGTCGGCGGTGCTGCAGGTCAGCCAGTCAGCCGCCGGCAAGCCGTACCTGGATGAACAGTACGAACGGCTCGACGACGCACTCCGCAATCACCATCCCAATGCCACGGCACATGCATTGTTGGCCACGGAGCGTGCCGCCTTCCAGGCATCGCGGCAGGCGGTGGCGGTGCCGGCCTGCGACCTGTCCCGGGTCTGGCGGGCACATCAGGACTGGAACGCCGCATCATGTCGGCGTCTGGTTGCAGCGGGTACGTCCGGCGGACCGTTGCCAAGCCCGGTGGTGGACAGCCTCGATGACATCCTGATCGCCCATCGGCTGGACTGGGCACAGGACCTGCGCGAACACTGGGCGGCGTGGACTGGCCGGGTCTATGTGCTGACCAACGGCAAGACCGCGTCGTCAGCCGAGATGTTTGCGGCGCGCATGCAGGACAACCACATCGCCCGCATCGTCGGTACGCACAGTGGAGGCTATGGCTGTGGCTTCATGAGTGCGGAAACCCCGCCGGTCCTGCCCCATTCCCACCTGCGCGTGCGGGTGCCGAACTGTGTGCGCCTGCGTGCCGACGGCAGCGATGAAGTGGCCGGCATCACGCCTGATCTGCCGGTCAATCCACGCAGTGGCGAAAGCGCGCGGATGCGCGCGCAGCGGCTGATCGATACGCTCATCGGCGACATCGCACGGCACTGAACCCGTGCAGCGCGCGCAGCCTAGAGGCGCGCGCCCTGCGTAGCACCGTGGTCGGTGTCCTCGTCGTATTGCCTGTCGCGGGCGGCATACTCGTCGATGACCGCCTGGCCGATGCGGTTGAGCTCCTCGTTCAGCCGCGTACAGTTCATCGCGCCACCCACCGCAGCGAAGCGCCGCTGGATCTCCTCCGATGCCTGTGTGGCACGAGCGGCGTGGCCATCCTCGTGCACGCGGAGCGCCTGGCTGTAGCGCGTCCATTCCTGCTGAAGCGCCGCTGGCGCCGTATCCACGCCGGTCCAGCGCGGCAGCAGCATGGTGGCCTTCACCTCCATGCGCAGCGCGTCGATCCTGCAGCCGGTGCCCCGGGGCAGGTAGTTGAATCGCCAGCCCACGCGCCAGTCCACCTGGCCGTGATGACGTTTGCCGTCCTTGCCGACCGGGCCCAGCGTATTCAATGACTGGCGCAGTTCCTGGAGGCTATTGCCCGGAACATCGTAGTAGGTGACGGCCAGGTCCGGCGCAGCACTCGCATCCAGGGCGAGCAGCGCAATGGCCAGGGCAGTGCCACGGCCGATGAGGCGGCGGCCGAGTGCGGTCCGGGAAAAGAAAACGTATTCGATCACGACGCGCTCCATGCGGCAGATGAAAGAGATGCAGCGTGGACGGGGCCACGTCCATGAAAAAGGCGACCTCGCGGTCGCCTGGATCATGGATGCAATGGTGGGCCGTGATGGATTCGAACCATCGACCAAAAGATTAAAAGTCTTCTGCTCTACCAACTGAGCTAACGGCCCATTGCATCCCCGACATGACGCCGGGGGTGCGCATTCTAACGCATCTTGGCGCTCATGCGTACCCGTCCGGCATCACACGTAGTGGGTGGGATCCGGTACGCCGGCATCCGTGAAGCCCTGCGCGCGCAGGCGGCAGGCGTCGCAGTGGCCGCAGGCGCGGCCCTCGTCGTCGGCGTTGTAGCAGGACACGGTCAGGCCGAAGTCCACGCCGAGGCGGACGCCTTCACGCACGATGTCGGCCTTGCTCAGGAACTGCAGCGGCGCGTGGACCTGGATGCCCGCCCCTTCCACACCCGCCTTGGTGGCCAGGTTGGCCAGTGCCTGGAAGGCCTGGATGAATTCGGGGCGGCAATCCGGATAACCGGAATAGTCCACGGCGTTGACGCCGCAGAAGATGTCGTTGGCGCCGAGCACTTCGGCCCAGCCCAGCGCGACGGACAGCATGATGGTGTTGCGGGCCGGCACGTAAGTGACCGGGATGCCCTCGCCGCCCGCTTCGGGCACGTCGATGTCGTCGGTCAGGGCCGAGCCACCGATGCTGCGCAGGTCGACGTTGACGGTTTTGTGGGCGACCGCGCCCAGCGCGCTGGCGACCGTCGCGGCGGCATCGAGTTCGGACGTGTGGCGCTGGCCGTAGCGCACGCTCAGGGCGTGGACGGCGAAACCCTGCTCGCGGGCGATGGCGACGACGGCGGCGGAGTCCATGCCGCCGGACAGGAGGACGACTGCTTTCTTCATGGGGGTGTTTCCGGTGGTTTGCAGGGAACCAGCACGCTGTCCCGCGCCGGGTACATCAGGGAATGCCGAGGCGGCTTACCGGCCCGGCTCGTCATTCCACAGAAGCTTGTGCAGCTGCATCTGGAAGCGCACCGGCAGGCGGTCGGCGACGATCCAGTCGGCCAGCTCGCGCGGGCTGACCTCGCTCTTGCTCGGCGAGAACAACACCATGCTGCGCTCGTTGAGGCGATGCTCGCGGACCATGCCGCGGGCCCATTCGTAATCTTCGCGGCTGCACAGGACGAACTTGATCTGGTCGCGCCTGGTCAGCAGCGGCAGGTTCTCCAGGCGGTTGCGGGCCATTTCGCCGGAGCCGGGGGTTTTCAGATCGACCACCCGCGATACGCGCGGATCGACGGCGCTGACATCCAGCGCACCGGAGGTTTCCAGCGAGACGTCCAGGCCGGCATCGCAGAGCTTCTCCAGCAGCACCAGGCAGCGCTTCTGCGCCAGCGGCTCGCCACCGGTCACGCAGACGTGGTGCACGCCCTGGGCCAGCACCTCTTCCACGATCGCATCGATGTCCCACCAGGTGCCGCCATGGAAGGCGTAGGCGGTATCGCAGTACGTGCAGCGCAGCGGGCAGCCGGTCAGGCGCACGAACACGGTCGGCCAGCCGGCGGTATCGGCTTCGCCCTGCAGGGACAGGAAGATCTCGGTGATCTTCAGTCGCGGCAGCGGGGACTGCACGATCTCACTGGGGAGTGCGGCAGCAGCGGACAGGGTCGTGGTCATGGCGGTGATTCTTGACGGACGGCTTCGGAAACGACAACAGCCGGGCATGGCCCGGCACGGAAGACCGGGCAACGCCCGGTTGGCGATCAATCATTATACCGGGCCCGGCCGCCTCAGCGGCCCGGGGCGGGTTCAGCGGATCTGCTGACCCAGCCGGATCGACTGCAGACGGTCCTGCGCGGTGCGCGCGGCGTCGGAGCCGGGGTACGTGGACACGACCTGTTCCAGGGTCGCCTGGGCCTGGTCGACCTTGCCTTCGCCATACTGCGACAGGCCGATCTTGAGCAGGCCACCGGACGCCTTGTCATGGGTCGGGTAGCGCGAGATGAGGTCGCGGAACTGCGCCTCAGCCAGCGGAAAATTGCGGGTGGCGTAATAGCTTTCACCCAACCAGTACAGCGCGTTGGGGGTATAGACACCGTTGGGGTACAGCTCGAGGAAGCTCATGAACAGCTGCGCCGAGTCCTCGTATTTGCCGGCCTTGAGCGAATCGAAGGCGACATTGTAGGCCGTGCGCTCATCGCCACTGGCAGCCAGGCTGCCGGCATCGCCGTGCACGGAAGGCGGCCGCTCGGAAGCGGCCGTTGCCGGTTTCGGGGAGGCGTTTGGCGCAGGCGCGGTTGCAGCCGGGGCGGCGGGAAGCACGGGGGCTCCACCTTCCAGGCGGTTCAGGCGGCTGTCCAGGTCCAGATACTGGTCCTTGCCGGTCTGCTTGAGCTGCTCGTTGTCGTGCTGCAGCTGCTCGACCTGCGACTGCAGGGCCTGCAACTGGGTACGCAGCTGGTTGAGCTGATTGAGCATGTCCATGTTGGACTGGTTGTTGTTCGCCTGCTGCTCAAGCGCGCTGACGCGGTCGGCCAGGCTCTGGCGCTGCGCATTGGCCGGTGCGGCAGCCACGAGGGCTGCCGCAACGATCATCGATAGAAATCGAAAGCGCATCTATTACTGAGCCGTGTAGACGATCTCGACGCGACGGTTCTGCGACCAGCAGGACTCGCCCGACTCGGTGCAGACCGGACGCTCTTCACCGTAGGACACGACGGTCAGCTGCGAAGCCGAACCACCGTTGGCCTGCAGTGCCGAGGACACGCCGTTGCCACGACGCTCGCCCAGGGCCTGGTTGTACGCGCGCGAACCGCGCTCGTCGGTGTGGCCCTGCAGGGTCATGCGCGAGGACGGACGGTCACGCAGGTACTTGGCGTGGCAAGCCATGATGGCCTGGAATTCCGGCTTCACGTCTTCCTTGTCCAGGTCGAAGTACACCACGCGCTGGCGCAGGCAGGAGTCGGTATCCAGATCGCCCGGGCCGTACAGGCCGGAGGTGGACGGGCCGGTCGGAGCGGTGGTGCTGCCGGTATCCACCGGGGCAACAGGCGTTTCCTTGACCTTCTTGGAACAACCGGCCAGGGCGGCCACGGACAACAGGGAGACAAGCAGAACGCGGGTGGTCTTGTTCATGGCGATACCTTTGAGGCTCCTAAAGCCGGATGAGGGATGAATACGGCGAAATCTTAACACTCTGTTAGCGCTTTGTACGGTATGGCGACCAAGAAGGCTCGCGAACATCACCGTCCGCCAAAACCAGCCGCTGGCGCACGCGCGCATCGGCCGAAACGGCGTACAACACTCCACGACCACCCTCGCGGGCGGCGTACAACACCATGCTCGCGTTGGGCGCAAAGCTCGGCGATTCATCCAGCGATCCTGGCGACAGCGTGTTCCAGCGGGCCGAGCCCGTGCTGCTGTCCATCATCGCGATCTTGTAGGTGTTGCCGCTGCCCTGGGCGACCACCAGCTTCTTGCCGTCGTAGGACAGGCTCGGAGTGGCGTTGTAGTTGCCCTGGAAGGTCACGCGCGAGGCGCTGCCACCGCTGGAGGCGACCTGGTAGATCTGCGGGCGGCCGCCACGGTCGGAGGTGAAGTAGACGCTGCTGCCGTCCGGGCTCCAGGTCGGCTCGGTATCGATGGCGAAGTGGTTGGTCAGCTGGGTCAGCTGCTTGCTGCCCAGGTCCATCACGTAGATCTCCGGGTTGCCGCTGCGCGACAGCGACAGCGCCAGGCGACGGCCGTCCGGCGAGAACGACGGGGCGCTGTTGATGCCACGGAAGCTGGTGACCAGCTCGCGCGCGCCACTGGAGATGTTCTGGATGTAGATCGCCGAGTTGCCGCGCTCGAAGCTCACGTAGGCCAGCTTGTTGCCGTCCGGGCTCCAGCTGGGCGAGAGCAGCGGCTCGGCCGAACGCACGATGGTCTGCGGATTGAAGCCATCCGAATCGGCCACCATCAGCGCATAGCGCATGGCATCGCCCTTGCCGCTGGCGGTGACATAGGCGATGCGGGTCCAGAAGGCGCCGCGGACCCCGGTGATCTTTTCATAGATGGCGTCGGCCATCTGGTGGGCGACGTCACGCATGGCGTTGCCACGGGCGGTCATCGCCAGGCCGAGCAGGCGCTCGCCCTTGGGCACGTCGTACAGCTCGTACTCCACGCGGTAGGCACCGGCACCGGCGTCCATGACCCGGCCGACCACGATGTAGTTCTGCTTCAGCGCGCGCCAGGTGGCGAACTGGATCTCGCTGCCACGGGTCGGCTTTTCGACGATCTGCGCCTCGGGCAGGTTGCGGAACTGGCCGGAACGGTCCAGGTCGGCGCGTACCACGGCGGCCACGTCGGTCTGCGGGGCACCTGCCGAGCCTTGATACGGCATCGGCACGACCGTGATCGGCGTGGCGGAGGCGTTGCCGCCGATGATGTCGATATCCAGCCCCTTCTGCTGCGCCATGGCAGCAAAGGGCAACAACAGGGCCGCTACAACGGCAAACCAGCGAGGCATCTTCTTCATGGAGCGCTCAATAGGGGGAAACCAGAACGAGGGATAACAGGACGGCGGTGAACAGTTTCGCAATCATGAACCAAGGCAGTGTGAATTCCGAGTCACCCCTGGCGCAAATCTCACACGTCGTTAACGCGGCGGCCGGCTTCGGGCCGCCCGGGATCAATCCTGGGCGGTGAAGGTGAAGTTGATCGTGCGCGCGAACACCGATTCGAAGCCGCGGTACGGCAGCGGCTGGGCATTGAGCACCGCGGCCTCGATCGAGCGGCGGCCGGCCTCGTCGAACGGGCAGCTGCCGCTGACCTTGGCCTGGATGACCTGGCCACCCGGAATCTGGGTGATCGAGACCTGGCAGCGCTGGCCCAGCGGTACCGAATCGGGGCGGGTCCACTGCGCGGAGACCTTCTGCTGGATCGCCGCGGCGTACTTGGCGCTGAGATCGTCGCTGGTCCCCCCTGCCCCGGCCGCCGGCTTGGCGGCACCGGTCGCACCGGCGGTGGAGGCCGAGGCACTGGCCGCACGCGCGGCCGTGACCTGGCGCAGCTTCTGCTCGGCCAGCTTGGCTTCGTTCTCGGCCTGGGCGCGCTTGCGGCGGATCTCGGCCAGCTTCTTGTCACGCTCGGCCTCGGCCTTGGCGTCGTTGGCCTTCTGCTCCTGCTCGGCGAGCTTCTTCTTCAGCTCGGCTTCTTCCTGCTGCTTGGCCAGGCGCAGCTTCTGCTCGGCCTGTTCCTGGCGCTTGCGCTCGGTCAGATCGATCTGTTCCTGGCGGCGCTTGGCTTCCTGCTCCTGCTTGGCCTTTTCAGCCGAGATCGCCAGCGCGTTGACCGCTTCCTGGTCGACCGTGTCGGGCTGGGCGATGCGTTCCTGCGCCTGCGACTGCTGCGGCGTGGGCGCATCCTGCGGGCGCGGCTCGGGCAAGGGCTGCGGCGGCGGTACCGTGTCTTCCGGAATCGGTTCGGGCTCGGCCACCGGTTCGGGCAGGTCCGGCAGCGATTCGGAGGCCCGCAAGGCCTGCCGCGCGGCCGAGGCTTCGGACGCGGACAGCTGCAGGCTGGCCTCGATCGCCGGATCGCCGGCGGCCGCTTCGGTGGTGCGCTGCGGCGACCACAACCAGGCGGCGATGAAGATCAGCGCCAACAGCAGGTGCACGCCGAGCGCCAGCGCGATCGGCAGACCCCACTTCTCTTCAGGCTGACGCTGCGGTGGCAGGGCTTCAGCGTGCATCGGTCGCCAGGCCCACCTTTTCCACGTTGGCGCGCTTGATCACGTCCATGGCCGCGACCACCTTTTCATAGGCCACGGCCTTGTCGGCAGCGACGATCACGCGCAGGTTCTTGTCCTGCGAGGAAAGCGCGGACAGCTGGGCCTGCAGGCGGGTCGCATCCATCGGTTCGGGGTCCTTGGCCTCGGGCAGCTTCAGGCTCAACTGGCCATCCAGGCGGACGGACACGATCACCGGATCCTGCTTGCTCTCCAGCGCCTTGGCCTGGGAGGTCGGCAGATCCACTTCAAAGCTCAGCGTGAGCAGCGGCGCGGTCACCATGAAGATGATGAGCAGCACCAGCATGACGTCGATGTACGGCACGACGTTGATTTCGGATTTGAGCTTTCGGCGCTTGCGGCGGCCAATGGCTGCGGTCATGGCAGGACTCCTGTGCTGGGCGCTTACTCGTCGCCCGCGGTCTGGCGCTGCAGGATCGAGCTGAACTCTTCTGCGAAGGTTTCAAAGCGCACCGACATGCGCTCCACGCGGGTGGTGAAGCGGTTGTAGGCCCACACCGCCGGAATCGCCACGAACAGGCCGATGGCGGTGGCGAACAGGGCTTCGGAGATGCCCGGGGCGACCGAGGCGATACCGGCCTGCTCGCCGCTGTTGATCATGTCGTGCATGGTCACCATGATGCCGAACACGGTGCCGACCAGGCCCACGTACGGCGCGGTCGAACCGATGTTGGCCAGCAGCTCCAGGCTGCGCTCCATCTGGTCCACTTCACGGGTGTAGGTGGTGCGCATGGCGCGCTGGGCGCCTTCCAGCTGCGCACGGCCATCCAGGCGGCGCTTGTCGCGCAGGCGGGTGAACTCGCGGAAACCCGATTCGAAGATCGCTTCAAGGCCGCCCACCTGGCGGTTGCGGTCGGTCGCCGAGCTGTACAGCTTGCCCAGGTCCGCACCGGACCAGAAGCGGCTCTCGAACTCATCGGCGGCGCGGTTGGCGGCATTGAACACACGCGCCTTGCGGAAGATGATCACCCAGCTGATGAACGAGCCGGCCAGCAGCAGCAGCACGATGATCTTCACCGGAATGCTGGCCTTGACCATCAGGTCCAGGTAATTGATGCCACCGCCGTGCGCGGCTTGGGCGACAGTCTGCGCCGCGGCGCTGGTGACTTCCTGCGGCAGCGCTTCGGTCACCGTGGCCTGCAGGGCCAGGAGCATTGCGATCATCCGTTGTTCCTCAGTGTGCGGATTCTGGAAATTCGAGGTGTTTCAGCGCGGCATGCAGTGCATCGTCCATGCCACGCGGTTTGAAGGTGGCTGCATCGAGCGCGGCGATCTTCACCTGCGCGGTCAGCAGTGTTTCCTCGCCCCGGCACACGGCCTGGGCGAACACCATGCTGGCGCGCTTGCACTGCACCAGCGTGGCGGTGACCGCCAGCGCATCGTCCAGCCGCGCCGGCTTGAGGAAATCCATGGTCATGCTGCGCACTGCGAACACCAGGCCATGGTCGCAGCGCATGCGCTCCTGACCATACCCCAGCGCGCGCATCCATTCAGTCCGCGCCCGTTCCATGAAGGCCACGTAGCGGGCGTGGTACACCACCCCGCCAGCGTCGGTATCTTCCCAGTAAATGCGTGTCGGCCAACTGAATCGGGGCTCAACCCGGGGATCAACCGACATCCGGGACCTCCGCGAACAGGTCGGCCGGCGGATTCTTCGGCTTCAGGCCCATGTGCCGGTAGGCCTTGTGCGTGCACATGCGGCCGCGCGCGGTCCGGATCAGGAAGCCCTGCTGGATCAGGTACGGCTCGACCACGTCTTCCAGCGTGCCGCGCTCTTCGGACAGGGCGGCGGCCAGCGACTCGATGCCGACCGGACCACCATCGAAGTAATCGACCATGGTCCGCAGCAGGCGCCGATCGAGCTCGTCGAAGCCCTCCGGGTCGACCTTGAGCATCTGCATCGCGGCCTGGGCGACGTCCTGGTCGATGTGGCCGGCCGCTTTCACCTGGGCGAAGTCGCGCACACGGCGCAGCAGCCGGTTGGCGATACGCGGGGTGCCACGCGAGCGCCGGGCGATCTCGGCCGCGCCTTCGGCGGTGCAGTCGATGTTGAGGATGCTGGCCGAGCGCCGGACGATCCTGGTCAGCTCTTCCGGCGTATAGAACTCCAGCCGGTGCACAATCCCGAAGCGGTCGCGCAGCGGCGCGGTCAGCAGGCCCGCACGGGTGGTCGCGCCGATCAGCGTGAACGGCGGCAGGTCGATCTTGATCGAGCGGGCCGCAGGGCCCTCGCCGATCATGATGTCGATCTGGAAATCTTCCATCGCCGGGTACAGCACTTCTTCCACGACCGGCGACAGGCGGTGGATTTCATCGATGAACAGCACGTCGTGCGGCTGCAGGTTGGTCAGCAGGGCGGCCAGGTCACCGGCCTTCTCGATCACCGGCCCGGAGGTGACGCGCAGCGCGACCCCCAGCTCGTTGGCGATCACGTGGCTCAAGGTGGTCTTGCCCAGGCCAGGCGGGCCGAAGATCAGCACGTGGTCCAGCGCATCGCCGCGGGTCTTGGCCGCTTCGATGTAGATCGACAGCTGTTCGCGCACCGGGGCCTGGCCGAGGTAATCGGCCATGCGCTTGGGGCGGATGCTGGCGTCGGTGCTGTCGTCCTCGCGGGTCGCCACGGCACCGATGATGCGGTCGTCAGTCATGTGTGGATTATGCGGCAAAAGGAACGCGATCCGCGCTCCGGGGAGTGCCGGCCGCTGACCGGCTCCGCACGATGCAGGCGTCATGGGGAGCCGGCCAGCGGCCGGCACTACCGGGAACGCATCGGAGGGGCGCGCCGAAGGCGCGGGGATCAGGTGGAATGCGCCCGGGACCCAAGGTTTGCGCAGCAAACCTTGGGCCGCAGGTGGAGATCTGACTTCGTCAGATCTCCACCTGCGCGCCCAGTTCCACCAGCCGATTCCCCGGAATCCGGAAGAACCCGGTCGCCGGGGCCGCGTTGCGGTGCATCAGCGCGAACAGCTTGTCGCGCCAGATCGGCATGCCGCGGTTGGCGGTGGCCACGATGGTCTCGCGGCTGGCGAAGAAGGTGGTGTCCATCGGGTCGAAATAGATCCCGCCGTGGTCGCACGAGCGCATCAGCGCCAGCGGCACGTCCGGGGTCTCCATGAAGCCGAAGCGCACGTAGATCCGGTAGAACTCATCGCCCACCGACTCGATCTTCAGGCGCTGGCCCGAAGGCGCATACGGCACCGGCAGGGTCACCACGTGCAGGAACACGTTGCGCTCGTGCAGCACCTTGTTGTGCTTGAGGTTGTGCATCAGCGCATGCGGGGCCACCGAGGGGTCGGCGGTCAGGAACACCGCGGTGCCCGGCACCCGCACCGGCGGGGCCAGCATCAGGCCCGGCAGGAAGGTGTCGATCCGGATGCCGTCCTTGCGGATCTCATCGCGCAGCAGCTCGCGGCCACGGCGCCAGGTACGCATCATGGTGAACAGCACGATGCCCAGCACCACCGGGAACCACGCGCCCTGCAGCAGCTTGGCGCCATTGGCGATCACGAAGCCCAGGTCGATGACGAAGAACACCACGCACAGCGGGATGATCCAGTTGCGCGCCTTCGGCCACAGCGCGCGGGCGACCAGCGCCAGCAGCAGGGTATCGATCAGCATGGTGGCCGACACCGAGATGCCGTAGGCCACCGCCAGGTTGGACGAACTGCGGAAGGCCAGCACCAGGCCGATCACCATCACCGCGATGCCCCAGTTGATGCCCGGGATGTAGATCTGGCCGATGGTGTCGTGCGAGGTATGGGTGATGCGCATGCGCGGGATGTAGCCCAGCTGCATGGCCTGGCGCGAAACCGAGAACGCACCGGTGATCACCGACTGCGAGGCGATCACCGCCGCCATCGTGGCCAGCACGATCATCGGATACAGGCCCCACTCCGGCACCGCCTCGAAAAACGGGTTCTTGACCGCTTCCGGGTGCTTCAGCACCAAGGCACCCTGCCCGAGGTAATTCAGCACCAGGCACGGCAGCACGAAGTAGTACCAGGCATGGCGGATCGGCTTGGCGCCGAAATGGCCCATGTCCGCGTACAGCGCTTCGCCGCCGGTCACCGCCAGCACCACCGCGCCGAGGATGAAGATGCCGTGCCAGCCATGTTCCATGAAGAAGCGCAGCGCCCACATTGGATTGAAAGCTTTGAGCACTTCCGGCGCATCGACGATGTTCCAGATGCCGATCGCGGCCAGCGACAGGAACCAGATCGAGGTGATCGGGCCGAACAGCTTGCCGATCTTGGCCGTGCCGAAGCGCTGCACGGCGAATACCGCCAGCAGCACCACCACGGTGATCGGCACGATGAAGTTGTGCAGGCCCGGGGCGGCGACCTCCAGGCCTTCGACCGCACCAAGCACGGAAATGGCCGGGGTGATCACGCCGTCGCCGAAAAACAGCGAAGCGCCGAAGATGCCCAGGATGCCCACCACGTAGGCCGAGCGCGATCCGTTGCGCAGGGTGCGCTGGGTCAGCGCCATCAACGCCATGATGCCGCCCTCGCCGTCATTGTCGGCACGCATGATGATGGTGACGTACTTGAGCGTCACCACGATGTTCAGTGCCCAGAACGCCAGCGAGAGCACGCCCAGCACGGTGTCGTGGTCGCTGTTGAGACCGTAGTGCGGGGAGAACGCTTCTTTCAGCGTATACAGCGGGCTGGTGCCGATGTCGCCGAACACCACGCCGATGGCGCCGATCATCAGCGCCATGCCGCCGGCCGCCGGCGCGTGGCCGTGCGGGGCCTGGCCGTCGCTGTGCTGGGGGGAAGTGGTGGACATGGGGCTCCGGGCGGACGCGGTCGGTATCGGATCAGGAACAGGCGCGCGCGATCAGCGCAGCGCAGCCTGCAGGGCTTTGCGGATGACCGTGGCGACATCGTCGCCCTCGGCGTTGGCGTCGCGCGCCATGCGCGCGGCCTCGGTCGGCTTGTAACCCAGCTGCTGCAGGGCCACGGTCGCCTCGGAGACCGGATCGGTGGCCGGCGCCGCACCGGCGATCGGTGCCCCGCCGCCGCCGAAATTGGCCGCGCGGTCGCGCAGCTCCAGCACCATGCGCTCGGCGGTCTTCTTGCCGATGCCCGGGATGCGGGTCAGCGCGGTGATGTCACCGGCCTGCAGCATCCGCGCGAACTCGTCCACGCTGACCCCGGAGAGCACCGCCAGCGCGATCTTGGCGCCGATCCCGCTGACCTTCTGCACGTCGCGGAACAGGCGGCGCTCACCCTCGCGCAGGAAACCGTACAGCGAGACGCTGTCTTCCTTCTGCGCGTAATGGGTGAACAGGGTGACCTCGCGGCCCAGCTCGGGCAGGTCGTAGAAGGTGCTCATCGGCGCCTCCAGTTCGTAACCGACGCCATTGACGTCGACCATGAGCCACGGCGGCGCCTTGTAGGCCACGATCCCGCGCAGACGACCAATCATGCAGTTTTCCTCATTTCCGGCTCCAGGCCTGGCGTGCATTGACGCCCAGGCGCAGCGCCGTGGCCCGGACATGGGCGTGGGTGATCGCCACGGCCAACGCATCGGCAGCGTCGGCCTGCAGCTTGGTTTTCAGGTTGAGCATGAGCCCGACCATGTGTTGGACCTGTTGTTTTTCCGCGCCACCGCGGCCGACCACGGCCAGCTTGATCTCGGTGGCGGCGTATTCGCTGACCGGCAGGTCGCGCATCACCACGGCCGAGATCGCCGCGCCGCGCGCCTGGCCCAGCTTCAGGGCCGAATCCGGGTTGCGCGCCATGAACACTTTTTCGATGGCCACTTCGTCCGGGCGGTATTCCTCGACCAAGGCGGTCAGGCCCACGACCAGCAGCTTCATGCGCTGCGGGAAGTCATCCGCGCCCAGCAGCACCAGCGGCAGGTGGTGGACATGGACCACCTTGCCGGCGGCGTCCACATCAATGATGCCCACCCCGGTGCGCTGCGAACCGGGGTCGATGCCGAGGATGCGCGTCATGCGGCACGCACACGGCCGCCCGCGGCCCGGAAAGGACACATGCGGCGGGGATAACAGGGAACGGCTGGAGTCATCATGGTCCGCATTGTCCGCTCACCGGTCGCGCAAAGCGACCGGTGAAAGGCCCGCTCAGGCGTAGGCGTCCGCGCCGAGATCGGCGTTGGAGAACACGTCCTGTACATCGTCCAGGTCTTCGAGCATGTCCAGCAGCTTCTTGACCTGCAGGGCGGTATCGCCCTCGACCTTGATGTCGTTGTCGGCGCGGAAAGTGATTTCAGCGTGGTCCGGCTTGAAACCGGCCGCTTCCATCGCATCCTTGACCGCGTGGTAGCCGTCGGCGGCGGTGAGCACATCGATCGCGCCGTCTTCCGGGTAGACCACGATGTCGTCCGCGCCGGCCTCGATCGCCGCCTCGGTGACGGCCTCTTCGTCCGCACCGGCGGCGAAGTGCAGCACCCCCAGGCGCTTGAACATGAAGGCCACCGAGCCTTCGGTGCCCATGTTGCCGCCGCACTTGCTGAACGCATGGCGGACATCGGCCACGGTGCGCACGCGGTTGTCGGTCAGGCAGTCCACGATCACGGCCACGCCACCGGGCGCATAGCCCTCGTAGCGGATCTCCTCGTACTCGACGCCTTCCAGCTCACCGGTCGCCTTCTTGATGGCGCGCTCGATCACGTCCTTGGACATGTTCGAGGACAGGCCCTTGTCCATGGCCACCCGCAGGCGCGGGTTGTTGTTGGGGTCGCCTCCACCGCCGCGCGTGGCAACGCCGATCTCGCGGATGATCTTGGTGAAAATCTTGCCGCGCTTCGCGTCAGACGCGTTTTTGCGGTTCTCGATGGAGGGGCCTCTACCCATGGGGTGACTCTCGTGCTTCTGTCAGGAACAGGGCGCGAATTCTACCTGATCCGCCGGCCGGCCCGTGTCAGTGCCGGGCCCGCTCAGGCGGCGTGGGCCGCATCATCGCGCCGGAACCGGCCGTCGCGCAGGAAGGCGGCGGTCTGCCGCGCGGCATCGGGCGAAAACACCAGCCCGCTGTGGCTGGCCGGGATCACGCAGTGGTCGGCCAGGCCCGGCAGCTGCGTCTCATCCAGCGCCACGGTGCCATCGGAGGCATCGCCACAGGCACCCAGCAGGCTGCCCAACCCATGCGGGACCGACCCGGCGATCAGGCCGACCTGCGCCCTGCCCTCCCAGGCCGGCAGGCCATCAAGCAGCAGTTCCGAGCTGCGCCCGAGCGCCAGCGACCAGCCGTGATCGCTCAGGGAACGGGCGGTCACGCTGCCGCGCAGCGGCGAGCCCAGGCAGACCACCCGCGACACCGGCAGCTCCGGCGCGCGCCGCAGGGCCTCCAGCGCGACCAGTCCGCCCAGGCTGTGCCCGACCAGGGAGACCGGGCCGCTGTCCTTGAGCCGCTCCAGCAGCTGCGGCACCGCAACCTCCGGGCCACCGAACACACTGGAGTACCCGAAGGTATCCACGGCGAAGCCGCGCGCGCGCAGGCGCCAGGCCAGGGGGCCGACCCAGGCGCGCGCATTCCAGATGCCATGCAGCAGTAAAACGGGGGGATTCATGATGTCAGCCTAGCCCGTTGGGCTGGGCGCCTGCAGAAGGAAACAGCGTCATTAGACGAATGGACCAGCCAACGGCAGGTGAAGCCGTCGTGGGCCGTGGGCCGCGAAGATGCGGTGCTCAGGCGGCCGTGGGCGGTCGGCGCAGGATGAACTCGAGGTCGCGCACGCTGCCGACCGGGAACTCGTAGGTGCCGACCTTGCTGAAGCCGTAGCGGGCATAGAAGCGCTGGGCGCCGAAGTTCTCCGACCACACGCCCAGCCACAGCGTGCGTGGGCCTTCGCGCTCCAGCCAGGCCAGCGCGGTTTCGAACAGGCGGCTGCCCCAGCCACAGCTCTGCTGCGCCTTGATCAGGTACAGGCGCTTGAGTTCGCCATCGCCGGGCTGCACCTCGGCATGCGGCAACCCACAGGGACCGGCGGCGGCGTGGCCCACGGCGACGCCATCCAGCTCCAGCAGCCAGACCGCGTAATCGGGGTGTTCAAGAATGATGCGCTGGCGCTCCGCCGGGTACGCCTCGTCGAGGAAGGCCTGCAGATCTTCCGGCGGATACAGGTGGCCGAAGGTTTCCACGAACGTGCGCGTGGCCAGCACCGACAGGGTCTGGGCGTCGTCCGGGGTAGCGCGGCGGATGGTGTAGCGGCCTGGGGTCACGGCGAGGGCATTGGCGACGGGGTGGTCGCCAATTTACCTGAAGCCGGCCCGCCGTTGATCACGGCCGGTGCGGCGGTACCGACCGTTGGTCGGCCGGTACCGGCCAAACCTTATTCCTTGACCGCGCGCGGACGGACCTGGACATGCACTTCGGCCAGCTGCTCGTCCGGGATCGGCGACGGGGCGCCGGTCATCAGGCACTGCGCGCCGGTGGTCTTCGGGAACGGAATGACGTCGCGGATCGACTCGGTGCCGGCCATCAGCGCCGCGATACGGTCGATGCCGAAGGCGATGCCACCGTGCGGCGGCGCGCCGAATCGCAGCGCATCGAGCAGGAAGCCGAACTTGCCCTCGGCCTCTTCGGCACCGATGCCCAGCAGTTCGAACACCGCGCTCTGCATGTCCGAGCGGTGGATACGGATCGAACCACCGCCGATCTCGTTGCCGTTGAGCACCATGTCGTAGCCGCGCGACACGGCGGTCTTCGCATTCGCGCGCAGGTCGGCGATGTCGTCCACCGCCGGGGCGGTGAAGGGGTGATGCAGGGCGACGTAGCGCTGGGCTTCCTCGTCGTACTCGAACATCGGGAAATCGGTGACCCACAGCGGCGCCCAGCCGGCGGCGACCAGGTTGAAGTCCTTGCCGGCCTTCAGGCGCAGGGCACCCATGAAATCGGAGACCTTGTTGTAGCCACCGGCGCCGAAGAACACGATGTCGCCGTTGCCGGCACCCACGTGCGCGACCAGGGCGGCGAAGGCCTCTTCGCTGAAGAACTTGGCGATCGGCGAGCTGACTTCACCGCTCTCGCTGATCTTGATGTAGGCCAGGCCCTTGGCGCCGTACTTGGCGGCATGCGCGGCGTATTCGTCGATCTGCTTGCGCGACAGGCTGGCACCGCCCGGGATGCGCAGCGCGGCCACGCGGCCGTCGGCATCGTTGGCGGCCGCGGTGAACACCGGGAATTCACTGGTCTTGACCAGGTCGGCCACGTCCACCAGCTCCAGCGCGATGCGCAGGTCCGGCTTGTCCGAACCATAGCGACGCATCGCCTCGGCCCAGGTCATGCGCGGGAAGCTGGCGACCAGCTCCACGTCCACCACTTCCTTGAAGATGGCGCGGATCATGGTCTCCACGAAGTCCTGCACGTCGCGCTCGCGCACGAAGGCGAACTCCATGTCCAGCTGGGTGAATTCCAGCTGGCGGTCGGCACGCAGGGCTTCATCGCGGAAGCAGCGCGCGATCTGGTAGTAGCGGTCGAAGCCGGCCACCATCAGGATCTGCTTGAACAGCTGCGGGCTCTGCGGCAGGGCGTAGAACTCGCCCGGATGCATGCGCGCCGGCACCAGGAAGTCGCGGGCGCCCTCCGGGGTGGCCTTGGTCAGGATCGGGGTTTCGATGTCCTGGAAACCGGTGGCGTCCAGGTGGCGGCGCAGCGCCTGCACCAGCTTGATGCGGGTGCGCTGCATGCGCTGCATTTCCGGGCGGCGCAGATCCAGGTAACGGTACTTCAGGCGGGTTTCTTCGCCCGGGTTCTCGTGCGCGTGGAACGGCAGCGGCTCGGCCTTGTTGAGGATGGTGATGGCGGTGGCGATCACTTCCACGCTGCCGGTGCGGAGCTTGTCATTGGCCGCATGCCGCGCGCGCACCACGCCTTCGACCTGCAGCACGTCCTCGTAGCCCAGGCTGGCGGCCACGGCGAACACGGCCGCGTTGTCGACTTCCACCGTCACCTGCACGATGCCTTCATGATCGCGCAGATCGATGAAGCACACGCCGCCCTGGTTGCGGGCAACGTCGGTCCAGCCGGCGAGGGTAACGGTTTGGCCAATCAGGGTCTCGTCGACCAGGCCACAGAAGTGGGTACGCATGGGGGTAAAGCTCCGCAGGAGAGTGCCGGCGCCAAGCTGCGCCGGAAAGCCCGTTATTCTGCGGCCGCCAGCCCGGCGGGGCAAATCCGGGCGCCGCCGCCCGGCATCACACGCTCTGAACCGGGGGCATTCCTATAGTCCGCGCACCAACGACCGCACGGGGATGTCGCCATGCAACGCCGTCTGAGCACCGCCTGCCTCACCCTTGCCCTGGCCTGTATGGCCCCGGCCCTGCACGCCCAGATCAGCACCCGGGCCTATGCCCCGGAGAATCTGTCGCAGTTGTCCTCCTCCGACCGCAGCCGGGTCATCACCCAGGAATATGCCGACCAGTCCAACGGCCGCCGGATCCCGGATGACCAGCTGCGCTTCTACCTGGCCCAGGTCAACTCGGGCTGGGGCTTCTCGCGGATCAAGCAGGACATCGCCACCTCCCTGCGCGGCAACGGCAACGGCGGCGGCTGGAATGGCGGCGGCAGCGGCCCCGGCAACAGCGGCACGGTCCGCTGCGAAAGCCAGGACAACCGGGAGCGGGTCTGCAATACGGGCTGGCGCAGTGCCCGGCTGTCCCGCCAGATCTCCGGCACCCCCTGTACCGAGGGCCGCAACTGGGGCTCGCGCAACGGCACGGTCTGGGTCAGCGGCGGCTGCCGGGCCGAATTCGTCGAGGGCCGCGGCAATGGCGGCAACTGGGGTGGCGGTGGCGGCACCGGCGCCACCATCCGCTGCGAGAGCCAGGACAACCGGGAGCGCACCTGCAACACCGGCTGGCGCAACGCGACCCTGGTCCGCCAGATCTCCGGCTCGGCCTGCGTCGAGGGCCAGACCTGGGGCGTGCGCAACGGCGCGGTATGGGTGAATCGTGGCTGCCGTGGCGAGTTCGCCGAGGCGCGCGGCAACAGCGGCGGCAACTGGGGCGGTGGCAACAGCAACTACAGCGTGACCTGCAGCAGCAACGACAAACGCCAACAGACCTGTGCCTGGGATGCCCGCCAGGGTCGTCCGGCGCTGGTCCAGCAGCTGTCCGGCACGGCGTGCGTGGAAGGTCGCAGCTGGGGCTACAGCAATGGCAGCCTGTGGGTCAGCGGCGGCTGCCGCGCCCGGTTCGGGGCGCGCTGAGCGCTCCCCCCTTGCGGCAGGTGCCGACCATGGGTCGGCACTGTCAGGGACCGACCGACCAGCGGTCGGCCCTGGCAGACTGCGTCACGGCGCCGGCGTGTCACTGCCCCAGGGCGCCGGCGGCAACGCCACCGGCTTGGTCAGATCGAACACCACCTGGAAATGGCGGCCGCCCGGCCGGGTCAACTCGTAGACGAAGCGCTGGTCGGGGTCCACTTCCATCGCCCAGGTGTTCTGCACCGAGGCCAGCATGTCGGCCTTGCGGAACATCGCCACCGAATCCGAATCCACCGGGAACGACTGACGCTGCGCGGTCCCCGGCGGCTTGCTGTCGCCACCGTACATCGTGACCGCATCCGGGCTGCCATCCTCGTGGCGGTGATCATGCTTCAGGCGCAGGCCGTTCTCGGTACGGCTCAGCACCCAGGTGCGCGAGTGGTCGTCGCCGACATGGAACGGGATCCGCAGCTCGTGTGCCGGATCCTCGCAGCCACGTACATGCATCACCAGGCGCTTGCCCTCGAAAGGATCGGGCGCATCGGTGCGTGGTTCGTTGACCGCGATGCGGCCTTCGAACGCTTTGCCGCAATGTGCGGCCACGGCAGACATGAAGGCATCGGACGGTGCCATCGACACCTCATGCCCGACGGTGTCGTTGGAACCACTGCAGGCGGTGATCGCCAGCGCAGCGGCCAAGGGAAGAAGTTTGACTGCGTTCATGCCCCCACCCTAACGGGCGCGACCTGACAGCGCAAACCGCGTGCTCGATGCGACAGACCGCCACGTCCGCGCATCGCCGCCACTGCAACCGGGGCTTCATTCCCCCTGTGTTATGGTCGGTCACGTGATTCGTTCGTCTTCTTCCCCACGAAGGACGCACGCGTGTTGCGGCTGACCGCCCTGCTCACCGGTGTGGCGCTGTTGCTGACCGGCAGCGGCCTGCTCGGGACATTGCTGGCGGTGCGCGGTGGTGAAGCCGGCTTTGGTGCCGGTACATTGGGGTTGGTGATGTCCGGCTATTTCGCCGGGTTCTTCATCGGCACCTTCTTCGCTCCCTCGCTGATCGGCCGCATCGGCCATATCCGTGCGTTTGCCTTCTTCGCTGCCCTCGCCGCCATCGCGGTGCTGCTGCATCCACTGTGGATCCATCCCGTGGGTTGGGGTGTGCTGCGCATCCTCACCGGCATCGCGCTGGTCGGCCTGTACACGGTGATCGAAAGCTGGCTCAACGCCGAGCCCGATCCGCGCCTGCGCAGCCGCGCCTTCTCGCTGTACATGGTGGTCAATCTCTCGGCACTGGCGCTTGGCCAGGTGCTGCTGATGCTCGGCGACGCCGGCGCGACCTCGATGTTCATGCTCACCGCGATCCTGGTCTGCGCGGCGGTGTTGCCGGTCACCGCCACGCGCCTGCGCCCGCCCGAGATTCCGTCGGTACCGCGCCTGAAACTGGCGCGCCTGTATGCGATGGCACCGGTGGCGACCGTCGCCGCCGGTCTGTCCGGGCTGGCGATGGGCGCGTTCTGGGGCCTGCTGCCGGTGTACGCCGGCGAAGTCGGCCTGGATGGCAATGGCGTGGCCCTGTTCATGCTGACCGCCATCGCCGGTGGCGCGCTGCTGCAGTGGCCGCTGGGCCACATCAGCGATGGCCATGACCGCCGCACCGGGCTGGTCGCCCTGAGCCTGGCCGCGGCCGGCATCGCCGTGGTGGCGTCGCTGCCGATGATCCAGTTGCAGACGCACCTGCTGTTTGGCCTGTTCTTCTTCTACGGCGGGCTGGCCTTCGCCCTGTATCCGTTCGCGGTGGCGCACATGCTCGATTACCTGCCGCGCGAGGACCTGCTGTCCGGTTGCTCCAGCCTGCTGCTGGTGCACGGCGTGGGCGCGGCGCTCGGCCCCGCACTGGCGGGCGCGGCCATGCAGCAGTTCGGCGCACCGGCGCTGCCGTTGTACTTCGCGGTGGTGCTGATGCTGCTGGCAGTGTTCACCACCGCGCGCCTGCTCAGTTTCCAGCGCCTGCGCACGCATCCGGTCGGCTTCCGGCTGATGCTGCGCACCACGCCTTCGGCCCTCGAGCTCATGCCCGAGACCGACACCGCGCCACCGGACCCCGATATCCCCCTCCCCTCTCACCCCGAAAAGGAAGTGCATTGACTGTTTCGACACCGACCTCGCTCACTCCAACCCGTACACCGCCGGCGCCGCCGGCCCCGCAACTGATCCTCGCCACCGATCTGGATGGCACCTTCCTCGCCGGCGATCCTGCCGCGCGCCATCGGCTCTACCGGCTGGTCGACCAGCACCCCGGCATCCGCCTGATCTTCATCACCGGCCGCGGCCTGGAAGCGGTGATGCCGCTGCTCTCCGATCCGGCCATTCCGCGCCCCGATTACGTGGTCTGCGATGTCGGCGCCACGGTCGTCGACGGCCACACCCTGCAACCACTGCAGCCCCTGCAATCGATGATCGACGCACATTGGCCCGGCGAGCAGGTGGTGGCGGCGGCGATGCGCCCGTTCACCGCGCTGCAGCGCCAGGACGTGCCACAGGAGCGCCGCTGCTCGTATTTCTGCGATCCCGACACGCTGGCGCCGCTGCGCTCGCAGATCCAGGCTGCCGCACAGGCGCTGGGCTGCGATGTGCTGTATTCGGCCGACCGCTATCTGGACATCCTGCCGCCGGATACCGACAAGGGCCGCACCCTGGCCGCGCTTGCGCGCCTGCTGGACCTGCCGCGCGACCGCATCCTGGTGGCCGGCGACACCCTCAATGACCTGTCGATGTATACCTCCGGCTTCCGCGGGGTGTGCGTCGGCGATTCCGAGCCGGCGCTGACTGCCGCGACGGCCGAGCTGAAGCACACCTTCCATGCACAGACGCCGGGCTGCGGCGGCATCCTTGAAGCGATCGAGCATTTCCACCTGCTCGCCGATGACGATCCGTTCCTGCGCCCGCCGCCGCAGGCACGTGCCGACGGTGCGGACCTGGTGATGGTCTATCACCGCCTGCCCTTCGATGAAGTCATGGAAGACGGCGTGCTGGTGCAGCGCCCGCCGCGCTCGCCGAACGGCATCATTCCTTCGCTGCTGAGCTTCTTCGAAGGGGGCCAGAAGGGCTCGTGGGTGGCCTGGGGGATCGATGAGCCCAAGCGCGGTCCGTTCCAGACCCACCTGGCGGTGGATGCCGAACGCTATCCGACGCTGACTGCCGCACGCGTGCCACTGAGCAAACAGGAAGTGGACATCTTCTACAAGCGTTTCTCCAAGGAAGCGTTCTGGCCGATGCTGCATGTGTTCTGGGAACGCGCGAAGTTCCGCGAAGAGGACTGGCAGGTGTTCCTGAAGGTCAACCGCAAGTTCGCCGAAGCCACCGCCGCCGAGGCCGCGCATGGCGCGACCGTGTGGATCCACGACTACAACCTGTGGATGGTGCCGGCCACGCTGCGCGAGCTGCGCCCCGACCTGAAGATCGCCTTCTTCCACCACACCTACTTCCCCTCGGCGGATGTGTTCAACGTGGTGCCGTGGCGCCGCGAGATCATCGGCAGCCTGCTCAGCTGCGATTACATCGGCTTCCACATTCCGCGCCAGGTGGAGAACTTCGTGGACGTGGTGCGCGGTGCGATGCCGGCCGAGCGGCTGGCCTGGGAAAGCTGCGCGCCGCGCTTCCTCACCTACGGGTGTGCGGTCGGCCTGGACACGATGACCACGCGCCTGCGCGTGGGTGATCGCGAAGTCGCTCTGGGTGCACATCCGGTTGGCACCGACCTGCGCCGCATCCACAACGTGCTCGCACGCAGCGATGTGCGCAACGACATCTTCAAGCTGCGCCGCGAGATCGGCGCACGCAAGCTGGTGCTCTCGGTGGAGCGCCTGGATTACACCAAGGGCACGCTGGCCAAGCTGGAGGCGTTCGAGCGCCTGCTGGAACAGCATCCTGACCGCCAGGGCAAGGTCACCCTGCTGATGATCTGCGTGCCGGCCGCGCGCGAAATGACCATTTACCGCACGCTGCAGAACCAGATCGAGCAGGCGGTCGGGCGCATCAACGGCCGCTTCTCGCGGCTGGACTGGACGCCGGTGCGCTTCTTCGCACAGGCATTGCCGTTCGAAGAAGTGGTCGCCCACTACGCGGCCGCGCAGGTGATGTGGATCACCCCGCTGCGTGATGGCTTGAACCTGGTGTCCAAGGAATTCGTGGCCACGCAGGGGATCGAGGGCAGCAACGGCGTACTGGTGCTCAGCGAGTTCGCCGGTGCCGCGGCCGAGCTGAAGGGCGCGGTGCTGACCAATCCGCATGACCCGGCCGACCTCACCGCCGGCCTGCTGCAGGCGTTGTCGATGCCCGACGACGAAGCGACCGGGCGCATGCGCCAGCTGTTCGGCAGCGTGGAATATTACGACGTGGATCGCTGGGGCCGGGACTTCCTGGAGGCCGTGCGCACCAGCCAATCCGAAGGCTGACGCGGGAACGGTAGTGCCGGCCGCTGGCCGGCTCCAAGCGAGCTGGCTGCGGGCGATGCCGGTTTAACGGGTTGCCGGCCAGCGGCCGGCACTACGGCGTGCGCACCGACCAACGGTCGGTGCCTCCCGGGCGGTATCGCCTACCCGGCCTGCTGCATGATGCCCTCGGCGATCACCGCCACCTGCCGCAGCACATCGTTGCGGCCCGCATCATCCACCGTCGCGCCCTGCAGGTAGCTGGTCAGCACCCACGGGGCGCCGCCGGACATCGGCCACAGGATCGCGATGTCGTTGGTGGTGTCCTCGCCGTTGCTGCCGGTCTTGTCGCCGACCCGCCACGCCCTGGACAACCCCGCGCGCAGCCGCGCATCGCCGGTCTCGTTGTCGATCAACCAATCCGCCAGTTGCTGCCGCGAGGTCGGCTTCAACACGTCGCCGAGCACGAAGCGCTGCAGGCTGGCCGCCATCGCGGCCGGGCTGGTGGTATCGCGCGGATCGCCCGGGGCGAAGCGGTTCATTTCCGGCTCAAGCCGATCGTTGCGGGTCACTGCATCGCCATTCGCACGCAGGAAAGCGGTCACCCCGGCCGGCCCACCGACCCTGCCCAGCAGCAGGTTCGCGGCCGGATTGTCGCTGGTGATCATGGTCGCCCGGCACAGGTCGCGCACGGTGACGTCCTTGCCGATGTGCCGCGTGGTCACCGGCGCATGCGAGAGCATGTCCTGCTGGCGCACGGCCACGCGCTGGTCCAGCGAAAGCCTGCCCTGGTCGGCCAGATGCAGCACCGCCGCGGACAACACGAACTTGAAGGTACTGCACATCGGGAAACGTTCGTCCTGGCGGTTGCCGGTGCGCCAGCCGGTGCCGGTGTTGAGCAGCGTCACCCCCAGGCGTCCGCCGCTTGCTACTTCCAAGGCCGCGAAGTCCTTCGCCGCGACGGCGGGCTTCGGCGCGGGCAGCGGCGTCCTGGCGAAGGCGGTGGCGGCCAGCGCAGACGCGGCGGCAGCGCCGGTCCATTGCAGGAACTGTCGTCGAGCGATCATGCGGTTCTCCTTGGCGAAGGCCCGAGTATTGGCAGGTTGCGCCTTCGCCACCAGCGAGGATTTTCAGCGGGAGCCATGAATCCACCTAATACCGGTCCATTGAATCGGCCCACTGGGACTCGGGAAATGAGGACATCTCCCGCGCCGGGCGTGCTGGCAGCGACTGTCGATGCGATGATGCATCACCCCTGCTCACGGCTCCACGATGCTCCGTCCCCAGCTCCCGCTCAATGCCCTGCGCGCCTTCGAGGCCGCTGCCCGGCACCAGAACTTCACCCGCGCGGCGCTGGAGCTGTGCGTCAGCCAGGCCGCGTTGAGTCATCAGATCCGGGCACTGGAGGATCGGCTCGGCGTGTCGCTGTTCACCCGGTTGCCACGCGGGGTCGCCCTGACCGATGAAGGGGCCCGTCTGTATCCGGTGCTCAACGAGGCCTTTGACCGTATCGCGGTGAGCCTGGACCGGTTCGTCGGTGGGCATTTCCGCGAGGTGCTCAGCGTCGGCGTGGTCGGCACCTTCGCCACCGGCTGGCTGCTGCCGCGGCTGGGGGATTTCAATGCGCGCCATCCGGATATCGAGCTGCGCCTGCAGACCCACAACAACCGCATCGACCTGGCCGGTGAAGGGCTGGACCTGGCGATCCGGTTCGGTGATGGCGATTGGCAGGGGCAGGTCAGCGATGCCGTACTGGATGCTCCTTTCGCGCCGCTATGCGCGCCGGCGCTGGCACGTACGCTGCGACAGCCGCGCGATCTGGCCAGCGTGCCGCTGTTGCGCTCCTACCGCAGCGATGAGTGGCCACGCTGGTTGCAGGCGGCAGGCGTGCCGGAACTGGAAGCACGTGGCCCCGTGTTTGATTCGTCACTGACGCTGGCCAGTGCCGCCGCCGCGGGCGCCGGCGTGGCGCTGTTGCCGTTGAAGATGTTCGAGCAGGATCTGGCCCACGGCCGCCTGATCCAGCCCTTCGCGCAGACGCTGGAGCTGGGGCGGTACTGGCTGACGCGACTGCGCTCGCGCGCCGAGAGTGATGCGGCGCGGCGGTTCCGCGAATGGCTGGATGCCCAGGACGATGTGCCGACCAACGGTCGGCAGCGTCCGATTGCCTGATGCTGTCCGGTAGATGCCGACGGTTGGTCGGCATGCCGTTTACGCCTCCAGCAGCTCCATCCACGTCTGCTCGGCCTTGCTGAGCAGGGTGGCAGTGGCTTCACGATCACGGCCGAGCACGGCCATGCGGGTCGCATCGGCGTAGTTGGACGGGTCGGCCAGCTGGCGGTCCAGATCGGCCAGCAGCGCTTCCAGCTCGCCCACCTTGGCTTCGGCGGCGGCCAGCTTGTGCGGGTTGGCCGGCTTGCGCGCGGGCAGCGGCGGGGTCGGCGGTGCAGGCTCCGGAGCCGCCGCAGCCATCTTCTGCTTGGTGCCCTGCGCGGCGGGACGCGAACGCAGCCAGGCCGCGTACGCATCCAGATCGCCATCGAACGGCTCGACCACGCCATCGGCCACGCGCCAGAAGGTATCGCAGACCAGGCCGATCAGATGGCGGTCATGCGAGACCATCACGATCGCGCCTTCGAAGTCGGCCAGGGCCTCGGCCAGCGCCTCGCGCATCTCCAGGTCCAGGTGGTTGGTCGGTTCGTCAAGCAGCAGCACGTTCGGCTGCTGGTAGGCGATCAGGGCCAGGGCCAGGCGCGCGCGTTCGCCACCGGAGAAACCGTCCACCGGTTCGAAGGCGCGGTCGCCGGCGAAGTTCCACTTGCCGAGGAAATCGCGGAAGGACTGGTTCGGTGCGTCCGGGGCCAGGTCGCGGAAATGCTCCATCGGCGACTGCCCTTCGTGCAGCGACTCCACCGTGTGCTGGGCGAAGTAGCCGATGCGCAGGTCCGGATGCGCGGCACGCTCGCCGCTGATCGGGGCCAGTTCGCCCACCAGGGTCTTCACCAGGGTGGTCTTGCCGGCGCCGTTCGGGCCGAGCAGGCCGATCCGCTGGCCGGCCTCCAGGCCGAAGCCCACGTTGTGCAGGATCACCGAATCGGCGCCGTAACCGGCCTCGACGTGGTTCAGGCGGATCAGCGAGAACGGCAGCTTGGCCGGCGGTGCGAATTCGATGCGGAACTCGCGCTCGGCGCGCACCGCTTCGGTGCCCGCCAGCTTGGCCAGGCGCTTCATGCGGCTCTGCGCCTGGGCGGCCTTGCTGGCCTGCGCCTTGAAGCGGTCGATGAAGCTCTGCAGATGCGCGCGCTCGGCCTGTTCCTTTTCGTGGGCAAGCTGCTGCTGGCGCAGCTGTTCGGCGCGCTGGCGCTCGAAATCGGTGTAGCCGCCGACGTACAGCTTGGCGCCGCCACCGTGCAGGTGCAGGGTGTGGGTGGCCACGTTGTCCAGGAACTCGCGGTCATGCGAGATCAGCAGCAGGGTGCCCGGGTACTTGAGCAGCCACTGTTCCAGCCAGAACACGGCGTCCAGGTCCAGATGGTTGGTCGGTTCGTCGAGCAGCAGCAGGTCGCTGGGCATCATCAGCGCGCGTGCCAGGTTCAGGCGCACGCGCCAGCCACCGGAGAACGAGGACACCGCGCGCGAGTGCGTCTCGGCCGGGAAGCCCAGGCCGTGCAGCAGCTTGCCGGCGCGTGCTTCGGCGTCGTAGGCACCGATCTCGGCCATCCGCTGGTGGGCAGTGGCGACCGCTTCCCAGTCTTCACGTGCCGCGGCCTCGGCCTCTTCACGCATGACGGCAGCCACCTCGGTGTCGCCCTCCAGCACGAACTGCAGCGCCGGGTCGGGCAGCGACGGGGTCTCCTGCGCGACGCTGGCGATGCGGATCTTGCCGGGCAGATCGACGTCGCCCTTGTCCGCCTCCAGCTCGCCCTTGACGGCGGCGAACAGGCTGGACTTGCCGGCCCCGTTGCGGCCGACCACGCCGACGCGGTACCCCGCGTGCAGGGTCAGGTCGACGTTGGACAACAGCAGCCGCTCGCCACGGCGCAAGGCGAAGTTACGAAGGGAAATCATCTTGGGGGTCCATATAACGGAATGGAATGTGCTCGTGAGCACCTTTCCTGCGACGTAATTCTAGCGTTAACGAATACTTGACGGGCCCCGGGATGCGCGGCAGGCCTCGTTTCTCTCTCCCACGATCCTGCCCGCGCTTCCCCGGGACCCTCCTGTCGAATCCCCGTCCACGCGTAAATGGTTGCTGCTGCAACGTTTTTTGCGAAAACGGCGATCATTTGACAAGCGATGAATATCCCGTTAATCCGTCTATTGCGCACCGCAACAACCGCCTTCGCAGACCCGATCCTCGATGTCGTGATGTCGCTTTGGTGCAGCACCGCCACTACCGGAGCCACATCCTGATGAACCGCAAGACCAGTACGCTCGCCGCCGCCGTAGCTGTCGCGCTCGGTATGTCCAGCTTCGTCGCCACCGCCCAGGATGCCCCCGCCCGCACGGCGGCCAATACCCTGGACACCATCATCGTCACCGGCACCCGCGTGGCCGACCGCACCGTGGCCGAGTCGCAGTCGCCGATCGACATCATCACGCCCGAGGCGCTGCAGTCCACCGGCACCACCGAGCTGGCCACCGCGCTGGCCCGCGCCCTGCCCTCGCTGAACTTCCCGCGCCCGGCACTGACCGACGGCACCAGCGGCATCCGCCCGGCGCAACTGCGCGGCCTCTCCCCG
This sequence comes from Stenotrophomonas sp. GW821-FHT01H02A, assembly GCF_059422145.1. Lineage (NCBI taxonomy): Bacteria > Pseudomonadati > Pseudomonadota > Gammaproteobacteria > Lysobacterales > Lysobacteraceae > Stenotrophomonas > Stenotrophomonas sp. GW821-FHT01H02A. Next base: position 464,481 of record NZ_JBWKWI010000002.1, read on the forward strand.
GACCAGGTGCTGGTACTGGTCAACGGCAAGCGCCGCCACACCTCGGCGCAGATCAACGTCAACGGCAGCATCGGCCGCGGCTCCTCGGCCGTGGACATCAACGCGATCCCGATCGCCTCGATCGAGCGCGTGGAAGTACTGCGCGACGGTGCCTCGGCGCAGTACGGCTCGGACGCCATCGCCGGCGTGATCAACATCGTGCTCAAGGGCTCGTCTTCCGGCGGCAGCCTGGCATTGGACGCCGGCCAGTACTCGGCCGGTGACGGCAACAAGTACCAGCTCTCCGGCGATACCGGCATCGGCTTCGCCGATGGTCGTGGCAGCGTGCACGTGGCCGGCCAGATCGTGCAGCAGGACGAAAGCAACCGCGCCGGCCCCTACCAGGGCACCACGCCGAACACCGGCAACTTCCCCGACATCGGCCAGACCACCTTCGTGGTCGGCGACCCGCGCGTGGATGCGACCGCCGCCTCGGCCAACGCCAGCTTCCAGTTCAGCGACAACGTCTCGGCCTATGCCACGGCGATGGCCAGCAACCGCGACATCACCTCGTTCGCGTTCTACCGCTCGCGCACCAACAGCGGCCAGGGCGCGCTGCTGGCGCAGACCTACCCGGACGGCTTCGTGCCGGAGATCAACCAGTACTCCAAGGACCGCTCGCTGGTGGCCGGGGTCAAGGGGGGCTCCGACAGCGGCTGGAACTGGGATGTCAGCTACAACTACGGCGCCAACAAGATCGACTTCCACACGCGCAACAGCATCAACTATGCGCTCGGCGTGGACAGTCCGCGCTCGTTCTACGACGGCGCGCTGGAGTACACCCAGAACATCGTCAACGCCGATGTGACCAAGACCCTGGATTGGGGCCTGGCTTATCCGGTCACGCTGTCCTTTGGCGGCGAGTACCGCAAGGAGAAGTGGGAACAGTCGGCCGGTGAACTGAACTCCTACACCGGCAGCGGCGCACAGGGCTTCGGCGGTTTCACCCCGCTCAACGCCGTCGACGCCGACCGCGACAACTACGCCGTCTACGCCGGCCTGGAAGCCGACCTCACCGACAAGTTCTCCGCCGGCATCACCGGCCGTTACGAGGACTACTCGGACTTTGGCGACAAGTTCTCCGGCAAGCTCTCCGCGCGCTACGCCTTCACCGACAAGGTCGCCCTGCGCGCCACCGCGTCCAGCGGCTTCCGCGCGCCGTCGCTGGCCCAGCAGAGCTACCAGGCGGTGACCAGCACGATCGTCAACGGCGTGTTCGTCGAACGCGGCACCTTCCCGACCACCAGCCCGGCCGCGCAAGCGCTGGGTGCCAGTCCGCTGAAGGCCGAGAGCTCGACCTCCTACAGCCTGGGCCTGGTGCTGCAGCCGGTGGACCGGCTCTACCTGACCGTGGATGCGTACCAGATCGACATCGATGACCGCATCGTGCTCTCCACCAACATCACCACCAATGCGGCCGCCAATGCGCTGCTGACCGATCTGGGCCTGCCCGGAGTCACCGCGTTCTCGTACTTCACCAACGGCGTGGACACCCGCACCCGCGGCGTGGATGCGGTCTCCAGCTACACGATTCCCTTCGCTGCCAGCTCGCTGGAACTGACCGCGGCTTACAGCTACAACGAAACCGAGGTGAAGAAATTCATCGCCTCGCCGCCGGTGTTCGGCACGCTGGGCATCACCCAGTCGCTGATCGGCCGCGATGAGATCGGCCGCATCGAGGACAGCTACCCGCGCGACAAGACCATCCTCAGCGGCACCTGGCGCTCGGACCACTGGGACCTGAACCTGGCGGCGACCCGCTACGGCTCGTTCACCGTGCGCAACTCGGCCACCGCCCTGCGTGACCAGACCTACGATGCCTCGTGGGTGCTCGATGCCTCGGCCAGCTACAAGCCCAGCGAGAACTGGACCCTGACCCTGGGCGCGGACAACATCCTGGACGAATACCCGGACCGCACCGTGGACCTGCAGAACTCCACCTGGGGCATGCTGCCGTACAGCAACTACTCGCCGTACGGCTTCAATGGTGCCTACGTGTACGGCCGCGTGACCTACAAGTGGTGACAAGGGAGCGTGCCGGCCGCTGGCCGGCACTACCGGATCCCGCGGTCACCGCCTGAACAACGCAGATGCCCCGGCCCGCCGGGGCATCTGCGTTTGGGCCGCCCAAATGCCGGGATCTGCGCATTCATCGCTGCACTGGCCGACTGTCCCGGACAGCACATGACCTGACCGTGGGGACATAGCAGCAATGCGCCGCGTCAGGTTTGCCCGATCTGCCCGCATCGGTGAAAATCGGGGTACCCCCCCTCTTTGCGAGCCCCGATGCACCATGACACCGACCTGATCAACATCGTTGCCGTTGGCCTGGGGCTCGCCTTCATCTTCGGCGCGCTGGCCAACAAGCTGCGTTTGTCTCCCCTGGTCGGTTATCTGATTGCAGGCATATGCGTTGGGCCATTCACGCCGGGCTTCGTCGCCGACCAGGCGCTGGCCAACCAGCTGGCCGAGATCGGCGTGATGCTGCTGATGTTCGGGGTCGGCCTGCACTTCTCGCTGAAAGACCTGATGGAGGTCAAAGCGATCGCCATCCCGGGGGCCATCGGCCAGATCCTGGTCGCCACCCTGCTCGGCTGGGGCCTGGCCGCCCTGATGGGCTGGCCGGTGATCTACGGCATCGTGTTCGGTTTCTCGCTGGCCACCGCCAGTACCGTGGTACTGCTGCGCGCGATGGAAGAACGGCGCCTGCTGGAAACCACGCGCGGCAAGATCGCGATCGGCTGGTTGATCGTCGAGGACCTGGCCTGCGTCCTGGCACTGGTGATGATGCCGGTGCTGGCCGGCGTGTTCGGTCCCGATGCGGCCAATGAAACCCATACCGTCGGCAGCGTGCTGGCCAGCATCGGCTGGACCTTCGTACAGCTGGGTCTGTTCGTCGCGGTGATGCTGGTGGTCGGGCGCCGGGTGATCCCGTGGATCCTGGAGCGCATCGCCGGCACCGGTTCGCGCGAGCTGTTCACCCTGGCGGTGCTGGCGATCGCACTGGGCGTGGCCTTCGGTTCGGCGATGCTGTTCGGCGTCTCCTTCGCGCTGGGCGCGTTCTTCGCCGGCATGCTGCTCAACGAATCGGAGCTGAGCCACAAGGCCGCCAATGACTCCCTGCCGCTGCGCGATGCGTTCGCGGTGCTGTTCTTCGTCTCGGTCGGCATGCTGTTCAACCCGGCCATCCTGATCGAACACCCATGGCAGGTGCTGGCCACTGCGGCGATCATCATGTTCGGCAAGTCCGCCGCCGCGTTCGTGATCGTGCGGGCCTTCGGCCACCCGACCGGCACGGCGCTGACCATTTCGGCCAGTCTGGCGCAGATCGGCGAATTCGCCTTCATCATCGCCGGCCTCGGCGTGACCCTGAAGATCCTGCCGCCGACCGGCCAGGCGCTGGTGCTGGCGGGCGCGCTGATCTCGATCATGCTCAACCCGCTGGTGTTCGGCCTGCTCGACCGCTGGCTGCTGAAGAACCAGGAAACCACCCCCACCGCGGTGGAGACCGAGTTGCCGCCCGGCCCCTCGCTGGACCTGCACGACCACGCCATCGTGATCGGCTACGGCCGTGTCGGCAGCGCGCTGGCGCAGGTGCTGCGCGACCGTGGGGTGCCGGTGATGATCATCGACGACAACAAGGAGCACGTCGCCGAGGCACATGCAGCCGGCCTGCCCGGCATCCGCGGCAGCGCGGCCTCCGATCGCGTGCTGGCCGAGGCGCACCCCGAGCGCGCCAAGATCGCCGTGCTGGCGATTCCGCAGCCGCTGGAAGCCGGTGAGACCCTGGCCAAGCTGCGCGCGCTCAATCCGGGCCTGACCCTGCTGGCACGCGCGCACAGCGATGCCGAGGTGAAGCACCTGCTCGCCCACGGCGCCGATGGCACGGTCATGGCAGAGCGCGAGCTGGCCTACTCGCTGGCCGAGATGGTGATGTCGACCCCGCCATACCGCACGATGGGCCAGCAGCACAGCATTCCGGTGGTGTAAGGGCCGCTACGCTACCGGCACGCAGATATCGGCGCGCAGGATGGCCTCGGGCACCTCTTCCGGGTCATCCAGGTAGTGGTAATACAGCTCCGCATCGCGGAGCGCGTGGCCGCTGTCGGGCAGCCAGTCGCGCAGCAGGGCGTCCGTGACCGCTTCCAGGCCCGCGTAGCTGCCCACATGGCGCACCACCGCGTACGCGCCTCCGCCGAGCCTCAGCGTCCGCAGCGGGGCGGGCAGCACCGGCGGCGGGCGGCCAAACCCCATGCCGCAATCGAATACGCATTCAGGCGCCGGCACATCGCGGTGATCGTTGCGCGCAATACCCACCAGTTGCTGCAGCTGCTCGGCCCAGCCCTGCTCCGCCGCCCAGGCGAAGACCTGGCCGAATGCCTGATCCAGATCATCGAAAGCCCCTTTCGTGCGCAGCGCCACCACATCGAAGGGTTCCAGCGTGGCCACCGTGACCTGCAGCGGCACCGTCCCGTCCGCGTCGTCGCCCGCCGGCAGCGACAGCCGCTGCTGCCAGCGGCTGCGCAGCCCGGCATCCTCGCGCAGGCTGCTCGGCGTGGCATCCAATGCCTGGCGGCAGGCACGGGCCAGCGCCTGTGGGCTTTCATAGCCGACGTTCAAAGCGACCTCGGTCACCCGGCTCTCCGCCTGGCCGAGCAGCTGCAGCGCCTGCAGCAGGCGCAGGCGGGCCACGGTGCGTCCGGGCGTTTCGCCGGTCAGCGCGCGATACAGCCGGTGGAAATGGAACGGTGACTGGTGCGCGATCGCAGCCAACGTCTCCAGGTCCGGCAAGGGATCTCCAGCACGCAGGCAGGCCTGCAGATGGGCGATGACGCGGTCGATACCGTGGCGCTGTCGTACCTGGGCAATGCGGCTCATAGCGGGCTCCATGTCGGGGTGACGCTCAGCATGCGTCGTCCCCCTTGCCGGCGCATGGCCGATCTTGCGCAGTTGCGGGAACGCCAGCCGATCCTACCCCCGCGGGTGGCGCCAGCCCAAAACCCCACGGCGGCCGGCCCGCACCGGCCGCCGTGGGCCCCACCACTACGCCTTGGCCAACGCCTGCTCCAGGTCTGCCAGCAGGTCGTCGATGTGTTCGATGCCGACCGACAGCCGCACCGTGTCTTCGCTGACGCCCGCCTTCTCCAGTTCGGCAGCGTCCAGCTGCCGGTGCGTGGTCGAGGCCGGATGCGTCGCCAATGATTTGGCATCGCCCAGGTTCACCAGGCGGGTGAACAACTGCAGCGCATCCAGGAAGCGTGCACCAGCCGCGCGGCCACCGGGCAGGCCGAAGGTCAGCACGCCGGAGCCGTGGCCGCGCAGGTACTTCTGTACCAGCGCGTGCTCGGGATGGTCCGGCAGTGCGGCGTAATTGACCCAGGCCACCTTGGCGTGGCCCTGCAGATGCCTGGCCACGGCCAGCGTGTTGGCGTTGATCCGGTCCAGGCGCAGGGCCAGGGTCCCGATGCCCTGCAGGATCAGGAAGGAATTGAACGGTGAAATGGCCGCGCCGGTGTTGCGCAGCGGAACCACCCGCGCGCGGCCGATGTAGGCAGCCGGCCCGAGCGCGTCGGTGTAGACCACGCCGTGGTAACTCACGTCCGGCTCGTTCAAGCGGCGGAAGCGCTGCTTGTGCTCGGCCCACGGGAATCGACCGGAATCCACGATCGCCCCTCCCAGGCTGGTGCCGTGGCCGCCCAGATACTTGGTCAGCGAATGCACCACGATGTCCGCACCGAAGTCGAACGAGCGCTGCAGGTAAGGCGTGGCGACGGTGTTGTCGACGATCAGCGGCACACCGTGCGCGTGTGCGATCTTCGCCACGGCTTCGATGTCGGTGATGTTGCCACGCGGATTGCCGATCGACTCGACGAACACGGCCTTGGTGCGCTCATCGATCAGCGCGCCGAACGCCTGCGGATCGCGAGGGTCGGCAAAGCGTGTCTCGATCCCGAACTGCGGCAGCGTATGCGCGAACAGGTTGTAGGTACCGCCATACAGGGCACTGGCCGAGACGATGTTGTCACCGGCCTCGGCGATGGTCTGGATCGCATAGGTGATCGCGGCCTGGCCCGAGGCCAGGGCCAGTGCGCCGATTCCGCCCTCCAGCGCGGCGATGCGCTGCTCGAGTACATCGGTGGTCGGATTCATGATGCGCGTGTAGATGTTGCCCGGCACCTTCAGGTCAAACAGGTCCGCCCCGTGCTGGGTGTCATCGAAGGCGTAGGCCACGGTCTGGTAGATCGGCACCGCCACCGCACGCGTGGTGGGGTCGGGCCGGTAACCGCCATGCACCGCGATGGTCTCCGCGCGCCACTGTGATTCGGGACTGCCGTGTTCGGACATATCGCATCGCCTCCAGGTGAATGCCGACGATACCGAACAAAAAACCCCCGCCGAGGCGGGGGTTGATGCCAAACATGCATGGCCTGAGGTCCAACGGTTATCAGGCCCCCGGTGTGCGCGCGACTCAGCCCTTCACGAACACCAGCTTGCCCTCGGCCGCGTCGACCCGGATCACATCGCCGTTGAGGAACTCGCCGGACAGGATCTTCTGCGCCAGCGGATTCTCCAGCTGCGACTGGATCGCACGCTTGAGCGGACGCGCACCGTAGACCGGATCGAAGCCGACGTTGCCCAGCAGCTGGAAGGCGTCGTCGCTGACCTCGATGCGCAGGCCCCGTTCGGCCAGGCGCTTCTCCAGACCCTGCATCTGGATGCGGGCGATCTGCTTGATCTGCACCTTGTCCAGCGGATGGAACACGACGATGTCGTCCAGGCGGTTGATGAATTCCGGGCGGAAGTGCGCCTGCACCACGCCCATCACCGCCGCCTTCATCTGCGTATAGGCTTCCGGACTGTCATCGCTGCTCATGTCCTGGATCTGGTGCGAGCCCAGGTTGGAGGTCATCACGATGACGGTATTGCGGAAGTCCACCGTGCGGCCCTGGCCATCGGTGAGGCGGCCATCGTCCAGCACCTGCAGCAGGATGTTGAACACATCCGGATGTGCCTTCTCCACCTCGTCCAGCAGGATCAGCGAATACGGGCGACGACGCACCGCCTCGGTCAGGTAGCCACCTTCTTCGTAGCCCACGTAACCCGGAGGCGCACCGATCAGCCGCGCGACGCTGTGCTTTTCCATGAACTCGCTCATGTCGATGCGGATCATCGCGTCTGCGCTGTCGAACAGGAACTCGGCCAGCGATTTGCACAGCTCGGTCTTGCCCACGCCGGTCGGCCCCAGGAACAGGAACGAGCCGCTCGGGCGATCCGGATCGGACAGGCCCGCGCGCGAACGCCGCACCGCATCGGAGACCACCTTGATCGCCTCTTCCTGGCCGACCACGCGGTTGTGCAGCACTTCTTCCATGCGCAGCAGCTTGTCACGCTCGCCTTCCAGCATGCGGTTGACCGGGATGCCGGTCCAGCGCGAGACCACTTCGGCGATCTCCTCGGCGGTCACCCGGTCCTGGACCAGCTTGAACTCACTGGTTTCCACTTCCTGCGCAGCGGCAAGCTGCTTTTCAAGCTGCGGCAGCTGCCCGTACTGGATCTCGCTCATGCGGCCGAAGTCCTGGCGGCGCTGGGCCGATTCCAGTTCCAGCTTGGCCTGTTCGATCTGCTCCTTGATCCTGGTCGCGCCCTGCAGCGTCGCCTTCTCCGACTTCCAGATCTCGTTGAGATCGGAGAACTCGCGCTCCAACGCATCGATGTCGGTTTCCAGGTCGGCCAGGCGCTGGCGCGAGGCGTCGTCCTTTTCCTTCTTGAGCATTTCGCGCTGGATCTTGAGCTGGATCACACGGCGCTCCAGGCGATCCAGTTCTTCCGGCTTGGAGTCGATCTCCATGCGGATGCGCGAGGCGGCCTCGTCCATCAGGTCGATGGCCTTGTCCGGCAACTGGCGGTCGGCGATGTAGCGGTGCGACAACGTGGCCGCCGCGACGATCGCCGGGTCGGTGATTTCCACCCCATGGTGCACGGCGTACTTTTCCTTCAGCCCACGCAGCATCGCGATGGTGTCTTCCACGCTCGGCTCCCCCACCAGCACTTTCTGGAAACGGCGCTCCAGCGCGGCATCCTTCTCGATGTACTTGCGGTATTCGTCCAGCGTGGTCGCGCCGACGCAGTGCAGCTCGCCACGCGCCAGCGCCGGCTTGAGCATGTTGCCCGCGTCCATCGCGCCATCGGCCTTGCCTGCGCCGACCATGGTGTGCAGTTCGTCGATGAACAGGATCACCTGCCCTTCGCTCTTGGCCAGGTCGTTGAGCACGCCCTTCAGGCGCTCTTCGAACTCGCCACGGAACTTGGCACCGGCGATCAGCGCGCCCATGTCCAGCGAGAGCACGCGCTTGCCGCGCAGGCCCTCGGGCACTTCGTCGTTGATGATGCGCTGGGCCAGGCCCTCCACGATGGCGGTCTTGCCCACCCCGGGCTCGCCGATCAGCACCGGGTTGTTCTTGGTGCGGCGCTGCAGGACCTGGATGGTGCGACGGATTTCCTCATCGCGACCGATCACCGGATCCAGCTTGCCGCTCTCGGCACGCGCGGTCAGGTCGATGGTGTACTTCTCCAGCGCCTGGCGCTGGTCCTCGGCATTTTCCGACTGCACGGTCTCGCCACCGCGCACTTTGTCGATGGCGGCTTCGATCTTCTTTTTGTCGGCACCGGCAGCGCGCAGCGCCATGCCCAGGGTGCCGCCATCGTCGACCGCGGCCAGCACGAACCACTCACTGGCGATGAAGGCATCGCCGTGCTGCTGGGCCAGCTTGTCGGTCGTGTTGAGCAGCCGGTTCAGATCGTTGCCGATCGACAGGTTGCCTTCCTGTCCGGAGACCTTGGGCAGGGCCTCCAGGGTTTCATTCAAACGTTCGCGCAGTACCGGCACGTTGACGCCGGCCTGGGCCAGCAGCGGGCGCGTGCTGCCGCCCTGCTGGTCCAGCAGCGCGCTGAACACATGCACCGGTTCGATGATGTTGTGGTCGCGGCCCACGGCCAACGACTGCGCGTCGGCCAGCGCCTGCTGGAAACGCGAGGTGAGCTTGTCCATCCGCATGGTCTTGTCCTCGATGTAAACGGGGCTGGCCGTGCCAGCACTGTCTGTGAGATGCGGTTACGCGCGCGTGTTTCAAGGGCGCATGAGATGCCGATTCAGGCTTCGTCACGCGGTCGGGGCCCACCCAGCAGCGGTGGTTCGGGTGGGCGCGGAACCAGACACCCGATGCCGCCGGGCAGGTCCAGCACCACGTCATGGCCCCCGGTGACGCCATAGCCGATCCGCCACGACGACGGGAACAGATCCGGCGGCTGGAAGGCGATATCGACCGCCACGCTGGTCACGGTATCGGCGATCTGCAATGGCGTGCTGGCCGGGGCGTATTCGATGTCCTCGGCCCCGCGCGTGGTGATCACGTTCCTGCGTTGGATCGCTGCCGCCGGCACCGACGCGCGCGGTGCGCCGCGCATCTGGAAAGCACCGTGGAAGCCGCTATCGAGCAGCATCAGGTTGTCCTCACGACCCCGGATCGGGAACCGGACCTGCTGGAATGGCCCCCACAGCGACGAGGTAAAGACCATCCGGCGCGTGCACGCCGCCGGCGTCTGCGCCCCCAGCAGGGTCAGCGTTTCACGCGAGAGCCGGAGCCGGCCCAGCGCGCGCAGCACGTCCAGGCCGATCAGGTTGAGCTCGCGCGCGGCTTCGCTGTTGAAGGAGACATCGCGCACGCGCTGGCCGCCCAGCTCGATATCGATGGGAGCCACCAGACCGGCCTGCTGGATGTCGCCATCGAGGATGCGCGACACCACGAAGTTCTCCGTCACCGTCAGCCTCAGCGACGCCGCCAGCGTGCGGCTGATGTGCGAGCGTGCTGCGCCGGTATCGACGATGAAGGACGCCTCGTGGGTGAACGGACGGCCATCGCGCGTGCCGTGCAGGGTGAGCGTCACCGAGGGCAGCTCGTTGCTGAACTGGATCGGCACCGCCACGTCCTGCCCACGCTCGGCGACCGGCAGCGCGCTGCGCGGCCAGGAGGTGAACGCCGCGAACGTTGGCCGGGTCACATCGGGCACCTCGTCATCGGCCTTGAGCAGCGGCACGATGGTGCGCTGGTAGTCTTCGCGCACGCGCAGCATCAGGCTGGCCCAGCGCCCGATGTCGCCCTCGATCAACGCATTGCCGGCCAGGGTGGATTCGCACAGGAAGGCCATCCCCTGCAGCGCCGGTGGCGCCTCCCGCGTTTCATCCAGGCACTGGCGTGCGGCCCGGTTGGATGCGGCCAGCTCGCCACGGACGCGGTGATAGCCCGCGGCCCCGAGATGACGGCGCGGACCGGACGCATCACTCATGCCGCGCAGGGTCGTCAGCTCCGCGCGGAGCACGGCATCGCTGTAGCCGAAGCCATCGTGGAGCGCCACCGGATCCGCCGCCACGGTGGCCGGCAACATCGCCGCGCACACGCCCGCTACCCACATCCGCATCGCGTCGTCCTCCGTCACCATCCCCGTTCGACCCTAGCACGGGAAGCACGCTGCGCTCACGCCTGCTTTCGGCCGCGCGGGCCATGCTGAGGGCCGGTTCCGTACGGAGTGGCTGCATGCATTACGAACTGTATTACTGGACCGGCATCCAGGGCCGCGGCGAGTTCGTGCGGCTGGCGCTGGAGGATGCCGGCGCCGGCTACACCGATATGGCGCGGGTCCACGGCGATGCCGTGATGCAGCCCTACCTGGACGGCAAGGTCGAGGGCCTGCAGCCGTTCGCCCCGCCATTCCTGCGCACCGGCCGGCAGGTGATCGCCCAGGTCGGCGCGATCCTCGACCACCTGGGACCCGAACTCGGCCTGGTGCCCGATGCCAGCTCACGTCGGCAACAGGCGCTGCAGTTGCAGCTGACCATCGCCGATCTGGTGGCCGAGGTGCATGACACCCACCATCCGATCGCTGCATCGAGGTACTACGACGATCAGAAGCCGGAGGCCAAGGCGCGCGCGGAGTCGATGCGTGCCGAGCGCATGCCCAGGTTCCTGGGGTATTTCGAGAGCGTGCTCAAGCACAATGGCGGGCGGCATCCGCTGCGCGAGCATTCCTACGTCGATCTGTCCCTGTTCCAGCTGCTGAGCGGGCTGGAGTACATGTTCCCGCGCCGCATGCAGGCGCTCTGGCCGTCACTGCCACAGTTGCGCGCATTGAAGGACCGGGTGGAAACCCGGCCCAACATCGCCGCCTACCTGGCGTCGGAACGTCGTTTGGCGTTCAACACCAACGGGATCTTCCGGCATTACCCGGAGCTGGATGGCGAAGCCTGACGTGCCACGCGGAGCGTCAGGTGCGCTCCGCAGGCTGCTTCTGCAGCGACAACAACGCCAGCAGCCCGGCCAGCGCCACATACGCGCCGGTGAACTGCCAGCTGATGATCTTCGGCAGGCCTTCCAGCTGCCACGGCAGGTAGATGCCACCGCGCGGGTCGACCGAGTGGATCAACCCGAACAGGGTCAGCACCGCCGCCACCAACAAGACGCCGGAGGCGCGCAACAGCTTTCCATCGATCATCGCCACCACGGCCGCGATCCACAGCATCGAGGTGATGATGAAGCCGTTACCGAGGGTGAAGATCACCGCCAGCTCCGGCAGGCCATGCCCGTCCAGTGTGGAGGTCATTACCGCCAGCTGTTCCGGTGCGATCCAGCCCGGCGCCTTGATCGCCAGCAGGTAGGCCACCGAGGGCAGGAAACCGAGCACCATCGCACCGGCGTGCTCGCGCGGAGTGGCCTGGAAGGCCTGGGTGGTGATGTCGATCGCCACGTACACGATGATCGGCGCCAGCACCGCCAGCGGCAGCCACTGCACCAGCCCGGAAATCACGCCCAGCATGCCGCCGATGCCGACGAACAGGCCGGTCAGCAGGGTGTACCCGCTGCGCGCGCCCATGTGCTTGTAGGCCGGCTGGCCGATGTACGGCGTGGTCTGCGCGACGCCGCCGCAGAAGCCGGCCACGAGCGTGGCGATGGCCTCCACCAGCAGGATGTCGCGGGTGCGGTAATCATCGCCGGCCGCACGCGCGCTTTCGGAGACGTTGATGCCGCCCACCACCATCAGCAGGCCGAACGGCAGCAGCAGCGGCAGGTAAGTGATCGCGGTCGGCAGGCCGTCGATGAAGCCCAGCGTCGGCCACGGCAGCACCACCTGCGGCGGCACCCACTCGGGTACCTTGAAGCCGGGTGCGCCCAGGCCAGCCAGGCCGAGGCCGTAATACAGCAGGGTGCCGAACACGAAGGCGACCAGCACGCCGGGCGCGCGGATCGGCAGTTTGCGCTTGGCGATCAGCACGTACAGCAGCAGGCCGAGGGTGACGAAGCCGACGACCGGCGAGCGCAGCGTTTCCAGCAGCGGCAGGAAGCCCATCAGCACGATCGCGATGCCGGCGATCGAGCCGAGCAGCGAGGCCCGCGGCAGCGCGCGGGTGACCGCTTCGCCGAAGAAGGACAGGATCACCTTGAGCACGCCCATGATCACCAGCGAGGCCATGCCCAGCTGCCAGGTGGCGATCGCCGCGTCGTGCGGGGCCAGCCCCTGCCCCTTGAAGGCGAGGAAGGCCGGGCCGAGCACCAGCAGCGCCATGCCGATGCTGGTCGGCGCATCCAGGCCGAGCGGCATCGCGGTGACGTCATCGCGGCCGGTACGCGCGGCCAGGCGCCGGGCCATCCAGGTGTAGAGGACGTTGCCGACCAGCACGCCGAAGGCGGTGCCCGGGAACATGCGACCGAACACTACGTCCGCGGGGAACTGGAAGATGCCGACCAGCGCCATCGCGATGAAACCGAGGATCGACAGGTTGTCGACCACCAGGCCGAAGAAGCCATTGAGATCGCCGGCGACGAACCAGCGGGGGCGTCCGGTGGGGACGGGAGCGGAGGCGGACATGCGCGGGGACGGCCGTGGGGAGGGGTAGCCGATGGTAGGGCCTCACCGCCCCCAGTAACAGGCACATGAATGGAACGCCGGAAAACGTCCGCCGATGGAACGCGTCATCGCGCGGCAGGGCCGGCCGCTGGCCGGCTCCCGGTATTGGCTGGAGCCTCCTGAAGAGGCCGGCCAGCGGCCGGCCCTACCCGATCGCGTGGGGATCAGGGCTTGTTGAGGAAGTTGTTCGCCAGCAGGTCCCGCACGTCCCCGACCCGGCCGCTGAGCAGGGCCTTGGCCGCGTACAGGGCGGTACCGGCCACCTGCTTGGCCTCCACCTGCGGCGGCATCACCAGCTCGGTCGGGCTGGTATGCACGTCCAGCAGCGCGGGGCCGGGATGGGCCAGGATGTCCTGCACGGCCTGCTCCAGGTCCTCGGAGCGGGTCACGGTGCGGCCGTAGAAGCCGATCACGTCAGCCAGACGGCCGAAATCCGGATTCTTCGGGTCGGTGTAGTTGTCCAGCAGACCTTCGACTTTCTGCTCCAGCTCGACGAAGTTCAACGAGCTGTTGTTGTAGACCACCACCTTGATCGGCAGGTTCTCCTGCACCGCGGTGAGCAGATCGCCGAGCAGCATCGCCAGGCCACCATCGCCCGAGAGCGAAATCACCTGGCGGCCGGGATACGCCTTCTGCAGCCCCAGCGCCTGCGGCATGGCATTGGCCATCGTGCCGTGCAGCAGACTGGTCAGTGTGCGGCGGCGGCCGTTGACACGGATATGGCGCAGGATCCAGACCATCGGCGACCCGCCGTCGGCGGTGAACAGGGCATCGTCGGCGGCATGCCGGTCGATCAGCGCGGTCAGGTGCTGCGGATGGATCAGCTCGCCCTCGCCCGGCTGCTCTTCCTTGGCCCGGGTGGCCAGCGCCTTCTCGCGGTGCTCGATGCACTCATCCAGGAAGCTGCGGTCGTCGCGTTCGGGCAGCAACGGCAGCAGCGCCTCCAGGGTCGGGCCGATGTCACCCACCACGCCCAGGTTCACCGGGTGCCGGCGGCCGAGATGACTGCCGTCGCGATCGACCTGGATCAGCGTGGCCTTGTCCGGGTAGTACTGGCCCCACGCGAAGTCCGCGCCGAGCAGCAGCAGCGTGTCGCAGGCCATCAGCGTGTGGTACCCGGACTCGATGCCGAAGATGCCGGTCATGCCCATGTTGTACGGATTGTCGTATTCGACGAAGTCCTTGGCGCGCGAGGTATGCGCGATCGGTGCCTTGAGCCGGGCACCCAGCGCGACCAGTGCGTCGTGGGCATGTTCACAGCCCGCGCCGGCATAGATGCCGATGCGCTTGCCCTCGCCGATCAGCGCGGCGATGCGCTGCAGCTCATCGTCCGAAGGGCGCAGCACCGGCTGGGTGTAATGCACCGAGAACGGCGGATCGTGCTTGACCTCCGCTTCGCTGATGTCGGCCGGCAGGATCACCACCGCCACCCCGCGACGGCTGATCGCCGCCTGGCAGGCCAAGGTCACCACGCGGCGTGCCTGCTCCGGGCTGTGCACCTGCTCGCAGAACACGCTGCAGCTGCTGTACACCGCCTTGAAATCGACTTCCTGTGGGAACTCCATGCCCAGCTCGGCGGTGACTACCTGGCTGGCGATCAGCACCATCGGCGCGCGATTGCGATTGCTCTCGAAGATGCCATTGATGAAGTGCAGGCCGCCCGGCCCGCAGGAGCCGGCGCAGGCGGTGAGCTGGCCGCTGATCAGCGACTCGGCACCGGCCGCGAACGCGGCGACCTCTTCGTGGCGCATGTGCACCCACTCGATGTCACTGCGATGGAGGGCATCGGTGACATGGTTGAGGGTGTCGCCGACGATGCCGTAACAATGGCGGACGCCGGCGGCCTGGAGAGTGTCGACCACGATCTCGGCAACACGCTTGCTCATGACAGGACTTCCTCGATGCGGGAGGTCCGATCCTAGCGATGCGCGGGTGACACTGATGTGGTCGGCGCGACGCGCGTCACCGCGCCGCGCCGTGGCAACGCCCGATCAGAACGAGACGTCGACCGCCTGCTTCGCCCACAGCACCGACTGGTGCCCGGTGGCCTGCTTCCATGCCAGGCGGATCGCTTCGATGTCGGCGCGACGCTGCGGGGTGTTCTCGTGCAGCACCACAAGCACCTTGGTGCGCAGGCGGTTCGGCTCGGGCGCGCCGCGGAACAGCCACTGCCCGTAGGCATCGAACACGGTCAGGCCATCCGGGAAGCGCGGGGTGACCTCCTTGTCGAGGAAGGCGCGCCACTGCGCGTCGGTGATGCCCTCGGTCTGCGGGCGGTCGGCGACGCCGCTCTCTTCGCCGACGCCGAAGTACAGCTCGCTGCGGACCCAGCCGGCGGCGGCGTCCGGACGGGCGGCGTCACCCTGCAAGGTGGCGGTTGCGACAGCCGGCGGGGTCGGCTTGGCGGCCGGAGCGGCGGTGGCACAGCCACTGGTGGCCAGGACCAGGGCAATCAGGATGGCGCGGAACGACATGGACAACTCTCCGGGAACACGGGGGCAGGCAGGGGAAGGAGCGTGACGGACATCCGGGTCCGGTGCAGATCGCCAACGGCTATCTGCTGATAACCACGCCGGCGGGACTTGCGCCGCACAGGGCGATCACGCGAAGATAATATATCGCTTCATCCGGATGGATTGGTAGTGCCGACCATGGGTCGGCAACGCCAGCGCCTTCCTCCCCCCCTCCCTCCCCCCTCGTCGTTCTGCTGGAGTCCGCATGTCCCGTCCGTCCGCGTCGCGCCTTGGCCTTGCCATCGCGCTCGTCCTCTCTTCCCCCCTGCTGGCCCAGGACGTACTCGCGCAGGACGCGCCGAACACCGCCACAACGCTGGACACCGTGATCGTCACCGGCACCCGTGCGATCGACCGGACCGTGCTGGAATCCACCTCACCGGTGGACGTGCTCACCGCCGAGGACATCCGCAAGGCCGGCGTGGTCAATGGCGAACTGGGCAGCGCGCTGCAGGCGCTGCTGCCCTCGTTCAACTTCCCGCGCCAGTCCAACTCCGGCGGCGCCGACCACATCCGTGCCGCCCAGCTGCGCGGCCTCTCCCCCGACCAGGTGCTGGTGCTGGTCAACGGCAAGCGCCGCCACAGCAGCGCGCTGGTCAATACCGACAGCAAGATCGGCAAGGGCACCACCCCGGTCGACTTCAACGCGATCCCGGTCAGCGCGATCAAGCGCATCGAGGTGCTGCGCGATGGCGCCGGTGCGCTGTACGGCTCCGATGCGGTGGCCGGCGTGATCAACGTGATCCTCGATGACGCCCCGGAAGGCGGCGCGTTCGAAGCCAGCTTCGGCGCCAACCACACCGACCTCAAGCCGATCGACCGCACCCTCACCGATGGCCAGACCAGCTACGCCAGCGCCAAGGTCGGCACGGCGCTGGGCGATAACGGCGGCTTCCTGCGCGTCGGCCTGGAACTGAAGAACCACGAGGGCACCAACCGCGCCGGCTTCGACCAGATCCCGCCGTGGGACCAGACTCCGACCAACCTTGCCCTGCAGGGCAAGCGCAACTACGAGCTCGGCGATGGCAAGACCCGGGATCTGAACGCCTGGTACAACGCGCAGCTGCCGTTCGGCGAGACCTCCACGTTCTACAGCTTCGCTACGTTCAACCAGCGCGACAGCGAAGGCGCGAACTACTTCCGCTATCCGGACAGCGACGCCAACTGGGCCGAGGTCTATCCGAACGGCTACCGTCCGATCTCCGAGGGCGAGAACCGCGACGTACAGGCCGTGGCCGGCGCGAAGGGCCAGTGGGGTGAATGGAACTACGACGCCAGCCTGGATTACGGTGTCAACACGTTCACCTACCGCCTGCGCAACTCGCTCAACGCCTCGCTGGGCCCGACCAGCCCGACCCGGTTCAAGACCGGCGATTACCGCAATGAGCTGACCGTGGCGAACGTCGACCTGGGCCGCGTGTTCTCCCAGGGCGACACCATCACCCACAGCCTGGGCCTGGGCCTGGAAGCGCGCCGCGACCACTACGAAACCCGCCCCGGTGACCCGACCAGCTATGCCGCCGGCCCGTTCACGGATCGCCCGACCGGCTCGCAGGCCGGTGGTGGCCTGACCCCGCAGGATGCGACCTCGCTGTCGCGTGACGTCGTCAGCGCCTACGCCAGCCTGTCGAGCCAGTTCGGCGAGCATTTCTCCAGCGATCTGGCGGCACGGTACGAGCACAGCGATGACTTCGGTGGCGAGCTGACCGGCAAGCTGGGCCTGCGTTACGAGTTCACCCCGGCGTTTGCGCTGCGCGGTGCGATCTCCAACAACTTCCGTGCCCCGTCACTGGCACAGATCGGCTACGAATCCACCTCCACCGGCTACAACGCCGCCGGCCAGCTGGTGCAGGGCCGCGTGCTGTCGGTCAACAATCCCATCGCGCGTGGCCTGGGCGCCACCGATCTGAAGCCGGAGAAGTCGCTCAATACCAGCCTGGGCTTCACCAGCCGCATCGGCGACCACTTCGACGTCTCGCTGGACTTCTTCCAGATCGACATCGATGACCGCATCGCGCTGTCGGAAAGCATCACCGGTGATGCGCTGACCGATTACGTGCAGCAGCAGTTCGGCACAGCCGGCCTGCAGAGCGCCAGCTTCTTCGTCAATGCCGCCGATACCCGCACCCGCGGCGCGGAACTGGTGAGCAACTGGCGGCAGTCGCTGGGCGATGGCGAGCTGGTGCTGACCGGTACGTATGCCTACACCAAGACCACGCTGAAGAACGTGCTCGCCACCCCGCCGGGCCTGCTCGCCCTGGATCCGGACTACGTGCTGTTCGGCGTGGAAGAGACCAATACGCTGACCGATGCCACCCCGCGTACCCGCGCCGCACTGGCCGCCAGCTGGGCCAACGACCACTGGTCGCTGAGCAGCCGTCTCAGCCGCTATGGCAGCGTCACCCGGGTGTTCAACTTCGGCGATGGCTACATCCCGCGCCAGACCTACGGTGCCGAGTGGCAGCTGGATGCCGAGGTGGAGTACAAGATCACCCCGCAGTGGAGCGTGGCGCTGGGTGGACAGAACCTGACCGACAACTATTCGGACCTGTCCAACGACGACATCTACTACTTCGGCAATCTGCCGTATGACGTGCTGTCACCGATCGGCAGCAATGGCGCGTACTACTACGGGCGCGTGCGGTATACGTTCTGACCGGTGGTGCAGCCGACCGGCGGTCGGCTCTACCGGATGGGTGCAGCCGACCAACGGTCGGCTCTACCGGTGGTGAACGGGGAGGCGGCGTGGCGCGATGCCATGACCTGGCAATCACATCCGCGCTGGCATGTTGGTCACCATGGCCAACGACTTCCCCCAACGTCCGCCGCCGCCGCTGCTGGACGATGCCTGTGCGCTGTTCCTGGACGTGGATGGCACGCTTATCGAATTCGCGGACGACCCCGAGTCGGTCGCGCTCCTGCCTGATGTGCGTGAGGCGATCGGGCGCATCAGCGATCGCCTGGACGGCGCGGTCGCGCTGATCAGCGGCCGGCCGCTGGCGCAGCTGGACAAGCTGTTTGCGCCCCTGAGCCTGCCCGCCGCCGGCCTGCACGGCCACGAGCTGCGCAACCATGAGCAGCGCGCGCAGAGCGGTGATCCCTCCGCCGATACCAGCGAGTGGCTGCATGCCCTGCACCAGCAGGCGATGCGCTTCGCGCATGGCTATCCAGGCGTGCTCGTTGAAGACAAGGGCCGCAGCCTGGCCCTGCATTGGCGCGGTGCACCGCATGCGGCCAATGATGTACGCGCCTTCGCCGAGCGGCATATCCGCGGGCATGGCGGCTACCGGCTGCAGCCCGGCGACCATGTGATCGAGTTCCTGCCCGAAGGCAGCGACAAAGGGCGTGCGATGCGGCAACTGATGCTGCAGCCGCCGTTCCGTGATCGCATGCCGGTGTTCGTCGGCGATGACCTCACGGATGAATTCGGCTTCGGCGCGGCCAATGACCTGCATGGCTGGAGTGTGCTGGTCGGTGCGCGTGAACCCAGCGATGCGGTGTTCTCGCTGCCGACGGTACGCAGGGTGCACGCCTGGCTCCGCGAGAATGCCTACTGATGCCTTGATTCCAAGGCCCCCTGACGCCGCGCGCAGGTCTCCCCCACCGGTGTGCCGCCGCGGCATGACACGAGACTTCCTGCATCATGAGCGAACCCGATCTGAATCTGGGCGTGGTCGGCAATGGCAGCTTCGGCGCGCTGATCGACAAGCACGCGCGCGTCGTCTGGAGCTGCCTGCCGACCTTCGACGGCGACCCGACCTTCTGCGCCCTGCTCGGCCCCAATCAACAGGAAGGCGGTGACTTCGGCATCGAGCTGGAGGACATGGTCGACAGCGAGCAGAGCTACCTGACCAACACCGCCATCCTGCGCACCGTACTGCGCGACAAGCATGGCGGCGCATTGGAAATCATCGATTTCGCGCCGCGCTGGCGCCAGAACGACCGCTTCTATCGGCCGGTCAGCCTGATCCGCCAGGTCCGCCCGCTGTCCGGCAACCCGCGCATCATCGTGCGCGCGCGGCCGCTGGCCGACTGGGGCGCGCGCGTCCCGGATTCGACCTGGGGCAGCAACCACATCCGCTGGGTCCTGCCCGACCACGTGCTGCGCCTGACCACCGACGTGCCGCTGCGGTTCGTGCGCGACGGCCTGCCGTTCGTGCTCAGCCATCCCGTGCACCTGGTGCTCGGCGTGGACGAGTCGCTCAACCGCTCGCTCAGCGGCTACGTGCAGGAGTCCTTCCAGCGCACCCGCGACTACTGGCGCGAATGGGTACGCTATCTGTCGATCCCGCTGGAATGGCAGGATGCGGTGATCCGCAGCGCGATCACGCTCAAACTCTGCCAGTACGAAGACAGCGGCGCGATCATCGCCGCGATGACCACCTCCATCCCGGAAGCGCCCGGCAGCATCCGCAACTGGGACTACCGCTACTGCTGGCTGCGCGATGCCGCCTTCGTGGTACGTACGCTCAACCGCCTCGGCGCGACCCGCACCATGGAGCAGTTCCTGGGCTACATCTTCAACCTGGCGACCGCCGATGGCAGCCTGCAGCCGCTGTACGGCATCAGCTTCGAGGCCAAGCTGGAAGAAAGCGAAGTCCCGTCGCTGTCCGGCTACCGCGGGATGGGGCCGGTGCGTCGCGGCAACCTGGCCTGGGTGCAGCGCCAGCACGATGTCTACGGCAGCGTGGTGCTCGCGTCCACGCAGCTGTTCTTCGATCGCCGCCTGCAGGACCCGGGCGATGCGCACACCTTCGCGCGGCTGGAGCCGTTGGGCGAGCAGGCGTTCACCCTGCACGACGTGCCCGATGCCGGGCTGTGGGAATTCCGCGGCCGCACCGAAGTGCATACCTACACCAGCGCGATGTGCTGGGCCGCCTGCGACCGTCTGTGCAAGATCGCGGTGCGGTTGAAGCTGGATGACCGCGCCAGTTACTGGCGCGAACGCGCCGACATCATCCATGCGCGGATCATGCGCGAGTCGTGGAGCGACGAACTCGGCCATTTCACCGATACGTTCGGCGGCCACCGGCTGGACGCCTCGCTGCTGCTGCTGGCCGACATCGGCTTCATCGAGGCCAACGATGCGCGCTTCGTCGCCACCGTCGAGGCCATCGGCCGCGATCTCAAGCATGGCAACGCGCTGTACCGCTACGTGGCACCGGATGATTTCGGCGAGCCGGAAACCAGTTTCACCATCTGCACCTTCTGGTACATCGATGCGCTCGCGGCGATCGGGCGCATGGAGGAAGCACGCGACATGTTCGAGATGCTGCTGGAGCGGCGCAACCATCTGGGCCTGCTCTCGGAGGATCTTGCCTTCGACAGCGGCGAGGCCTGGGGCAACTTCCCGCAGACTTACTCGCACGTGGGCCTGATCACCGCCGCCATGCGCCTGTCGCGCAGCTGGCAGGAGGCGTCATGAGCCGTCTGGTCGTCGTCTCCAACCGGGTCGCCGTCCCCGGTGAATCGCGTGCCGGCGGTTTGGCCGTCGGTCTGCTCGCCGCGCTCAAGGAGCGTGGTGGCCTGTGGTTCGGCTGGAGTGGCAAGTCCGTCCGCGACAACAGTGGCGCCCTGCACGAGCAGGTCGACGGTGACATCCGCTACGTCACCATGGACCTCAACAAGCGCGACGTGGACGGTTACTACAACGGCTTCGCCAACCGCACGCTGTGGCCGCTGCTGCATTTCCGGCTGGACCTGGTCGACTACGACCGCGCCACGCGCGAGACCTATCGGCGCGTCAACGCACTGTTCGCCGAAAAGCTCGCGCCGCTGCTGCGCGAGGACGATATCGTCTGGATCCACGATTACCACCTGATCCCGCTGGCCTCGCTGCTGCGCGAACGCGGCATCGGCTGCCGGATCGGCTTCTTCCTGCACGTGCCGATGCCCTCGGCCGACCTGCTGCAGGCGATGCCGGACCACCTGCGGCTGTTCTCCAGCCTGTACGCCTACGATCTGGTCGGCTTCCAGACCCAGCGCGACGCGGACCGTTTCCAGTCCTATGTGCGGCTGTTCGGTGGCGGCCGGGTGCTGCCCGATGGCGAACTGGAGGCCCCCGGTGGCCGACGCTTCCGCGCCGCGGCCTTCCCGATCGGCATCGATACCGAGTTCATCGCGCGCCAGGCCAAGGCCGGGGCGAACAAACCGGCAGTCAAGGACCTGCGCGGCAGCCTGCGCAATCGCCAACTGGCGATCGGCGTGGATCGCCTCGACTACTCCAAGGGCCTGCCGGAGCGCTTCCAGGGCTTCGAGCGCTATCTGGAGCGCCACCCGGACCAGCACGGCTCGCTGACCTACCTGCAGATCGCCCCCGTCTCGCGCGGCGATGTCACCGAGTACCGCCAACTGCGCGGCCAGCTGGAACAGATCGCCGGCCACATCGACGGCGGGCATGCCGCGCCCGACTGGACCCCGCTGCGCTACGTCAACCAGAACTTCACCCATGCCACGCTGACCGGGTTCTACCGGGCGGCGGCAGTGGGCCTGGTGACCCCGTTGCGCGACGGCATGAACCTGGTCGCCAAGGAGTACGTCGCCTCGCAGGACCCGGAAAATCCAGGCGTGCTGGTGCTGTCACTGCTGGCCGGCGCCGCCGATGAACTGAAGCAGGCGCTGCTGGTCAATCCGCATGACCTGGATGGCGTGGCCGATGCGATCGCCACCGCCGCGACGATGCCGCTGAAAAAGCGCGTGGAGCGCTGGCAGGCGATGATGGATCACCTGCGCACCTACGACATCAACCATTGGCGGCAGACCTATCTGCAGGCGCTGGAAGGCTGATGATGGCACAGCGCGCGGACGCCATCGAACACGATGCCCGCATCGGCGGCCGGTTCACCTGCCGCCCGCTGGGAATTCAGGGTGCGATCCACGCCAGGGTCGCCATGCGCCCGGTGCGGCGATCACGCCGGTGCGAATAGAACCGCTGTGGGTCGGCCAGCGTGCAGTACTGCCCGCCACTGATGTGGGCCGGGTCTAGCCCGACGCCCTGCAGGCGACGGCGGGCCAGTGCGTACAGGTCCACCTTCCAGTGCCCCGGCCGGGTCGCCACGAAGGCAGCCGCGGCGCCCTCGTCGCGCTCGACGAAGGCCTCGAACACGTCCTCGCCGATCTCATACAGCGCCGGTCCCGCAGCCGGGCCCAGCCAGGCCTGCAGCTGCGCGGCCGGGGTGCGCATGGCCGCCACGGTGGCTTCCAGCATGCCGTCGGCCAGCCCACGCCAGCCGGCATGGGCGGCGCCGATCTCGCCGCCATCGCGCGCGGCGAACACCACCGGCAGGCAGTCCGCGGTGAGGATGGCCAGCACCACCCCCGGCGCCGAGGTCACGGCGGCGTCCGCGGTAGGTTCGGCCTCCACGCCGATGGCCGTTGGCGGCGCAGTGAAGCGCCGCACGCCGGTACCGTGCACCTGGCGCAGCCAATGCGGCGCCGAGGGCAGGCCCAGCCCGGGCACCAGCAGGTCGCGGTTACGCTGCACCTGCTCCGGATCGTCGCCATCGGCGGCGTAGCGGTTGCCCATGTTGAACTGGTCGAACGGCACCACCGAACGGCCCGCGCCGTAGCGCAGCGTGGTCAGCGCATGGACCCCGGTCGGGGCCTGCCAGTCGGCTGGCAGCACGGGCACGGTGGCGTCCATCAGCGGCGGTTGCGTTCCTGCTCGGCGAAGCGCTTGCTGTCTTCGCGCAGGGCGTGCAGCAGGGCCTGCATGTCGGCCGGCGGCGGCGCGCTGTTGGTGATCTTCTCACCGGTGATCGGGTGCACGAACTCCAGCGTTTCAGCGTGCAGCGCCTGACGCTTGAAGCCACGCAGTTCGGCGACCAGTTCCTCGCTGGCGCCCTTGGGCAGTTTCAGCGCACCGCCATACAGCTGGTCGCCGATGATCGGGTGCCGCAGGTGCGCCATGTGCACGCGGATCTGGTGGGTACGGCCGGTTTCCAGGCGGCACTCCAGCGCGGTATGCGCACGGAAGCGCTCCCGCAGGCGGTAATGGGTGATCGCTTCCTTGCCGTCTTCACGCACGGCCATGCGGATGCGGTCGCGCGGGTGGCGGTCGATGCCGGCGGTCGCGGTGCCGCCGGAGACCAGCGCACCCACCACCACCGCAAGGTACTGGCGGTGCACTTCACGGGCGGAGAGCTGCTCGACCAGCGCGGTCTGCGCCTGGATCGTGCGGGCGATCACCATCACGCCGCTGGTGTCCTTGTCCAGGCGATGCACGATGCCCGCGCGCGGCAGCACCGACAGCGAGGGGTCGCGGAACAGCAGCGCGTTGACCAGGGTGCCGGTCGGATTGCCCGCGCCGGGGTGGACCACCAGGCCGACCGGCTTGTTGATGACGAACACATGTTCATCCTCGTACAGCACCTCCAGCGGGATGTCCTCCGGCTCGGCATGGGTCTGGGTGTCGAGCACGACGTGCAGGCTGGCCACCTCGCCGCCGCGCACCGGGTCGCGCCCGCGCACGGTATCGCCGTCCAGCAGGACGTCGCCGGACTTGATCCACTCGGTCAGCTTGGACCGGGAGAATTCGGGGAACAGCTCGGCCAGGACCGCGTCGAACCGGCGGCCGGCGGCGGTATCGGGCACGATGGCCTGGCGGGGGGAATCGGAATCAGCAGGGGTATCGGACATGGGGGCACACCGCAATGGGGACAATTTTGGGGTCCGGGCGACCAGTTTCAGTCGCGGGACAGGCCACTAGGCTATCATCGACCCTTCGTATTCCAGCCGCGTCCCGCCCTGACCCCATGATCCGACGCTCCGTTATGCTGTCCGCGCCCGTCCGCCTCGCCGCCCTGATGCTGGTGCTGCTCTTCGTCGCCACCGGCTGTCACCGCGGTACCAAGGGCAAGAATCCGGATGAAGGCCTGCCGGTCGAAACGCTCTACGAGAAGAGCCACAAGCTCATGGAAGGGGGGAACTGGAGCGGTGCCGAAGCCAGCTTCCGCCGCCTGGTAGCCCAGTACCCGTACGGCCCGTATACCGAACAGGCCATGATCGAAAGCGCCTACGCGCAGTACAAGGCCGGCAAGCACGATGACGCGGTGTCCAGCGTGGACCGCTTCATCCGTACCTACCCGACCCACCGCAACATCGCCTACATGTACTACCTGCGTGGCCTGGCCAATGGCAATCGCGACACGGTCTTCCTGCGCCGCGTCTGGTCGCTGGACCCGAGCCGCCGCGACCTGTCCAGCCCGCGCCAGGCCTATGCCGATTTCACCATCGTCACCGAGCGCTACCCGAACAGCCGCTACGCCGCCGATGCGCGCCAGCGGATGATCGCCCTGCGCGACGTGTTCGCCCAGTACGAGCTGGACAACGCCCTGTATTACCTGCGCCGCGAGGCGTACGTCTCGGCCGCGGGCCGCGCCAACTTCCTGCTGGAGAACTACCCGCAGAGCGCGTTCCAGTACGACGCCGTGGCTGCCCTGGGTGAGGCCTACACCCACCTGGGCAACAAGACCCTGGCCGACGATGCCCGCCGCGTGCTCGAGCTGAACCAGCCCGACCACCCGTGGCTGCAGGGCAAGTGGCCGAAGTACCCGTGGATGGTGCGCAAGCTGAACCCGTTTGCCGGCGAGAAGTCCGCCAGTACCGGTGAACGCAACGCCACGATGAACCGCAAGTAATAAAAAAGGCCCCGAAAGGGGCCTTTTTCATTACCCGGCGGCGACGCCGACGGTGGTGTCGCGGCAGCGACGCCGGTAGAGCCGACCGTTGGTCGGCTGCTCTCCGCACCCCGGGCGCCCTTCCCCGGCCGCCCTTCGCCGCCCGCTCCACGCTCCACGCCCCTGCGCCGACCAACGGTCGGCACCCACCGGCGGGCCTCTCAGCCCTTGTACCCGTTGCTGATCGGATACCGCCGCTCGCGCCCGAACGCCCGCCGCGAGACCTTCGGCCCCGGGGCGGCCTGGTGGCGCTTCCACTCGCTGGTGCGCACCAGGCGCAGCACACGGTCCACCACCTCGGCGGCGTACCCGGCGGCCACGATCTCCTCGCGCGACTGCTCCTGGTCCACGTAGCGGTACAGGATGCCATCCAGCACGTCATAGGCCGGCAGCGAATCCTGGTCGGTCTGGTTGGCCCGCAGTTCGGCCGAGGGCGGGCGGGAAATCACCGCCGGCGGGATCACCGGGGCCCCGCCCACGGTATTGCGCCACTTGGAGAGCCCGAAGACCTCCGTCTTGTACAGGTCCTTGAGCGGGGCATAGCCGCCGCACATGTCGCCGTAGATGGTGGCGTAGCCCACCGCGTACTCGCTCTTGTTGCCGGTGGTCAGCAGCAGGCCGCCGAACTTGTTGGACAGCGCCATCAGGATCACGCCACGGCTGCGCGACTGCAGGTTCTCTTCGGTCACATCCGCCGCCTGGCCCTCGAACATCGGGCCGAGCGCGGCCATCAGGCCCTCGAACACCGGCTCGATCGAGACCGCCTCCAGCTTCACGCCCAAGGCGCGGCATTGCTCGGCCGCCAGATCGTTGGACATGTCCGCCGTGTAGCGCGACGGCAGCCGCACCGCGGTAACGTTGGCCGCCCCCAGCGCGTCCACCGCCATCGCCAGCACCAGGGCCGAATCGATGCCCCCGGACAGGCCGAGCCAGACCTTCTTGAAGCCGTTCTTGCGGCAGTAGTCCTGGATGCCCCGGGTGACTGCGCGCCAGGCCAGCGCGTCCATGCTCTCATCGCCGTCGTCGATCCACTCGCGCGGCAGGAAGCGGCGCGCATCGGCGTCGTAGTCCACGACCAGCCACTGGTCGGTGAAGGCCGCGGCCGCCGGGTGCACCGTGCCGTCGCCGTCAGCGACGACCGAGGCACCATCGAACACCAGCGCGTCCTGTCCCCCCACCACGTTGAGGTAGGCGATCGCCGCCCCGCTCTCACGGGTGCGCTCGGCCAGCAGCGCATCCCGCTGGGCATGCTTGCCGCGCTCATAGGGCGACGCATTGGGCACCACCACCAGCTGCGCGCCGGCGCGGACCGTATCGGCCAGTGGTTCGGCGAACCACAGGTCCTCGCAGACCAGCACGCCGACCGGCACGCCCTTCAGCTCGAACACGCAGCTGCCGCCGTCCGGATCGACATCGAAATAACGGCGCTCATCGAACACCGCGTAGTTGGGCAGCTCGCGCTTGCGGTAGGTGTGCTCGACCTTGCCATCGCGCAGCACGCTGGCCGCGTTGTAGACCACCGCGCCAGCGGCCTGCGGCCAGCCGACGACCGCGGCGATGCCGGTGGTGGCGGCGGCGATGCGCGCCAGCGCCTGCTGGCAGTCATAGAGGAAGCCCGGGCGCAGCAGCAGATCCTCCGGCGGGTAGCCGCTGATCGCCAGTTCCGGGAACACCACCAGCTCGGCACCGTACTCATCGCGCGCCTCGGCGATCATCGCGATGATGTTGCCGGTGTTCTGCGCCACCGCGCCAACCGGGAAATCAAACTGCGCCAGGGCAATGCGGAGCGACGTCATGGGGTTCCAGCCTGTGGTTGTACTGCGCTCATTGTAGTGCCGGCCGCTGGCCGCCAACCATGCACGCATGCTGCGTCATGCGGCGCCGGTAAGCGGCCGGCACTCCGCGGATCGGGCGATGGCCGTTTTCGCGATCACGCAAACGCAGAAGGCCGCCCGGAGGCGGCCTTCTGTTTCAGACAGCCGACCAACGGTCGGCTCTACCGGCAGCTGACCAACGGTCAGCGCTACCGGACGTCGGCCGCGGGTGCGGCCGGCGTCTTATTTCACCAGCTTGGCGATGGCAGCGCCCAGGTCGCCCGGCGAACGGACGGTCACGACGCCAGCGGCTTCCATGGCGGCGAACTTGCCTTCCGCGGTGCCCTTGCCGCCCGATGCGATCGCACCGGCGTGGCCCATGCGCTTGCCGGCCGGAGCCGAGGCGCCCGCGATGAAGCCGACGACCGGCTTCTTCACGTGGTTCTTGATGTACTCGGCACCGGCTTCTTCAGCGTCGCCGCCGATTTCGCCGACCATGATGATGCCTTCGGTCTGCGGATCTTCGTTGAACAGCTTCAGGCAGTCGACGAAGTTCAGGCCGTTGATCGGGTCACCACCGATGCCGATGCAGGTGGACTGGCCCAGGCCGACTTCGGTGGTCTGCTTGACCGCTTCATAGGTCAGGGTGCCCGAACGCGACACGATGCCGATCTTGCCCGGCTGGTGGATGTGGCCCGGCATGATGCCGATCTTGCACTCACCCGGGGTGATGACGCCCGGGCAGTTCGGCCCGATCAGCACGGTGTCCGGATGCGAACGGGTCAGCACGTTCTTGACGCGCAGCATGTCCAGCACCGGGATGCCTTCGGTGATGCAGACGATGACCTGGATGCCGGCAGCAGCGGCTTCCAGGATCGCGTCGGCCGCGTACGGCGGCGGCACGTAGATGACCGAAGCGTTGGCGCCGGTGCTCTGCACGGCGTCGGCAACGGTGTTGAAGACCGGCAGGTCGATGTGGGTGGTGCCGCCCTTGCCGGGGGTCACGCCGCCAACGACCTGGGTGCCGTACTCGATCATCTGAGTGGCGTGGAAGGTGCCCTGCTGGCCGGTGAAGCCCTGCACGATCACCTTGGTGTTCTTGTTAATCAAAACAGACATGGGAATTCCTTGGTGTCGGTATCAGGCGGCGTTCTTGACAGCTTCAACGATCTTCTTGGCGCCATCGTTGATGTTGTCAGCCGGGATGATGGCCATGCCGCTGTCGCGCAGCAGCTGCTTGCCTTCTTCCACGTTGGTGCCTTCCAGGCGCACCACGACCGGAACCTTGACGCCCA
Organism: Stenotrophomonas sp. GW821-FHT01H02A; assembly: GCF_059422145.1. Lineage (NCBI taxonomy): Bacteria > Pseudomonadati > Pseudomonadota > Gammaproteobacteria > Lysobacterales > Lysobacteraceae > Stenotrophomonas > Stenotrophomonas sp. GW821-FHT01H02A. The sequence continues at coordinate 492,776 of NZ_JBWKWI010000002.1, forward strand.
CTTCCTTCACGGCGGCGATGATGCCTTCGGCAATCATGTCGCAGCGGACGATGCCGCCGAAGATGTTGACGAAGATGCCTTCGACCTTGTCCGAGGACAGGATCAGCTTGAAGGCTTCAATGACGCGCTGCTTGTTCGCACCGCCGCCCACGTCCAGGAAGTTCGCCGGCTCGCCGCCGTTGAGCTTGATGACGTCCATGGTGGCCATGGCCAGGCCGGCGCCGTTCACCATGCAGCCGATGTTGCCGTCCATGGTGACGTAGTTGATGTCCAGCTCCGACGCGATCACTTCGGTCGGATCTTCCTGCGTCTTGTCGCGCATGGCGACCAGCGCCTTCTGGCGGAACGCGGCGTTGTCGTCGCTGTCGAACTTGCCGTCCAGCGCGTACAGGTTGCCGTCGTCCAGGATCGCCAGCGGGTTGATTTCAACCAGGGCCAGGTCCTTTTCGTTGAACAGGCGGTACAGGTTCACCATGATGCTGGCGAACTGGCCGGCCTGCTTGGCGGTCAGGCCCAGCTTGAAGCCGAAATCACGGCCGTGGTAACCCTGCACGCCTTCGACGAAATCGACGTTCAGCGAGTGGATCAGCTCCGGGGTTTCAGCAGCGACCTGCTCGATCTCCACGCCGCCTTCCGAAGAGGCGATGTAGGTGATGGTCTTGGTGCCACGGTCGACCAGCACCGACAGGTACAGCTCTTTGACGATCTCGCCGGCGGTGGTCACCAGCACCAGGTTGACCGGGAGTTCGACGCCGGCGGTCTGGTAGGTGGCCATCTTGGTGCCGAGCATCTTGGCCGCAGCGGCCTTCACGTCGTCGGTGGTCTTGCAGAACTTGACGCCGCCAGCCTTGCCGCGGCCGCCAGCGTGGATCTGCGCCTTGACCATCCAGGGGCCCTGGCCCAGGGCGTTGGCAGCTTCAACCGCTTCGTCCGGGGTAGCCGCGACCTTGCCGGCCGGAACGGGAATGCCGTACTCGGCAAGCAGCTGTTTTGACTGGTATTCGTGGAAATTCATGCGTCACCGTGGGAATAGGAACGACCGCACGCATCTCCAAGGCTCCCTCACGGGGGCGCCGGTAAGGACCGCGGCGGGCCCACTATTGTGGACGACCCGGCGCGCAGGCGCAAAGAAGTCAGTCCCAAGACACCGGCGCGGAGCCGTTTCCGGCGCAATTTCAGACAGTTGCGGGCGGTGCCGGAAACGGCCCTCCAGGCCCTTGGCGGCACCGCCGCGCAGCCGGTCGCCACCGGTACACCGTCCGGCCTTCACACGCCCCGCCCCGGCCACCGGCCCCCAAACCCGGCCGGACGCCCTACACTGGCCCCATGCCAGAAGGGGAGTTCCGGCGTGTCACCCAGTGCTTCATTGATCGACCGCATCGAATCGATACCGCGGCGCGAACTGTATTTCTTCGCGCTGTACCGCCTGCTGATGGCCACCGTCATCGGCGCGCTGCTGTTCAGCCCACTGAGCGGACTGGTCGGCTCCGCCGACCACCCGAAGCTTGCGACCATCGTGGCCAGCGGCTACCTGCTGGTGGCGGTGCTGGTGCTGCTGTTCGGGCGCAACGAGCGCTGGCTGCGCACCATCGTGGTGTGGAGCGTGGCCGCCGACATCATCGCCGCCACCCTGCTCGCCCATGCGCTACCCGGGGCCAGCGCGGGCATCTCGATGTCGCTGTTGTTCAACATCGCTGCCGCTGCGACCCTGCTGCCGCTGAGCATGGGGCTGGGCCTGGCCGCGGCCGCCAGCGCCGCGACGGCAGGTGAGTACATCTGGAAACAACTCGAAGGCGGTGACCCGACCCGCACATTGGCCGAACTGGCCATGTTCGTCACCAGTTACCTGGCCGTCGCCTTCATCAGCTACCAGGTCGGCAACCGCGCCCGCATGAACCAGCAGCTGGCCAACCAGCGCGGCGATGAAGTGGCCAACCTGTTCCAGATCAACGAACTGATCATCCGCCGCATGCGCACCGGCGTGATCGTGGTGGACGGGGCCAACCGCATCACGCTCGCCAACGAAGCCGCCTCCACCCTGCTCGGCGATGCCGACGGCAACAGTGGCAGCGGCCGGCTGGAACTGGGCAGTGCCGCGCCGGAACTGAGCCGCCGACTGCTGCGCTGGCGCAACGGCTGGACCAACGAGGAGATGCCGCTGCAGCTCTCCCCCGACCAGCCCGAAGTGCAGCCACGGTTTGCCCGTCTGCTGGCCGGCAGCGACCTCACCCTGGTGTTCCTGGATGATTCCACCGTGGTCTCGCGGCGAGCCGAGTCCTTGACGCTCTCGGCGATGGGCCGTTTCTCCGCCAGCCTGGCCCATGAGATCCGCAATCCGCTGGCGGCGATCAACTACGCCGCCCAGCTGCTGGAGGAATCCACCGATATCGGTGACACCGACCGCCGCCTGCTGCAGATCATCAACCAGCAATGCCAGCGCACCAACGGCATCGTTGAAAGCGTGCTCGGGCTGGCACGGCGCGAGCGCGCCAATCCGGAAAACGTGGACCTGGCCTCGTTCGTGCGTCGCTTCGTGCTGGAGTACAAGCAGGGCCTGTCGCTGGAAACCGACAGCGTGGAGCCGATCATCAGCGAGACCTCGGTGCACGCCCTGGTCGACCCGCGCCACCTGCACCAGATCCTCACCGTACTGGTCCACAACGCGCTCAAGTACGGCCGCGTGGCCGAAGAGCCGGCGCGCGTGCGACTGCGCGTGGCGCGCCAGGACCGCACCGCCATCATCGATGTGATGGACCGCGGCCCCGGCATTCCCGAGACGGTGGCCAGCCAGCTGTTCCGCCCGTTCTTCACCACCTCCGAGCACGGCACCGGCCTGGGCCTGTACATCGCCCGCGAGCTGTGCCGCGCCAACCAGGCGCGGTTGGAGTACGTCTCGGTGCCCGCCGGTGGTGCCTGTTTCCGGCTGGTGCTGGCCGGCCCGCACACGATGATGGCCGGATGAGCAGCGCATACCAGAACGCCACCGTCAAACATTTGTCGCCAACGACCGCCCTCGGCTATCTTCCTTCCTTATGAATGACACCCGCAGCGCCCTCGTCGTCGATGACGAGCGTGACATCCGCGAACTGCTGGTACTGACCCTGGGCCGCATGGGCCTGCGCATCAGCACCGCGGCCAACCTCGCCGAAGCCCGTGAGCTGCTGGCCAGCAATCCGTACGATCTGTGCATCACCGACATGCGCCTGCCCGATGGCAACGGCATCGAACTGGTCACCGAAATCGCGCAGCACTACCCGCGCACGCCGGTGGCGATGATCACCGCGTTCGGCAGCATGGACCTGGCGGTGGAAGCCCTGAAGGCCGGCGCGTTCGATTTCGTCAGCAAGCCGGTCGATATCTCGGTGCTGCGCGGCCTGGTCAAGCACGCACTGGAACTCAACAACACCGAGCGCGCCGCACCCGCCCCGCTCGCCCCGGAACAGGCCGCGCGCCTGCTCGGTGATTCGCCCTCGATGGATGTGCTGCGCGCCACCATCGGCAAGGTCGCGCGCAGCCAGGCCCCGGTCTACATCCTTGGTGAATCCGGCGTCGGCAAGGAACTGGTCGCACGCACCATCCACGCGCAGAGCGCACGCGCGCCCGGCGCGTTCGTGCCGGTCAACTGCGGTGCGATTCCATCCGAGTTGATGGAAAGCGAGTTCTTCGGCCACAAGAAGGGCAGCTTCAGCGGCGCACATGCCGACAAGCCCGGCCTGTTCCAGGCCGCGCATGGGGGCACCCTGTTCCTGGATGAAGTGGCCGAGCTGCCGCTGCAGATGCAGGTCAAGCTGCTGCGCGCGATCCAGGAGAAATCGATCCGTCCGGTCGGCGCCGCCGCCGAGGTGCCGGTTGACGTGCGCATCCTCTCGGCCACGCACAAGGACCTGGGCGAGCTGGTCGAAGATGGCCGCTTCCGCCACGACCTGTACTACCGCATCAACGTGATCGAACTGCGCGTGCCACCGCTGCGCGAGCGCCGCAGCGATCTGCCCGCACTGGCCGCCTCGATCCTGGCCCGGCTGGCCCGTACCCACGGCCGCCCGACCCCGTTGCTGGCGCCCTCGGCGCTGGAAGCGCTGGCGCAGTATCAGTTCCCCGGCAACGTGCGCGAGCTGGAGAACATCCTCGAGCGCGCCCTGGCCCTGGCCGAGGAAGACCGCATCGGTGCCAGCGACCTGCGCCTGCCGCAGAACGCACCGCGCTTCGGCGCCGGCAACGCGCCGGCCACGCAGGAAGAAGCCGTGGTCGACCTGCCGGCCGGCAATGGCGCGCTGCCCTCCTACATCGAGCAGATGGAACGCACCGCGATCCAGAAAGCGCTGGAAGAGAACCGCTGGAACAAGACCCGCACCGCGGCGCAGTTGGGCATTACCTTCCGGGCGCTGCGGTACAAGTTGAAGAAGCTGGGGATGGATTGAGTAGCCAGCGCTCGATGCAAAACAAAAAGGCCCGCTTGCGCGGGCCTTTTTTATCTACGGACGCAGTTCAATCCTTGGTCACGCGGTTGATCTCGGCCAGACCCGTCACACCGGCCGCGGCCTTGATCAAGGCCGACTGCCGCAGATCATTGACCCCGGCCAGCTGCGCGGCCTCGGCGATCTGCAGCGCATTGCCCCCGGCCAGCACGATGGTCGAGATCTCATCGGTCATCGGCATCACCTGGTAAAGACCGGTACGGCCCTTGTAACCTTCGGTGCACTCATCGCAGCCGACCGGCTCGAACAGCTTGATCCCCGCATCCAGCTGGGCCTGGGTGAAGCCTTCGGCCAGCAGCGCATTGGCCGGCAGTTCCACCGGGCGCTTGCAGTTGTTGCACAGCCGGCGCGCCAGGCGCTGCGCGATCACCAATGTCACCGAGCTGGTGATGTTGTACGGCGCGATACCCATGTTCATCAGGCGCGCGATGGTCTGCGGCGCATCGTTGGTGTGCAGCGTGGAGAGCACCATGTGGCCGGTCTGCGCCGCCTTGATCGCGATCTCGGCCGTTTCCAGGTCGCGGATTTCGCCGACCATGATGATGTCCGGATCCTGGCGCAGGAACGAGCGCAGCGCCGCGGCGAAGGTCATGCCGCGCTTGACGTTCTGCTGCACCTGGTTGACGCCGGGCAGGCGGATTTCGACCGGGTCTTCCGCGGTGGAGATGTTGCGGGTTTCATCGTTGAGGATGCCCAGCGCGGTATACAGCGAGACCGTTTTACCCGAACCGGTCGGGCCGGTGACCAGCACCATGCCATACGGCTTGTGGATCGCATCCAGGAACAGTTTCTGCTGGGCCGGCTCGTAACCGAGCTTGTCGATGCCGAGCTTGGCTGCGCTGCCATCGAGAATACGCAGCACCACCTTCTCGCCGAACAGGGTCGGCAGGGTGCTGACGCGGAAGTCGATCTGGCGGGTCTTGGAGAGGTTGAGCTTGATGCGCCCATCCTGCGGCACCCGCTTCTCGGCGATATCCAGCTGCGCCATCACCTTCAGGCGCGCGGCGATGCGCTGGTTGAGCTTGACCGGGGCCTTGGCCACGTTCTTGAGCAGACCATCGATGCGCAAGCGCACCCGATAGTCGTCTTCGTAGGGTTCGAAGTGGATGTCCGAGGCGCCTTTGCGGATGGCGTCTACGAGGACTTTGTTGACGAACTTTACGACAGGGGTGTCGTCGCCCTTGGCGTCGATACCAGAGTCGCTAATACCACCCTCTTCGTCGCCCGCCGAGACGTCCAGATCCCCCATTTCGTCATCGGTCCCGAGCGCCGAACCAAGCGTGTCCTGCTTGGACTGCCACTGCTCCAACGTGCGGCGAATCTGATCTTCATCCACCAGGATCGGCTCCACCACCAGATTGGTGTGAAACTTGATCTCGTCCAGAGAATGGGTGGGATTGCTAGTACCGATGAACAACTTGCCGCCACGTTTGAACAGCGGCAGCACATGATGCTTGCGAAGGAGCTCTTCGCTCACCAGTCCCATTGCATTCTGGCTGTTGTCGAACGCTGACACATCCAGCAATGGCATACCAAACTCAAGCGCGTTGGCGGCAGCCAGCTGGGCGCCAGTGACCAACTTTCTCTGGGCAAACCATTGAGGCAGGGGCAAACGAGCCGCAGCAGCCTGTGCCATCGCCTCCCGAGCCACAGCCTCATCAATGGCACCGTCCTGGACCAGACGCCGTGCAATTCCGGTTATCCCGACAAGATTTGCGGAGCCATTGACTACTGCATTCATAACCTTCTCCACCGACCCGTAATATGCGACAAAGCGCAGAGCCCGCCAGCATGAACTGCAGCGCGTGCGATCAGAGCAATACTACAAGAAAAGGCAGCCGAGCTTCCCGCTGACGGCCCAGTATGATCCGCTCTTGCTATCTCTTAGATG